>DASYSL010000129.1:0-45568 GCA_036003365.1 Candidatus Eiseniibacteriota bacterium
AGCTCGAGGTCGATCGCACCGGACTGAGCGAGGCCGAGGCGGCCCGTGCCGTCGACCGCGCCATCACCGTCATCCGCGGCCGCATCGACCAGTTTGGCGTCGCCGAGCCTCTCATCCAGAAGCAGGGTTTGGACCGCATCGTCGTCCAGCTCCCCGGCGTGACCGACGTGCAGCGCGCCAAGGACCTGATCGGCAAGACGGCCCAGCTCGAATTCAAGCTCGTGATCACGCCCGAAGAGGGCCAGCAGCTCTTCGAGCGTCTCGATAACGCCCTCGCCCAGCGCGTGCGCTTGGGCCAGGTGAAGGTCGACACCGCGCTCGCCGCCAAGCCCTTGACCTCGCACTTCCTCGACATCGCAGGGGCGCAGGGCTTCGTGTTGAGCGCCGACGTGCCCACGGTCAAGTCGATGCTGGCGCAGGTCGACACGGTGATGGGCGCGGACGTGCAGCTCGCCTGGGGGCCCGAGACCGACGGCACCGGCGGGCGCCGCGGCCAGTGGCTCTACGCGCTGCGCAAGGAAGCCGCGCTGGGCGGCGAGTCGGTGGCCAGCGCCATGGCCAACATCAGCCAGCAGAACCCGGGCAGCTGGGAGGTGGCGCTCAAGCTCACCCCGCGCGCCGCCAGCACCTTCACCCAGGTCACGGGCGCCAACGTGGGCCGCCAGCTGGCCATCGTTCTCGACGGGGTCGTGAACTCGGCGCCCTCGATCCGCGAGCGCATTCCGAGCGGCACCGCCAGCATCTCCGGCCGCTTCACCTCGGATCAGGCGAAGGATCTCGCGGTCGTGCTCGAGGCCGGTGCTCTGCCCGCGCCGGTGCACGTCATCCATGAAACGGTGGTCGGCGCCTCGCTGGGCGCAGACTCGATCAAGGCCGGCTGGAAGGCCGCGTGGGTGGGCACCCTGGCCGTGATCGTGTTCATGCTCGTGTACTACCGCCTCTCGGGCCTGCTCGCGGTGGCGGCGCTCTTGCTGAACGTGCTCTACCTGCTCGCCTGCCTGGTGGGCGTGCACGCCACGCTCACCTTGCCCGGCATCGCCGGCATCGTGCTCACCATCGGCATGTCGGTCGACGCCAACGTGCTCATTCTCGAGCGCATCCGCGAGGAGCTGCGGAACGGGCGCACCATACGCACCGCGATCCAGATGGGATACGACCGCGCCTTCCGCACGATTCTCGACGCCCACGTGACGACGCTGATCTCGGCCGCCTTCCTCTTCCAGTTCGGCACCGGGCCGATTCGCGGCTTTGCCGTGACCCTGTCCTTGGGTCTCATCGCCAACATGTTCACCGCGGTCCTCTTTACCCGGATGGTCTACGACCTGATCCAGCACAAGCGGACGCTGAGCCGCTTGAGCATCTGACGCGCCGGTAGGACCGGGGACGCGGGAAGGAACACATGCTTCAGATTCTGCACGGGACCAATGTTCCCTTCATGAAGTGGCGGCGTGTGGCCTACTGCTTCTCGGCCGCGCTCGTGCTGGCCACGGCCGTGTGGCTGGTCCTGAACCATGGGCCTCGGCTCTCGGTCGACTTCACGGGCGGAACGCTGATCGACGTCGGCGTGTCGCAGGCCATGCAGGTGGACGACATCCGCAAGGCGGCCGATCAGGCTGGCTTCCACGGCGCCGAAATCCAGACGGTGGGCGCGGAGAGCCGGGAGTTCCTGGTGCGCCTCGGCCACCAGGAGGGCGCGGAGACCTTCCCGCGCTTGAAGCAGGCGATCGAGACGCGGCACGCCGGCGTCACCGCCGAGCTGCGTGGGCAGACCTCGGTCGGCCCCAAGGTAGGCAGCGAGCTGGCGCGCAAGGCGGTGTGGGCGATCCTGTTCTCGATCCTGGGCATCCTCGTCTACGTCGGCGTGCGCTACGAATTCAAGTTCGCGCTCGGCGCCGTGATCGCGCTCTTCCACGACGTGTTCATCGTGTTCGGCATCCTGTGCTTCGCCGGGCGCGAGATCAATTTGACCACGGTGGCGGCGCTGCTCACGCTCGCCGGCTACTCGATGAACGACACCATCGTCGTCTTCGACCGTATTCGCGAGCGCATGAAGACGCTGTCCAAGGAAACGCACGACCGCGCTTTCGACATCGCTTTGAATGAAACCCTGTCGCGCACGATCATCACCTCGTTCACCGTGTTCCTGACCTCCTTGTCGCTCTACGTGTTCGGCGGAGAGGTGATCAACGACTTCGCGCTCGCCATGGTCGCGGGCGTGGTGTTCGGCACCTATTCGTCGATCTACGTGGCCTCGGCGCTGGCGCTCGAGATGTGGAACTGGACCGACCGCAAGAAGCGGCCGGTGCGCGCCCGGGCGGCTTGATGGAGGGGAGAGGGAGCCGGGAAAGGAACTTCGATCGCATGCGGCAGGATCTCTCGCGCTTCCGCGCTTGGTCGGCGGCGCTGGCTCTTCTCGCGCTCGCGGCGGCAGGCTGCGGACGCAACGCCGGCAACGTCCCGAGCGACTTCTCGCCTTCCGGCATCAACACGCAGAATCTCCTCACCGTCGAGATGATCGAGCAGGGTCCCGATTCGGCGCGGACGCCGGCGGTGCGCATGCGCATCTACGATCGCTCGGCGGCCAACGGCTTCGGCATCTATCGCCGCGTGCCCGGCCAGGGCTTCGACGAGATCCTGCAGGTGCCGGCCCGTTTCGATGGCACGTTCAACGATCGCGTCGAGACCTACGAAGCGATCGACCACGATTGGCAGCCCAACCGGCAGGCCGACTACCTGGCGCGCGGCACCTTCAACGGCACGCAGACCGGCGTTTCGCCGCTCACCAATCAGGCCACCATGCCCGCCGCCTCGACGGCCGACAGCCTGCTCGTCGGCACGGTCGTCATCACCTGCCCGGTGAGCACGCCCACGTTCACCGCCAAGGTGGACTCGACGCCGGTCTTGGTGTGGGACCCGGTGCCCGGCGCGGTGCGTTATCTCCTCCAAGTGAAGCGCCTCGACCACCATCTCTTCTTCTACGGCTTCACGCCGCCCGACGGCTCGCACGCGTATCAGCTCGGCTCCGGCCTCGGCGACGTGTTGCACGAGAACACGCTGACCCTGACGAGCTTCTTCTACTGGACGGTGGAAGCCATCGACGGCAACTCGCGCGTGGTCGGGCGCTCCGTGCTGCAGAGCTTCCAGGCGCGGACCATCACCCAACCGGATTCGCTGACCTTCTGCACCCCGTAGACGGGGGCCGCCCGGCGTGACCTAGAATGGAGGCGTGAGAACGATCTCGCGCCTCCTCTTCTTTTGCGCGGCCGCCGCACTCGCCGCCGCCTTTGCCGCTCCAGCTCCGGCCCGAGCCGTGGCCAGTAGCGCGTTCTCGGTCGGCAAGCTGAAGTACGGCGGGGGCGGGGACTGGTACGGCGACCAGACCAGCATGAAGAACCTGCTCGCCGGCGCGCGCGACCGCCTCGCCGTTCCCATCGCGGCCGAGGACGCCGAGGTGGTGTCGCCACTCGACGAGGCGCTGTTCCGCCATCCCTTCCTCTTCATGTCGGGCCACGGCAACGTGAAGTTCACGCCCGCCGAGGTCGAGCGCATGCACGCCTACCTCACGCGCGGCGGCTTCCTGTGGTGCGACGACGACTATGGGATCGACGCCTCGTTTCGCCGCGAGATGAAGCGCGTGTTCCCCGACGAGTCCTTCGTCGAGCTGCCCTTCTCGCATCCGATCTTTCATCAGAAATACGACTTCCCGGGGGGTTTGCCGAAAATTCACGAGCATGACGGCGGTCCCGCGCGCGCTTTCGCTCTCTTCCACGAGGGACGCCTCGTGGTGCTGTATACTTTTGATACGGATTTGGGGGATGGTCTCGAGGACGAAGGAGTCCATCCGGATCCTCCCGAGAAGCGCGAGCAGGCGCTTCGCATGGCTCTCGATATCGTCTCCTACGTCCTGACGAACTGAGCCTCGCCCGCCTGCGGCGAACGCTGTTGCCTCGCCGATCCCCCGAGAGGTTTGTTCATCGTGCCGATCCGCGAGGTCATTTCGGTCCTCGAAGCGCGCCTCTCTCGGGGACTGTCTCATTATCGCTTCCGTCTCTTGGCCGGCGGCCTCGTGCGCGCGCTCGTCATCGGCGCCGCCGCGGTGCTCGCCGCGCTGGCTCTCGGCGCCGTGCTGCTCCGCGTGCCGGGCGCCTTCCTGCCGCTTACGGCTGGTCTGGTCGTCACCCTGCTCGCCGTCGTGGCGCGCTATGTCGTGTGGCCGCTCTTGGGCGCGCCCGATCTGCGGCGCTTCGCGCGCCAGGCCGAGGACCGCTTGCCCGAGCTGCGCTCGCTGCTCGTGAACGCGCTCGAGCTGGCGCCCATCGCCGACGGCACGCGACGAGCACCGGGCGACACCTCCCCCGAGCTTGCAGCCGCACTCCTGGCGCAGGCCGAGCGGCGCTCGCGCGAATCCGATTTTCAGGGGCTGGCACCGGAAGCGCTGCCGCACGGCTGGGGACGGCCGCTCATCGTGGTGGCCGCGCTGTGGATCGTGGCCTGGGTGGTGGCACCGGAGCCCTTGTCGCGCGCCGGCTTCGGCCTCCTGCATCCGCGCGCTGCCGCGGCGGCCGCCATCTCGATCGACGTGCGCCCCGGTGACATCACGCTGGCGCCCGGCGCCTCGCTCGATGTCCAGGCGCTGGTCCAAGGCTCGACCGTGACGCCGAGCTTGAGCTTCGTCTCGCTCGGCCACGAGCGTCGCGTGCGCATGCGCCCGGCGGGCGAGGCGCGCGCCTGGACGGCTTTGGTGGAGGGCGTGTCTGCGCCCGGCACGTACCGCGTTCTCCTGGGACCGGTGTCGAGCCGCAGCTATCGCGTCTCGCTCTCGGGCGAGGCGGCGCCGGTATCGTTCGAGATCACGTACCGCTACCCGGCCTACACGCACCTGCCGGCCGAGACGCAATCGGCCACGCGCGCCGATCTCACGGCCTTGGCCGGCACGCGCGCCACGGTGGTGATCAATCTCGATCGCGCCGTGAGTGCCGCGAGCTGGACATTGGGCTCCGAGCTGCACCAAGACGGCGATCGGCGCTGGGTGGGCGAGACCGTGCTCTCGGGCGATCGCGACTACGATCTCGTGATCACCGACGGCGGCCGCCAGGACCGCCAGCGCTATCACGTGCAGACCATCGCCGACCGCGCGCCGATTCTCGCCTTGAGTGCGCCGGCCGGAGACATGGACCTGCCGTCGGGCGGCAAGGTGCCCATCGCCGCTTCCGGCGCCGACGACTTCGGCCTGACCGATCTTTCGCTCGCCTACGAGACCGCCTCGGGCGCCAAGGGCCGCGTGTCGCTGGCGCGCTGGCCCGCCGAGCCCAAGGACGCGCAGGTGCAAGCCGACTGGGACGCGGGCGATCTCGGGCTCTTGCCCGGGCAGAGCGCCACCTTCTGGCTCGAGCTGCGTGACAACGACCGCGTCGGCGGCCCACACGTGACCACGAGCGCCCACTTCGCGATCCGCTTCCCGACCCTGTCCGAGGTCTACAAGCAGATCGACGACAAGCAGGCCGACGCCACCGACAAGATGCAGAAGGCGCTCGACGACATGCGCGAGCTGGCCAAGCAAACCGACGAGCTCAAGCGCGATGCGGCGCAGACGCCGCTCAACCGCCAGGGCCAGAGCTCGAACGGGTGGGACAAGCGCCAGACGGCCAAGGAAGCGGCCGACCGGCAGCAGGAAATCGCAGACAAAATGCAGCAGGTCGCCGACCAGATCCAGGAGAGCGCGCGGCAGGGCGCCGAGAACCAGGCGTTCCAGCAGGAGATGCTCTCCAAGATGAACGAGATCGCCAATCTCGTGCGCCAGCTCGACTCGCCGGAGCTCAAGGAAGCGATCCAGAAGCTGCAGCAATCCATGCAGCAGGTCGATCCGCGCCGCATGGAAGCCAGCCTGCAGAAGCTGCAGCAATCGCAGGAGGAGATGATGAAGGGCCTCGAGCGCACGCTCGAGCTCTTGAAGAAGGTGCGTCAGGAAGAGCAGCTGCAGTCGGCCGCGCGCCGCGCCGAGGAGCTGGCCAAGCGCCAGGAGGCGCTCGCCAAGCAGAGCCAGGGCGACAAGAAGGCCGACGCCGACGAGCGCGAGCGCCTCGCCAAGTCGCAGGAGCAGGCGCAGAAGGAGACCGAGGAGCTGAAGAAGGAGCTGGACGCCCTGCAGAAGCAGTTGCAGGAGAGCGCCATGCAGAAGCCCTCGGAGCAAACCCAGCAGGCGGCGCAGAAGCTCGAGCAGGCCACGCCGCAGCAGCAGCAGGCGGCCAGCCAGATGCGCCAGGGTCAGCAGCAGCAATCGGCGCAGTCGAGCCAGAGCGCGCAGCAGAATCTGCAGGCCGCCGCGCAGCAGCTCCAGCAGGCGGCCAACTCGATGAGCGACGAGTCGCAGCGCCAGATCGCCGAATCGGTGCGGCGCTCGGCGCAGGATCTCGTCGATCTCTCGAAGGCGCAGGAAGACATGCTGGGCAAGCAGGCGAACGCCGATCAGCGCGCGCAGCAGCAGCAGGATCTGCGCGAAGGCGCCGAGCACGTGGCCGACGACCTCATGGATCTCGCCAAGCGCACGCCCTTCATGCCGCCCGAGGCGTCGAAGGCTCTCGGCCAGGCGCTCCAGCACATGAAGAACTCCGAGCAGGCGTTCTCACAGAACGGCGAGCAGGAGGGCCAGTCCGAGGGCGAGCAGGCGTCGGGCCAGCTCAACGTGGCCGTGATCGCCCTCAAGCAGGCGCAGGCTTCGATGTGCCAGGGCAACTCGCCGGGCGGGCCCAAGCCGAACGCCAATGGTCGCGAGCAGATGCAGAGCCTGAGCGGCCAGCAGAACGATCTCAACCAGGACACGCAATCGCTGGTGCAGCGGCTGACCCAGCAGGAGCGTCTGGCGGCCGGCGATCAGGCGTCGCTCGAGCAGCTCGCGGCGCGCCAGGAAGCCATTCGCCGCGGCCTCGAGGAAGCGCAGAAGGCGGCGCAAGAGGGCGATCTGCTCGGGCGCCTGGACGATGCCAAGCGCGACATGGACGAGGTGGCGAAGCAGCTGCAGCAGGGGCGCATCGACCCCGACCTCACCGAGCGCCAGAACAAGATCCTGTCGCGTCTGCTCGACGCCCAGCGCTCGGTGAACCGCCGCGAGTTCGACGACCAGCGCGAATCACGGAGCGGCGATGACGTCACGCGCCCCTCGCCGCCGCCCTTGGCGCGCGATCTGCTGCAGCCCAAGGACCGCGCCGAGCGCGATCTCTTGCGCGCCCGCGCCGAGCGCTATCCGGCCGAGTACCGCGATCTGGTCGAAGCCTATTTGAGGAAGCTGCAGGAGTCCCGTTGAGAGCCGTGTGGAGCGCCGCTTGGGCACTGGTTCTCCTGGTGGGCGGCGCGCGCGCCGGCGCGGCCCAGGAATCGGTGCACGTCACCGCCGACAGCGTGATCCTGGAGCGCGTGCAGGCGCTGCGCTTCCAGGACGCCGAGACCCGTGACGACTGGAACGACGGAGACGCGCTTCCGGTCGCCGACGAGATCGCGCTGACGCGCGCCCAGGCGCTGCTCCGCGTGTCGCGCGTCGACGAAGCGCTCGCCATGCTCGACGAGCTCACGCGCCGCCACCCCGATTCGCCGCGCGTGGCCTCGGCTGCCGCCGCGGCCTATCTGCGGGCCGGTCGGCCCAACGACGCGCTGCGCGTCCTCGAGGTCGCCGACAAGGCGGTGCGCGCCTCGCGGGCCAAGCTCGGTAGTGCGGCCCCGGCGCAGAACGTCGATCCTCTGGCCGCCATGCGCGCGCACGTGCTGCTCGCTCTCGGCCGCCGCAAGGACGCCATTCCCTGGATGGTCGAGGCGGCCGCGCACCCGCGCGGCGAAGCCTACGCGCTCCAGCGCCAGCTCTTCGAGTGGGCCGAGACGCAGGATGTCGGCCCCGAGGTCGTGGCGGCCGCCGAGCACCGCGCCGACCAATCGCCCAAGGACGTGGATCGCGCCCAGCTCGCGGCCGAGATCGAGGTGCGGGCGGGGAAGATGCAGCCGGCGCTCGCGCGCCTGGCGCGCGCCGAACCAGCGGGCGCGCCCAAGGGACAGCTGGCCGAAGTTCTGGGAGCGCGGCTCTCGCAGGATCCGCAGGGCGCAGTCCTCGCCGCGCCCCTGTGGCTCGAGCTGGCGCGCGGCTCGACGTACGACCCGACGATCCGCGCCACCGCTCTCGGGCGCGTGCTCAATCCGGTGCCGCCGGTCGTGACCTTCGGCGGCACGGCGCGCCTGGCGCCCATCGCCGCCAGCGATCTCGAGTCGGCGTGGCGCTCGCTGCCGCCGAGCGACGAGCGCGCGCGGCTCGGCCTCCAGCTCCTGCAGGCCCTGCGCGCCCGCGGCGAGGCCGGTGCCGCCGAGCGCGTCGCTGCCGAGCTTTCGCGCACCCAGGCCTCGGCCCAGCTCTCGGGTCCGGTCGACGTGGAAGCCGGGCTCCTGGCCCTCGGTCAGGGAAATCTCAACGAGGCGGGAAAGCGTCTCGAGCGCGCGCGCACGCAGTCCTTCGACGATACGGCGCGCGAGCGAGCCGAGTTCGCCCAGGCCGAGGTGCTCTTTTATTCGGGCCAGTTCGACTCGGCGCTGGCATCGTACAACCGCTTCGCCGCCGCGCATCCGCTGAGCCCGCTCACCAACGAAGCCTTGTCGCGCGCCTTCCTGCTCGAGGCCGATCCCGACCGGCCCCCCGGCACCGCACCCGGCCTGCCCTCGCTGGCGAAGGGCCTGTACGCCGAGGCGCGGCGCGAGTGGAACGAAGCGGCCACGTTTGCGCACCAGGCCGACGACGAGTCAAAGAGCTCGGATCGAGCGGCGTCGGCCGCGCCGCGCGACGAGAACGCGCCCGCCGAGTCGCTCGGACTCGCCAATCCCGTGCGCGCCAACGCGCTGCTTCTGCTCTCGCGCGTCGAGGAGGCGCGCGGGGCCGCCGTACCGGCGCGGGCCGCCGCCCTCACCGTGGCCGAAGCCTTGCCGGGCGACCGACTGGCCCCCGTGGCACGCAAGCGCGTGGGCGACCTGGATCTCGCGCGCGGAGACAAGGAGTCGGCGCTCGCGCAGTACGAAGAGATGCTGGCCCGCTACCCGCGCTCGTGGCTCGCCGCCGAGGTGCGCCGCCAGGTCACCGACCTGCGCGCCCAGCTGCGCGCCGGGAGGACGCCGTGAAGCGGCTCGGGCTCGCTTTCCTGTTGCTGGCGCTGAACGCCGGCGCCTCGTGGGCCTCCTTGCTCTGTCCCATGGACGTCAAGCAGACCGACCATCTGCGCGCCTACGGCCTGGCCTACTGGGTGCTGCAGCGCGGCGAGAAGGTGGACTGGCTGCTCAACTATCGCGGCGGCTCGTTCCTCATGTCCGACGACGCCGAGATCGCGCGCGAGGCCAACATCCGCGGCGTGACCATGGAGACGATCAGCGGCTCCGACGAAGCCCAGATCATGGCCACCATCGACAACGAGAACATGGAGAAGGTGGTGCTCGAAAAGGCGCCCCGCGTGGCCGTGTACGTGCCGCCCACCGCGCAGCCGTGGGACGACGCCGTGCGCCTGGCGCTCGAGTACGCGCAGATTCCCTACGACCGCGTGTGGGACGAGGAGGTGCTGCGCGGCGACCTCGTGAAGTACGACTGGATCCATCTTCACCACGAGGACTTCACCGGGCAGCAGGGCAAGTTCTACGCCGCCTATCGCGACTTCGACTGGTACAAGACCGAGAAAGCGGCGCAGGAGGCGATGGCCGCCAAGATGGGCTTCGCCAAGGTGTGGCAGCTCAAGCAGGCGGTGGCGCAGAGGATCAAGGACTTCGTGGCGCGCGGCGGCTTCCTCTTTGCCATGTGCTCGGCCACCGACAGCTACGACATCGCGCTCGCCGCGCAGGGCGTCGACATCGTCGACGTGCCCTACGACAACGATCCGCCGGACCCGGGCGCGCAATCCAAGCTCGATTTCTCGAAGTGCTTGGCGTTCCGGAATTTCACCCTGATCACCGATCCCTACATCTACGAGTTCTCGGACCTCGACATGACGCAGCAGGCGACGCTGCGCGGCCCCAACTCGGTGTTCACGCTGTTCGAGTTCTCCGCCAAGAACGATCCTGTGCCCTCGATGCTGACCCAGGACCACACCAACGCCGTGCCCGAATTCATGGGGCAGACCACCTCGTTCAAGAAGAGTCTGATCAAGCCGGGGGTCACGATTCTCGCCGAGACCCCGGAAGCGGGCGAGGTGAAGTACCTGCACGGCGACTACGGCAAGGGCACCTTCACCTTCCTCGGCGGCCACGATCCCGAGGATTACCAGCACGCCGTCGGCGACCCGCCCACCGATCTCTCCCTGCACAAGAACTCGCCCGGCTACCGCCTGATCCTGAACAACGTCCTCTTCCCGGCGGCCGAGAAGAAAAAGCAGAAGACCTGATCGGTTCCATCTGCTGCCCCCGGAGGCAGTGACCTCCGCGCGCCCGCGAACCCCCCGGGGGCAGCGATCGCGTCGTGCCCCTGAGCTGCCCCCAGGGGGCAGCGACATCGCGCGCCCCTTCAACTGCCCCCGGGGGAAGTGATCACGAGCCCAGCTTCGACTCTCGCATCCTCGCTTGCCGCCTTGCGATAGCGGCGTTTCCGTGCTACCAATGGGCGCCCGTTGCCCTGGTCCATCGCCGGTCCCCAGCCCCGTCTCGGAGGAGAGATCCGATGAAGCGTTCCCCTCTCGCACTCGTCGCGCGCGCGGCCTCACTGGTCGCCCTGATCGCTCTCGCCGGCTGCGGCGGCAAGGGCGGAGAAGAGAAGATCGTGATCGGCGAGTACGGTTCCATCACCGGCACCGACGCGACCTTCGGTGGCTCGACGCGCGACGGCGTGGCGGTGGCGTGGGATGAGCTGGCGGCCTCCGGCGGCAAAATCGGCGGCCTCAACGTGGCCGCGATCACGCCCGAGGACGACGAGGGCAAGGCGGAAGAAGCGGCCACCGCGGTGCAGAAGATCGTGAATCAGGATCAGGCGGTGGCGGTGATCGGCGAGGTGGCCTCGTCCAGGAGCCTGGCCGCGGCACCCATCTGCCAGAACGCGGGCGTGCCCATGATCTCGCCCTCGTCGACCAATCCCAAGGTGACGCAGGCCGGCGACTACATCTTCCGCGTCTGCTTCCTCGACGACTTCCAGGGCTGGGTGATGGCCAACTTCACGGCCAACAACCTCAAGCTCAAGAAGGTCGCCATCCTGTGGGACGTGAAGAGCGACTACTCGAAGGGCCTCAAGGACTACTTCGCCACCGCGTTCAAGGGTATGGGCGGCACCATCGTGGGCGATCAGTCGTACAGCTCCGGCGACCAGGACTTCCGCGCCCAGCTCACCGCGCTCAAGGCCAAGAATCCACAGGCCATCTTCGTGCCGGGCTACTACACCGAGGCCGGGCTCATCGCACGCCAGGCGCGCGAGACCGGCTTCAAGGGCCCGCTCCTGGGCGGCGACGGCTGGGAGAGCTCGAAGCTGATCGAGATCGGCGGCGACGCCATGAACGGCTGCTACTATTCGAACCACTGGGCGCTCGACGCGCCGGACTCGAATCTGCAGCACTTCGTGGCCGA
The DNA here is from genome assembly GCA_036003365.1 of Candidatus Eiseniibacteriota bacterium. Taxonomy (GTDB): domain Bacteria; phylum Eisenbacteria; class RBG-16-71-46; order RBG-16-71-46; family DASYSL01; genus DASYSL01. The sequence goes on from DASYSL010000129.1 coordinate 11,557, forward strand.
ATATAAGAAGAAGTTCAATGGCAGCGAGCCCGATGCCATCGCCGGCCTCGCCTACGACGCCACGCGCATCCTCTTCGCCGCCATGAACAAGCTGGCCACCGACGATCCCAAGACCTTCGCCGGCCTCTCGTCCAAGAACGCGGGCACCGACTTGCGCAAGCAGGCCACGGCCAAGCTGCGCGACGAGATCGCGCAGACCAAGGATTATCCGGGCGCCACCGGCAAGATCACGATCGACCCCAACCGCAACGCCTCCAAGCCCGCGGTGGTGATCGAGATCAAGGACGGCAAGAAGATGTTCAACACAACGACGTACCCGCAGAACACCGCGAGCTAGAGCGAGGACGGCGAGCCGCGTGTCCGAGTTCCTCCAGCAGCTCGTCAATGGCATCACGTGGGGGAGCGTGTACGCCCTGATCGCGCTGGGCTACACGATGGTGTACGGCATCCTCCGCCTCATCAACTTCGCCCACGGCGACATCTACATGCTGGGCGCGTTCTTCGGTTATTTCCTGGCGCGCTGGCTGGCGCCCATGGCGATGCCGAGCGGCCCCGAGGCCATCGTCGTCCTGCTCGTCTCCATGCTGGGCGCGGGCGCGGTGGGCTTCCTCATCGAGCGCCTGGCCTACAAGCCGGTGCGCCGCTCGTCGCGCCTCGCGGCTTTGATCACCGCCATCGGCGTGTCGCTCCTGCTCGAAAACGGCGGCATCCTCCTCTTCGGTCCCGATCCCAAGTTCTTTCCGCAGATCATTCCGGCGCACCAGTTCCACCTTGGCGCCGGCGTCACCATCTCGAATCAACAGGTGATCGTGATCGTGGTCTCGCTCGTGCTCATGCTCGGGCTGCGCTTCATCGTGCTCTACACGCGCGTGGGCAAGGCGATGCGCGCCGTCTCCTATAGCCACACGGCGGCCGCGCTCATGGGCATCTCGGTGGATCGCATCATCACCTTCACCTTCGTTCTGGGCTCGATGCTGGCGGCGGCGGCCGGCGTGCTGGTCGCCGTGCAGAACCCCAAGATCGATCCCTTGATGGGCATCATGCCCGGGCTCAAAGCGTTCGTGGCCGCCGTGCTCGGCGGCATCGGCAACATTCCGGGCGCGGTGCTCGGCGGACTCGTCATGGGCATCGCCGAGGTCATGGTCGTGGGCTATCTCTCGCCCACGTGGCGCGACGCCATCGCCTTCATCCTCCTGATCGCCATCCTGCTCTTCCGGCCCGCCGGCATCCTCGGGCGCAACACCGCCGAGAAGGTCTGAGATGAAGCGCCTGATCGCCACGGTGGCGCTGCTGGCCGTACTCGTCGTCATCCAGATGATCCTCCCGCGCGCGGTCAATCCGTATGTCCTCCAGATCATCGTGCTGTGCGGGATCAACATCGTCCTCGCCGTATCCCTCAATCTGGTCAACGGGTTCACGGGGCAGTTCTCGATCGGCCACGCGGGATTCATGGCCATCGGCGGGTACGCTTCAGCGATGTTCTCGCTGCACGTGGGCAAGGGCTGGGTAAGCGCGCTCACGGCGGGCGGCGTGCCGGCGCTCGTGGCCCAGGGCGCCGCCCTGCTCGTCGCACTCCTGCTCGGCGGCCTGCTCGCCGCCGTGGCCGGCTACTTCGTCGGCCTGCCGTCGTTGCGGCTGCGCGGCGACTACCTGGCCATCGTCACCCTGGGCTTCGGCGAGATCATCCGCGTGCTCATCATCAACGTCGACGCGGTGGGGGCGGCGCAGGGCCTGCCCGGCATTCCGCAGTGGACCAATCTCTTCTGGATCGGCCTCTTCGTCCTGGCCGTGATCCTGGTGTCGAGGAATCTCGCCCACAGCACGCATGGCCGCGCCCTCTTCGCCATCCGCGACGACGAGGTGGCGGCCGAAGCCCTGGGCGTGAACACGACCGCCTACAAGGTGCTCGCGTTCGTGATCGGCGCCTTCTTCGCCGGCGTGGCGGGCGGGCTTTCCGCGCACTTCGTGTCGTATCTCAATCCCAGCTCGTTCACCTTCCTGCGCTCGATCGAGATCGTCGCCATGGTGGTGCTCGGCGGCCTGGGCAGCATCACCGGCGCCACGCTCGCCGCCATCGTGCTCACTGTGCTGCCCGAAGCGCTGCGCTCGGCACTCGCCTACCGCATGGTGATCTACTCGCTCATGCTCATCGTGCTCATGATCACGCGTCCTCAGGGGCTGCTCGGCACGCGCGAGTTCTCGTGGAAGGCCATCCGCGACCGCTTGAGCCGGCGGCGCGCCACGGGGCCGGTGGCGTGAGCGAGCCGCTCCTGCGCCTGGAGCGCGTGAGCATCCAGTTCGGCGGCCTCAAGGCGGTGTCCGAGCTGGATCTGGAGATTCGCGAGGGCGAGCTGGTCGGGCTCATCGGGCCCAACGGCGCCGGCAAGACCACCGTGTTCAATCTCATCACCGGGGTCTACGGGCCCACGTCCGGGCGCATCCTGCTCGACGGCAAGCCGATCCACGGACTCAAGCCGCACAAGATCGCCAAGCTCGGCATCCTGCGCACGTTCCAGAACATCCGGCTCTTTGCCTCGATGTCGAGCCGCGACAACGTGTGCGTGGCCGAGCACATGCACGCCAAGGCGGGGCTCGCGCAGGCGTTGCTCGAGAGCCGCGCCTTCGCCGAGGACGAGCGCGCGATCCACCAGCGCGCCGACGAATCGCTGGCGTTTCTGGGGCTTTCGGGATTCGCCGATCTGCGTGCCAACGAGCTGCCCTACGGCCAGCAGCGCCGCCTCGAGATGGCGCGCGCGCTGGCCGGAGGCCCACGCTTGCTCCTGCTCGACGAGCCGGCAGCGGGCCTCAATCCGCAAGAGACGCACCAGCTCATGCTCCTGATCGAGGAGATGCGCACGCGCTTCGGCGTCACGATCCTCCTCATCGAGCACGACATGCGCGTGGTCATGGGCGCTTGCCAGCGCATCGCCGTGCTCGACTATGGCGTGAAGATCGCCGAGGGCGTGCCCGCGGAGATCCGCAAGAATCCCAAGGTGATCGAAGCCTACCTCGGCGAGGAAGTGGACGCCGACCTGGCGAAGGGGACGTAGGCGTGCTCGCGGTCGAGTCGCTCGATGTCTTCTACGGCGCGGTGCACGCTCTCAAGGGCGTGAGCGTGTCGGCGCAAACCGGCGAGATCGTCACCCTGATCGGCGCCAACGGCGCCGGCAAGAGCACGCTCCTGCGCACCATCTCGGGCCTCGTGCCGCCCAAGTCGGGGCGCATCACGTTCGAGGGCAGGGACATCACCAAGATGCCGGCGCACGAGATCGTGGGCCTTGGCATCTCGCAGTCGCCCGAAGGCCGCATGGTGTTCGCCAACTTGAGCGTGGCCGACAACCTCGAGCTCGGCGCCTACCGGCGGCGCGATCGCGCCGGGATCGCCGAAGATCGCGACCGCGCCTTCCATCTCTTCCCGCGTCTGCTCGAGCGGCGCAAGCAGAGCGCCGGCACGCTCTCGGGTGGCGAGCAGCAGATGCTGGCCATCGGCAGGGCACTCATGTCGCGCCCGCGCCTGCTCCTGCTCGACGAGCCTTCGCTCGGTCTGGCGCCCCTTCTGGTGCGCGAAATCTTCCGCACCATCCGCGAGATCAACCAGCGCGGGGTCACCGTGCTCCTGGTCGAGCAGAACGCCCACATGGCGCTCACCGTGGCGCAGCGCGGCTACGTGCTCGAGACCGGCCGCGTGGTGCTCGAGGACCGCGCCGACACGCTGCTCCAGAACGCCCAGGTGAAAGACGCCTATCTGGGAGGCTCATAGACTCCGGTTGACCCTCGCTTTGGCCCGGGCCTAGACTGACTTCACCCGGTTGCACCGCCCCGATGAACCGGAAGCCCCTGGCTTCGTCCCGCCGAAGGGATGCCCATGACCCCTCTTTCCTGGATCGCCGTCGCCAGCGTGGTGGTCGCGCTGACGCTGGTCGTGATCGCCGTCTTCCTCGTTCGCCTGCTCATCCAGCTGCGCCGTACCGCGGGCGAGGTCGAGGTGACGGCGCGCCAGGCGCGGCCGGTGCTCCAGGAGATCCAGATGGCCGTGCACGAGCTGCGGGGCACGGCGGGCCACCTGACGAGCACGGTCGCGAGACTCGACCGCTTCGTCGGCAGCCTCGAGCAGCTCGGGGATCATGCATCCCGGGCGGGATCCGTCGTCTTGTCGGGCTTCGGCGGGCCGGTGGGACGCGTGGCCGCGATCTGGACGGCGGTACGCACCGGGGCGGGCATCTTTCAGAAGTTCTGGGGACGCAACCACAAGAAGCCGCCGCAGGGACGCGAGGCCGAAGAGGCCAAGGCGGCCGCGCGCGAATCGTGATGGAGGAGGAAAGACCGTGAGAGATGACAACGGAAATGCCGCCACCGGAGTCTTGCTCGGAATCATCATTGGCGCCGCTGCCGGCGCTGCTCTGGCTCTGCTTTTGGCCCCGGCCACCGGCGAGGAGACCCGCCGCCGCCTGGGCGACACGGCGCGCAAGCTCGGCAACGAGGGCAAGCGCCGCTTCGATGACTTGAAGGACGCCGCCGGCGACCGCGTCTCGGAGGTGAAGGATGCCGTCCGGGCCGGCCGCGACGCCTACCGCGACGCCCGGACCACGCAGAAGGAGCCCTCCGTGGGCTCCTGAGCCGCGATCCTTTGCGATCGCGGCGGGTCATCCGGTCCACGCCATAAGCGCGGCAGGGTGCCCCAGGCAAGGGGCGGATCTCACGATCCGCCCCTTCATTTTTGGGTTCGCGAAAGACCCCTAGGTGCCTGTCGGGCAGGGGCCTACACGGCCTACCGGGCACCCCAAGCCTGGGCCGCAAGGCGGGTGTTTTGAGCTAAGTGACATGATGATCGAAAGATGCGCATCCGCAATTTCCTGAGCACAACACATTGATTTCGGTGCCCCGATGCCGGACGAATAAGCTAGGCTAGCGCCCGGAATGGAGGACGCCCCCGGGCGCCTCCGATTGCGCACTGGAAGAGAGGAGAAACGGATGAGTGCAGACACGGTCCGTCCCGCTACCGCAGCGGAGAGGGCGGCCATCCTCTGTGGTGACGAGGACACGGTCGAGTTCCGCGCGGAAGGGATGGAGGGGGCGAATTACAGGGTGACTCCGTCCTTCGAGGCGTCGAGTGTGGCCCGGATCGACCTCAATGGCCGCCATGGCAGAGTACGCGCCGGCGGCGCGAGAGTCTTTTACGTCCTCGGAGGCCAGGGGACGTTCGAGGTCGACGGAGCTACGCTGGACGTGGAGGATGGAGCCGCGATCCACGTCCGTCCCGGCCAGTCGTACGACTATCAGGGTGAGCTGACCTTGCTCTGCGTCTGCGTGCCCGCCTTCGACATCCAGGCGGAAGCCATCGGCTAGTCGTTCCGAAACGGAACGCACGCGACGTTTAGTTTGGCTGTGCCCTCGAGGCGAGAGACACTCTCTCGCCTCGATTCTTTTTGGGTTGGAAATTCGATCGCCCCCGGAAAGCTGATAACCAACGTGCGACGAAGAGAGGCATTCGCGGGGCTTGGAAGGGGAATGGTCATCAGTTCCAGAGCAGGTTGTCGTGCTGCAGAGCCCGCTCACTCGCTCCGGAGCAGACCAAAAGAGGTGCGCAGCGACTCGCTTTCTGCTGCAGGGCAACCAAGTGGTCCACTCCGGCCGACATGCGAGTAGGCGCAGGTGGACTACTCACTCGCCCCAGGGCGAGCGAGTGGTCCACTCGACGGCGATGGACCGTTCAGCCGACTGAGGCAGTCCGCCGCACGTGGGAGGGAAGCGGCCACCCGTTCCAGAGACATTCTCCGGCCGCGGGCCCACTCCCCCAAAGCGACGGAGTGGGCCTCTGGCGCATGCGGCGCGATGACCTCTCTTGATCATCTGGCCCGGCGGATGGGCATGAAACGAAGAGGGCCGGTGCTCGCGCACCGGCCCTCTCGCTGTGCTGCGCTGAAGGAGGAGTTACTCCTTCATGAGCATCTTCCGACGCTCCTTGTACTTCGTGATCTCTTCGGTGTTCAGGACCTTGAACTCGACGCGGCGGTTCTGCGCCATGCCGGCCTTGGTCTTGTTGGTGGCGATGGGCTTGCTCTCGCCGTAGCCGACCGCGGTGAGGTTGTCGGCCGTGAGCTGCGGATAGTGCGACGTGAGCCAGTCGCGCACCGCGTTCGCCCGCGCCTCGGACAGCGTCTGGTTCGCCGCGTTGGTGCCGCGCGAATCCGTGTGTCCGCCGATCTCGATCTTGAGCTGCGGCCACTGGATCAGGATCTTGCCGATCTCGTTCAGGACGTTCTCGTCCCCCGGCAGGATGTCCGACTTTCCAGTGTCGAAGTTGATGTTGTGGACGGTGATGACGCCCTTGTCGAGGAGCTGGGTTTCCTTCTCCGTCACCTCGATCGGGCAGCCGTCCTTGTCCACGCGAGCGCCAGCCGGCGTATTCGGGCAGAGGTCCTTGTCGTCGCTGACGCCGTCACCATCCGAGTCCTTCGGGCATCCGCGCTCGTCCACTGCCGTGCCCGCCGGGGTGTCCGGGCACTGATCCTTGTCGTCGGTCACGCCGTCGCCGTCGGAATCCTTCGGGCATCCACGCGCGTCCACCGCCACGCCCGCCGGGGTATCAGGGCACTGGTCGATGCCGTCGAGAACGCCGTCCTTGTCGCTGTCACTCGGGCAGCCGCGCGCATCGACCGTGGCGCCAGCCGGGGTATCCGGGCACTGGTCGACACCGTCACACACGCCGTCCTTGTCCGAGTCGATCGGGCAGCCGTCCTTGTCGACCCGGCAGCCGAGCGGCGTATCCGGACACTTGTCGGCCTTGTCCTTCACGCCGTCCTTGTCCGTGTCCTTGGTGCCGCCGAAGGCCAGGTTGATGCCGCCCGTGATGAGGAAGTTGCTGGTCGTCTTCCCGTCTTCGCCGGTGAAGTCGCCGTCGGAATCCTTCATCAGGATGTCCTTGCCCTCGAAGCGAAGCCCGGCCATGTCCGAAAGACGGAACAAAAGGCCGATGCCGCCGTCGTAGGCAAAGCGCTTGGCATCCGTGCCCGCGAGCACGCCAGCGTCGTCACCCGTGAATTGCAGCTGACCCGCGCCGGCCAAGATGTAAGGAACGACCGTCGCATCCGGAGCAAAGCGGAAGACGAGGTCGCCGCCGTAGTTCTTCGCCTTGAAGTTCGTGTTCACAGGAACGGCGAAGGCGGTGTCCAGCTCGGTGCTGACCTGGGTGTAGTGACCCTCGATCCCGAAGTGGCCGAAGTAGAGGCCCACTTTTCCACCGAACCCGAGGTGATCCTTGAGGGGCGGATGGAAGTCGTTGCTGAACAGCATGTAGCCCGCGAAGGGATAGAGCTCGAACGAAGTCGCACTCGCCTGCGGGACGGGCAGGAGTGCCACGCCGAGAGCGAGAGCGAGTACAACGACCGGAGTGCGGACCAACACGCGCCGACAGAGAGCGCCCGCCCCCGACCGCAGTGAGGAACGACTCATGAGTACACCTCCCTGTGCGCCGCGGGCGATCCGGCCCGACGGTCGCGACGTAGACCGGCCACCACCCTAGGGTCTAGGTGAACTGAATGTCAACCGGAAGCGCCATTCTGGGAAAGCCGTTAGCTTTCTCTATTTCTTTGCTAGGCAATGAATTATGGCCTCGGGTCCGGACGCGTGGGAGGCGTTTTGGCCGTGGCTTCTCCAAATCTCGGATCACCGAAGTGGCGCGCAGGCGCCTGCTTGACCCTTCGCGGCGCGCGGAACGAGAATGGCGGCTTGCGGCTCTCCCGGAATTTCACGCCCGCATTCCCGGTTCCATCGCCCTTCGCACGCCCCCCTCATGCGCTCGGAGGCCGCCCCGCTTGATCCGCGCCATCATCTTCGATCTGGACAATACGCTCACCGACTTCATGCGCATGAAGGAGGCGGCGATCGAGGCCGGCATCGACGGCATGCTCGACGCCGGGCTCGTGCTCGCCAAGGACGAGATCCGCCGGCGCATCTGGGAGGTCTACCGGCAGGAGGGCATCGAGTATCAGCAGGTGTTCGACCGCGTGCTCGACGTCGAGGGCGTGATCGATCCCAAGATCCTCGCCGCCGGCATCGTGGCCTACCGTCGCGCCCGCGCTTCCACCCTGGTTCTCTATCCGCACGTTCAGTACACGCTGCTCGAGCTGGTCAAGCGCGGGCTCTCGCTCGCCGTCGTCTCCGACGCGCCGCGCGCCCAGGCCTGGCTGCGCCTCGCCTCGCTCCAGCTGCACAATTTGTTCGATCACGTCGTGACCTTCGAGGACACGGGCAAGCGCAAGCCGAGCCCGGAGCCGTTTCAGAAGGCCCTCGATCTCTTGGGCGTGGGTCCCGGCGAAGCGCTCATGGTGGGCGATTGGGCCGAGCGCGACATGGTGGGCGCGTCCCAGCTCGGCATCCGCACCGTGTTCGCGCGCTACGGCGACACCTTCGGCACGCAGGAATCGGGCGCCGACTTCGAGCTCGCCGACATCATGGATCTGCTCGGCATCGTGGACCGGCTGAACGAAGGCACCAAGGTGACGGGGCGGTGAGCCGGCTCATTCTCACCGCGGCCGAGATGCGCGAGGCGGACGCGCGGGCCACGCGCGAATGCGGTCTCTCGGTCGAGCAGCTCATGGAGCGCGCGGGCGCCGGCGCGCTCGCGGCCATGGAGCGCCACTTCGGCGATCTCTACGGCTATCGCGTGGCCATCGTGTGCGGCAAGGGTCACAATGGCGGCGATGGTCTCGTGCTCGCGCGCCTGCTGGCCGAGCGCGGCGCCGACGTGCACGCGGCTCTGGTGGCCCCGCGCGGCGATCTCGATGGCGTGGTCGCCGCCATGGCCGCGCGCTTGATCGAGACCCGGGCCTCGGCGTTCGAAGAGCACGCGAGCCCGGGATCGATCGCCGGATTCATCGCCGGAAGGAACTGGGACTTCGCCGTCGACGCGCTGCTCGGCACCGGAAGTCGCGGGGCCCCGAGCGGCGCCTACGCCGGCGCGGTCGCCGGGCTCAATGAAGCGCGCGAACGCGGCACGCGCGTGGTGGCGCTCGATCTGCCCACCGGCGTCGACGCCGACACGGGGGCGGCGCACGATCCCTGCGTGAGCGCCGATCTCACGGTCACCTTCGCCTGCCTGAAGCGCGCTCACGTGTTGTATCCGGCGCGCGCGCATGCCGGCGCGATCGCGGTCGCCGACATCGGCATCCCCGAGGCCGCGGTGCGGGCCACCGGGTCGACTCTCGAGCTCTTCACGGCGCGGGCCGCGGCGGCCCTGGTTCCCGAGCGCGCCGCCACCGCGCACAAGGGCTCCGTCGGACATGGAGTGGTGGTCGGCGGGTCGCCCGAGCTCATCGGTGCCGTTACTTTGTGCGCCCAGGCCGCGGTGGCGGCGGGCATCGGCCTTCTGGTGGCCGCGGTGCCGCGCTCGCTGCAAGCCAGCGTGCACGCGCGGGTCAGCGAGCCGATCACCTTTGCGCTCGAGGAGACGAGCGAGGGGAGACTGGCGCGCCGCGCGGTGCCGGCGCTCCTGGAGCGCGTGCGCGGCGTGGCCGCGATCGCGGTCGGGCCCGGCCTCGGCCACGAGCCCGAGACGGTGGATGCGGTGATGGCGGTGCTCGAGGGTTCCGAGACGCCGCGCGTCGTCGACGCCGACGGATTGAACGCGCTCGCCCTGTCGCGCGGCTGGAAAGAGAAGCTGGGCGCCCACGCGGTGCTCACGCCACATCTCGGCGAGATGTCGCGGCTCACCGGCGTGGGCGCGGCCGAGCTCGAAGCCGACCGCCTCGAGAGTGCCAGGCGCTGGGCGCGCGAGTGGGGTGCGGTGGTCGTGCTCAAGGGCGCGCCCACCGTGACCGCGGCGCCCGACGGATACGTCAGCGTGAATGCCAACGGCAATCCCGGGATGGCGTCGGCCGGCATGGGCGACGTGCTCACCGGCTGCGTGCTGGCGTTTCTGGCGCAGGGTTTGTCCGCGTACGACGCCGCACGGCTCGCGGTCTGGGTGCACGGGCGCGCCGGCGATCGCGTGGCCGAGCGGCACGGCATCGCGCTCTGCCGCGCGGGGCTCGTGGCGGCCGAGATTCCGGCTACACTCGGCGAGCTGGCCACGCTCCAGGGACGGGGACCGCTCCCGCCGGCTCTGCCTTCTCTTTAGGAGGCGAGTCTCGCTTCGAGGTTCTTCTTCACGGCCGGCCATTCCGCTTCCAGCACGCTGTAATACACCGTGTCGCGGATGCGTCCCGATTCCGTGATGTTGTGATGGCGGAAGACGCCTTCTTCCTGGGCGCCGAGGCGGCGGATCGCGGTGCGCGATTGCTGGTTCAAGACGTCGGTCTTGAGCTCGACGCGGATGCAGCCCTCGACCTCGAAGGCGTGGCGCAGCATGAGGAGCTTGGCTTCGCTGTTGATGGCGGTGCGCTGCCACGGCTTGCCGATCCACGTCCAGCCGATCTCGGCGTGGCGATTCGGCTTGTCGATGTTGGCGAAGCGCGTGCTGCCGACCGGCTTGTGGTCGGCGCGCGAGCAGGTGGCAAAGGGAAGCGCCGTGCCGGCCCGCTGCCAGTCGAGCGCGAGGTTCAGATAGCGATCGAGATCTTCACGCGTCTTGATCTGCGCCTGCGTCCAGCGCCACAGCTCGGGATCGCGCGCGATCTCCCACAGGCCGTCGAAGTGCGCGGGCGCGAGCGGCTCGAGACGCACGTGGCGTCCCTCGAGGACCAGGGGAGCGAACTCCACGCGAGCTTCGCTTACGCGAGGTGCGGCTGGATGCGCTGCAGCAATTGATGCTTGGAGGCCGCGCCCACGACCTGGTCGACGACGCGTCCGTTCTTGAAGAGGATCAGCGTGGGAATGCCGCGCACGCCGTAGCGCGCCGGCACCGCAGGGCTCGAATCCACGTCCAGCTTGGTCACCTTGAGACGGTCGGCGTACTCGGTGGCCAGCTCATCGATGATGGGGGCGATCAGGCGGCAGGGACCGCACCACTCGGCCCAGAAGTCCACCAGAACCGGAGTGCCGGACTGCAGGACCTCGCTTTCGAAATTCTGATCGGTGACCGACTTGGCATTGGACATGCTGCTCATCCCCCTCGATTGGACCCGGATACAAGACAACCGGCACGCGGCCGGACATCCCTTAGACGCGGCGCGGTGGGAAACGATGCGGTGGACGCCGGGCCCACGGTGAAGGCGGGCAAGGCCACCGTAAGGGGCGCGTCCTGAGCCCGTCAAGAGAAGGGCCGTGAACGGTGGGCGCTCGCTCGCTTGACGGGCGAGAAGCCGCCTTCCTAGACTTTCAGCGATTCCCAACGTCCCTGATCACGCACCTCTGGAGGACCTTCGGCCATCCCATACTTCCCCACGCAGACCCGGCGCGAGCGCGCCATCCTGGTCGGTCACGGCGGCGGACGCGCCGCCCATGGACATCCGTCGCTCGCCGAATTGGAGCGCTTGGCCGACACCGCGGGCGGCGTGGTCGTCGACCGGCTGATTCAGCGTCGCGGCCGTCCTCATCCGGCCACCTTTCTCACCAAGGGAAAGCTCGAGGAGCTGACCGCGCTCGTGGCCGCGCGCGAAGCCGACCTCGCGGTGTTCGATGAGGATCTCTCGCCGGCGCAGGTCCGCCACTTGGAAAAGCAGCTCAACGTGCGCGTGCTGGACCGTTCGGAGCTCATCCTCGACATCTTCGCCAAGCGCGCCCGCACGCGCGAGGCCAGGCTGCAGGTGGAGCTGGCCCAGCTGCAGTACACGCTGCCGCGGCTCACCCACATGTGGCAGCACCTGTCGCGCACCGGCGGCGGCATCGGCACGCGCGGACCCGGCGAGACCCAGCTCGAGGTCGACCGGCGTCGCGCCCGCGAGCGCATCGCGCGGCTCAAGGACGCGCTTTCCCAGGTGGAGCGCGAGCGCGAGACGCAGCGCAAGTCGCGTCGGCGCGAGTTCCGCATCGCCCTCGTGGGCTATACCAACGCCGGCAAGAGCACGTTGTTCAACGCGCTCACGCGCGCCGCGGTGCCCACCGAGGATCGCTTGTTCGCGACCTTGGATGCGACCACGCGGCGCATGGCGCTGCCGCCGGTGAACGGGGGCAAGCCGCGCGCCATCCTGGCCACCGACACGGTGGGCTTCATCCGCAAGCTGCCGCACCATCTCGTGGCCTCGTTCCGCTCCACGCTCACCGAAACGTTGGAAGCCGACCTGCTGGTGATCGTCGCCGACGCCGCCGACCCCGAGATGGAGTCTCAGCTCGAGGAAGTCGAGCGCGTGCTCGACGATCTCGGGGCCGCCGGGCGCCCGCGCCTCCTTCTCTTCAACAAGATCGACCGGCTGCCGGGCGAGGAAGAAATCCTCGGGCTCCGCGCCCGCTTTCCCGAAGCGCTGTTCCTCTCGGCGCGGGGCGGCGAGGGTCTCGACACGCTGCGCGCGCGGCTCTCCGCGGAAGCTTCCCGCAAACGAAACGAGGCGGCCTGAGGCCGCCCCGCGTCGCCAGCTCGATTTCTCTTTCGATTACCGCAAGAACAGGAGCCGATCGGTCTCCGCGTACGGTCCCGCCTTGATGTTCAGGAAGTAGATGCCCGCCGACAGCGAAAGCCCGGAGTCGTCGCGGCCGTCCCACTCGTAGGTGTAGCGGCCGGCAGGCAACGATCCCTGGACGACCGTGCGCACCTTGCGTCCCGCCACGTTGTAGACATTGACCGCAACGGGCCAGCGCCCCGCCGGCGCGCTCGGCAGATCGAAGCCCAAGGCCGACCTACCGGTGAAGGGATTGGGCGACGGCTTGTGGACGAAGAACGCGGTCGGCAGGCTCTGCGCGTCCACCGTCGGCGCGCGCAGCTTGAGGAACGCGCTCGTGCCCGCGCCCGAGCCCACGCAATCCTTGCCCGTGATGCGGATCTGCAGGCTGTCGGTCGCCGCGATGCTCGGCACCGTCCAGGCGTAGTTGCGGTTGTCCGGCTGGTGATCGGCGATGAGCGTGTAGGGCCCGTTGGCCCCCACGTGGTACTCGAGCTTGACCTCCTGCACGCCCGTGTCGTCCTGCGTCTGCCAGTTCACGCCCGTGGTCGTGCCCGTATAGAGCGTGGTCGTGGGCTGCGGATAGGAGATGTTGACGGTCGGCGCCTGCGTGTCGCTGCACAGGAGCGAGTTCACGTCGAGGCGGCCGGCTCCCCAGCGCGGATTGGGCACCGCACCGGTGGTGGCGTCGGAGCGCGCTGCGCCCGCGAGCAGCTGCTTGGCGCCGCTCGGCGTGAGCGTCGGATATTTCTGGAGCAGCATGGCCACCGCACCGGTCACGTGCGGCGCCGACATGGAAGTGCCCTGAAGTGCCAGGTGCACGCCGTCGGGCACGATGAGCGCCTGCGGCCACGGCGGGCTCGAGTCGGCCGAGAGCACGCTGATGATGGCGCTGCCCGGGGCCGAGATGTCGGGCTTGGGCACGCCGTCCCGCCGCGGCCCGCGCGCCGAGAACGGGCAGATTTGCGGCGGATCGCCGGCGTCGGGCGACCCGATCGGCGGTTGGAAGCTGTAGATGTTGCCGTCAATCGAAGCCCACGCGAGCTTGGTGTTGTGGGCCGCCGCGGTGATCACCGAGTCCGCCGTGCCCGGGGAGCCGACGTTCACCGTAGTGTCGATGTTGGCGGTGAAGTAGGGCACCAGGCCGACGTCGCCCAGGGCGCCGTCCATCCAGGCGTGCACCTTGGAATTGCCCGGCTCGCTCGCGCTCGCGGTGAGCTGCACCTGCCAGACGCCGACCTTGGGAGGAGTGCCGCTGCCGTCGTCGACCTGGACGTAGATCTCCGAGAGGTGGTCGCCCGGGTCGTCGGCGTTCGTGTAATCGACGATCACCCGACCGTCGGTGGTCGAGAAGGTTTGCACTGCGCCCTTGATCACCGGGCCGAGCAGCGTGCCGCTCGACGGGCGCTTGATCTTCACCGAGTACGAGTTGGCCTTGTCGTGCCACAGGTCGACCGCATACACGTCCGTAAACGAGCTGGCCGTGTACGTGGGAACGGCCAACGGGTAGGTCACGGTGGTCGAGACCGGGATGCTGATCGAAGCGTGCTGGGCGTTCTGATTGTTGAGATCGAGGTTGGGCTGCGCGTTGCCGGCCGAGGTCACGATGATCTTGCCCGGGCCGGTGAGCGCGCCCAGCATCTTGTCGAAGTCGGTCGAGCCGTCGTGCGGACCGAGCACCGTGCCCAGGCTCAGGTTCACCACCGCCGGCTTGCCGAGCGCGGCGGCCCTCTGGAAGATGTAGTCCACGCCGTCGACCACGCCCGCCGTGCTGAAGTCGGTCGCCACGCCGATGATGTTGGCTGCGTTCGCCATGCCCACATAGATGAAATTGGGCTCGAAGTTGCCGGTCGCCGAGCCGTCGCCCGCCGCGATGCCGAGCACGTGCGAGCCGTGGCCGTTGGCGTCGGTCTCGGTGCAGGTGCCGGCGTTGATCTGCGCCTGCGTGCACTCGTTGCCGTAGCCGAAGGCGGCGGGCGGCGTGCCGCTGGCGTTCTGGTCCCAGATCGACAGGAAGCGCGTGGTGCCGTCGGGATTGCGGAAGTCGTCGTGCTGGTAATCCATTCCGGTGTCCACGATGCCCACGATCACGCCGGTGCCGTTCCATCCATAGAGAGGCGGCTGATTGCTGCGCTTGATGTTGGCGTTGACGTCGGCCACCGAGACGTCGAGGTCGGGCGAGAGCTGATAGCCGAGCGAGACCTTCTCGAGCCCCGGCAGCTTGAGAAACGCGGGCAGGGCCGAGAGCGGCACGCGCGCCGTGCGGTAGCCACCGGCCTCGGAGTTCACCTCGAGGCCCATGGCCTGGAGCGCTCCCGTCGACACCGAGCCCTTGAGGATCACCGAGACGACGTCCTTGCCGCGATCCTGCCGGATGAGACGCTGCGCCGATTTCGACAGGCCGAGATTGCGCAGGTTCTCGTCGAGCTTCACCGAAGCCGGCGTGCCGCTCAGGTCGGGAATCACCGGCGCCACGCGATCGACCACCGGCGAGGTCGCCGGCCGGGCCGGCAGGACAACGGGCCGGGGGTTGGTGGCGGCAGCCGCGGCCGCCGCGAGGAGCGCGAGAGCGAAAAGAGACAAAGAAAGGGTACGGCGGATCGAGGCACCGAAACGAAGCATGAAGGAGCTCTCCGTGGCGAGACTGGGCTGGGTTTCTCGGCGGTTGGGAGCGTCCATCATCCCTCGGGGGGCCGCCGGCTGGCAACTCAAGGATATCGTGTCCGAGGGCGGCAGAGAAGGCCGGGGCGGGCGTGGGAGAGCGGAAAATCGGGCCCCGGCGCGCCCGAATCCGCGGTTCGGCCCGCGTTCGTTGCGACTTGCGCCGCTCAGATGGCCGCCGTGAGGCATTTGCAACGATTTGTCGTGGGGAGGACGGCGGGCGCCGCCCTCCGTCTCGGCCTTGAACCCCTAAACGAGCGCGGCCGCCGCCTCCGTCCGTTCCGTCGTCAGGGTCGCCATGCGCCGCTCCTCGTCGATCACGAAGTCGGCGAACACGATCGGTGCCTCGTGCTGGAGGATGCGCAGCATGTCGAGGCACACGCGGCGGATCTCCCAGTGCGCACGCGGATGGCAGCGCACCTCGAACACGTGGCGCCACTCGCGGAAGTTGGCCGAGAGCACGATCTCCGACACCGTGCCCCCGGGAAGGATGTAGCGCGCGTCCTCGCGCGGGACGCCGGCGGCCACGAGCTTCTTATAGGCGTCGCGCGCCGTCGCCACCACGCGCGCGAACTCCTCGCGCGCCTCGGGCAGGGCTTCGACCGAAGGCGGCACCACGACGTCGGCCTGCGACTCGCTCACGTAGCGCTGGCTCTGCTGCGAGGGCGAGACGAAGCGATGGCGCACCATCTCGTGCGTGAACACGCGCGAGGCGCCGAGCACGCGGAAAGTCGCCGAGGCGTGCTCCAGGACCGAGTGATGTCCCTTGTCGAGGATCTTCTGGATCAGCTCGCGCGTCGACTCGGGCGGATTCTTGCGGTGGAACGACAGATAGCAGGTGCGGCAGGCGTCTTCGATCACTTCCTCGGCGTTTGGCGTGAGGGCCATGAGCTCGACCTGCATGTTCCACTCCTTGGATTCGAGGTTCGGAAGAACCTTCGGACGACACCGTCTGGGACGAGGCAGACACTTTTGTATCACGGGCGAAAGCGCGGCCCCATATGAAAATGGCTCAGCTCGGCCCGACCGCCGGCCCCGCCGCGGCGAATCAAGTCGTCTCGCCGCAACGCCGATACCCGAGGAGACGGGAAACCCCACTCAGTCGGTTCTCCTGGCCGCGGAGGATTCGCTTTGCCCGATTTCTCATTGGCCGGCGTGGCGGGCTTGCCGCCCTCCGCCGCCTGGCCCTTGGCGCTGGGGCTCACCGCGCTCTCGTGGTGGGCTTTCTATCGCGCCTTTCACTCGATGACGATGGCCGAGGAGACTTCTCTACAAGACGAGGCCGCCGCGGCGTCACGATCGAGCGCGGGCACCCGGACCCTTTCCCTCCCCTTCGATTCTTCTGAGGACTCGGGCGAAGACGGCACGATTCGCCATCCCGAGCTCGCCCCCGATCTCGACGCCGCACTTCCCGAGTCGGAGCGCCTCGACGACGAGGAGGGCTTTGAAGCCCTCGAGAAGGAGCTGGCCGAGATCGCGACCGTCGATTCACTGGACATCGCGGTCACCCGCTGCGCGGGAATCCTGCGCGAGCGCTGGGGCGTTTCCGGAGCGGCGATCTGGGCCTATCGCGAGCCGCCCGCCCCTTCCGCCGGCGACTGCGAGGGGCTGCCGGTCCGGGTCGCGCATCAGTCCGGGCTCTTGCGCCTCGATGCGGAGGAGAAGCTCGATCCGGCCAAGGCGTTCGGACCATGGATGGATGCGCTCGCCGCCGGCGAGCTCGTCTGCATTCCCGATGTCTCGGCCGAGCCCGACCTTGCCGAGAGTCTCGGCGAGGCCGCGGCATCGATTGCCCTCTTTCCCCTCGGCGAGGGCGCTCTGCGCGGCGCCATGGCGGTGGCCTGGCCCGAAGCGCTCACCATCGGGCCGCGGCGCGCCCGCTACGTGAAGCGCGCCGGGCGAAGCATCGATGCCGTTCTCGAGCGCGTGCGCCGCACCGAGAGCCTGGCCGCTCTCAATGCCCAGGTGCGCGTGCTGCTCGACGTGGGCAGCATTCTGGCGCGCGAGAAGGACCTCGCCGGCGCGCTCCAGGCGCTCGTCCAGGCGCTCCGCGACCGGCTTGGCTACCCCGTGTGCTCGATCCTCCTCGTCGACGAGGAGAAGAAGGATCTCCACGTCGCCTGCATGACCGGCTACGGCGACGACGTCACGCAGCTCCGGCTTCCGCTCGACGGGCCGTCGATCACGGGAACGGCGGCGCGCGAGCAGCGCATCGTCGACGTGCCCGACGTCGCGTCGTGGCAGGGCTACGTCGCCGGCGCTCCCGACATTCGTTCCGAGATCGCCTGCCCGCTGGTTTTCGAGGGGCGCATGCTCGGCGTTCTGGACGTCGAATCGCCGCGGCTCTCGGCCTTCGATGCTCGCGACCGCCGCACGCTCGAGGCCGTGGCCTGGCAGGCGGCGCTCGCGATCGGCCATTACCGGCTGCTTTCGCAGCTCGGTGACCGCGCTCGCCGTCTCGAGCTCGTCGACGGCATGGCCCGCGCCATCTCGAGCACGCTCGACGCCCGAAGCCTGTTCCAGATCGTCGTCGACCAGGTGCGAGCCGCGGCTGGCGCCGAGCGCGCCACCCTCATCCAGATCCTTCCCGAGGGGGAAGAAGCGCGTGTCGCCGCCGTCTCCAGCGTTCGCCCGGTGGCCGGCCTCGAGGCCGGCGACGCGGTCTCGCTCGAAGGCTTCCCGCGCGAGCAGCTCGCCGGGCCCAAGGCGCTCTACGTGCCCGACCTCGAGGCCGAAGAAGATTCCGTGCGCTCGCGCCTGCGCGGTTCCGGATTTCGCTCGCTCGTGCGCGTGCCCATCTACATCGACGGCAAGCTGGCTGGCCTGTTCACCGCATCATGTGAACGAGCCGCAGCCTTCTCGCCGTCGCAGATCGAGATCCTCGAAGCGGTCGCCCCGCACGTCTCGGCGGCGCTTCGCAACGCGCGGCTCTTCGAGCAGGTCGAGCGCTCGTACCAGGAGTTGAGCAACGCGCAGGGGCACCTCGTCCAGGCGGAGCAGCTGCGCGTGCTCGGCGAGATGGCCTCGGGCGTGGCGCACAACTTCAACAACGTGCTCGGCGCCATTCTCGGCCGCGCCCAGCTGGTGCGCGCCCGCACCGGCGATCCGAGCATCGCCCGCGAGCTGGGGGTGATCGAGCAGGCCGCCATGGACGGCGCGGCCACCGTCCGCCGGTTGCAGGAGTTCACGCGCCTGCGCACCGACCATGAGTTCGTGCCCGTGGACGTGTCACAGGTGGGGCGCGATGCACTCGCGCTCACCCGCACCTGGTGGAAGGACCGCGCCGAAGAAAGAGGGGTCTCCTACGGCATTCTCACCGACCTCGCCGAGGGCGTGTGGGTCGAGGGCCAGGACCACGAGCTGCGCGAAGTCGCGGTCAACATCATCCTGAACGCCATCGAAGCCATGCCCAACGGAGGCTCGCTGTACTTGGCGAGCCGCGTCGCCGAGGGTCGGGCCGTGCTCGAAGTCACGGA
Source organism: Candidatus Eiseniibacteriota bacterium (assembly GCA_036003365.1). Taxonomy (GTDB): domain Bacteria; phylum Eisenbacteria; class RBG-16-71-46; order RBG-16-71-46; family DASYSL01; genus DASYSL01. The sequence continues at coordinate 30,167 of DASYSL010000129.1, forward strand.
CTCGGGCGTGGGCATGAGCGACGAGGTCCAGAAGCGCATCTTCCATCCTTTCTATTCGACCAAGGGACCCGGCGGCACGGGCCTGGGCCTCAGCATCGCCTACGGCATCATGCAGCGGCACCAGGGCAAGATCGACGTCACGAGCCGGCGCGGCGCCGGCACGACGGTGCGCATCTCGCTGCCGGCGAGCAGCCGCGGACCCGACGCGGCCAAGCCCATGCCGAACATCGAGCCCGCCAAGCACGACGCCACCATTCTTCTCGTGGAAGACGAGCCGGCCGTGCTCTCCCTGCTCACTGATCTCCTCGAGGGCGCGACCTATAAAGTGATCATCGCGCGCACCGGGCGCGAGGCCGTGGAAAAGCTCATCGAAAGCTCGTTCGACGCCGTGATCACCGATCTCGGCATGCCCGAGATGAGCGGCTGGGAGCTGGCGCGGCACTGCCGCGATCTCTATCCCGACCTGCCCGTCGTGCTGTGCACCGGCTGGGGTGTCGAGCTCGACGAGGGACTGGTGACCGAGACCGGGGTTCGCGCCGTGATCGCCAAACCCTTTTCCGTCGTCGAAGTGTTGAGCACCATCAACCGAGTTCTCGAAGAGTCTCCTCCCGCGCGTCGCGCCGCCTAAATACCCTTCGGCCACATGTGAATGGGGCCATCCTTTTCATCCCGCTTGCCCTCAGGCCCGTCCCCACCCGACAATGGAATTGCCTCGAGGAAGATTTCACGGGAGGTTTGTTTCCATGGCTCGTTGCCAATCCCATCCAGCTTTGTTCGCTCTCGGCGCCATCGCGGGCGCGGCGGTCACTCTGCTCATCATTCCCTCGACGCGGCGCGCGCTCGGCGAAGGCGTCCGCTCGGCCCTCGATGAGATCCGCACCGGAAACTCGCTCGCCAACGACAACATCACGCAGGAGGCGGGCGCCGTCGAAGGCGGTCTGGCCGGCACACGCCGCTGGAGCGAGGCCTACGGCCACTAGTCGTTTCTGAGTGACGGAGCGCGGGGGCGCTTCGGGGAGTGGAATCGGCAATCGCTAGTCGCTCGCCCCTGAGGCCGCTCCTTCGCCGAACCCAAGTCCCGAAAGCAGGACGCCCCGCCTGACGCACACTCCTCGAGAGGAGAGGTCATCGCGCTGGAGCGCGAGGACGCGCGGACGGGCGGGGCGCTTTGGGTTGCGGATACGGTTCGGCTCCGACCTCGACACGGGGAAGGTCCCCACCGTCCCATTTCTCGGAAGGAGCTGGTGGACGCGGCCCACGGAGCCCTTCGGTCCGTGCAAGCTGGCGGGAGCGAATCCCCGAGAACGCTCACCGGCCCCCGATAGCGGTGGCGCCCCCGAAGAAGTGCCCGGCCGCCTCGCGAGCCGGACCGAAGAGTCCGGGGCCGCGTCGGCGATCATGCACAGCAACGCGCGTGCCGCACGCGGCCCACTGAGCGGTTCCGCGCACAATCGATTGTGGCAAGAGAAACTGAGGCGCGCGGCGACGCTGGGCGCCGCCGCCGCCCACCCCTCGAAGTGTCCTTCGTCACGTCAGAAAGTGACGACGCCAGCGTCACTTCTGCTCGTGATTCACGCCACCCTTGACGACTGCACGCATGTGCACTATTCTCCTTTCCGGACGCCAGCCAGGGCCCGGCTGCCATACGGCGGCTAGGGGAGGAGTACGGGCATGCTCAGTTCCAAAGCGCGACGAATCTTCGAGTTCATTTTCCGCTTCGGTAAGGAGCACGGGTTTCCTCCGACGGTCCGTGAGATCGGCGAAGAGTTCGGACTCGCCTCCACCAACGGGTCCCGCTACTACCTCGGCATCCTCGAGCGCGACGGCTACATCAAGCGGAACGCGCGCATCTCCCGGGGAATGGAAATCACGGAGTCGGGACTGCGGCGCTTCTCTCGTCTCTATGGACTCGATGCCGACCACTCCGAGACCGGCATTCCCATTCTCGGAAAGGTGGCCGCGGGCGCGCCCTTGCTCGCGCAGGAACACCAAGAAGGAAAACTCGATCTGGATGTCGCCTTCCCGAGCCGCGATGCCCGCTTCGCGCTCAGGGTGAGGGGCGACAGCATGAAGGACGCCGGGATTCTCGACGGCGATCTGGTCGTGGTCCGCAAGGTCGATCATGCGGACTCCGGCGAGATCGTGGTCGCGCTCCTCGGCGAGGAAGCCACGGTGAAACGTCTCGAGAAACGCGCCGATCGCGTCGTGCTCCATCCCGCGAACGCGGCGTTGCGCCCCATTCCGGTCGCCCCCGCCGACGAGTTCCGCGTGCTTGGCGTGGTGATCGGACTGGTGCGGCCTTCGGTGGCCGGCGGGCGCATGTCGCGGCGGTGAGACGAGGTGGCACGCGCGTGAAAAGGCGCGTCCAGCGCCTTTTTTTCGAATTCTGTCCCTGCACGCATGTTCACTGCAGGGGTCGATGAAAGCCCCCGCGTTCGGGACAGAAATGGAAAGGAGAACGATCGTCATGAGTGCTGTTGCTTCGTATGCCGACACGCTCGCGCCGCACTGGGCCCCGCTCTGCGTTTCGCGTCTTCACTATCACGTCACGTGGCCGACGCGCGGCCGAAAGGCCGTGCTCCACGGCCGCCGTGTCGAGGCCGTTCGTTCCGCGCTCCAGGTTCTGGCCCGCGAGCGCGGCGTCAAGCTGGAGACGGTCGCGGTGCTCGCCGACCGTGTGCATCTGATCCTGAGCCTCAGGCCCACCGATTGCGCCGCTTCGGTGGTGCGGGAGCTGCGCGGTCGCAGCGCCCTGGCGCTCATGCGCGAGCTTCCTGAGCTGCGGGTGGCGCTGGGAGGGAATCTGTTGTGGGGCGAGACCTACGGCATCAGCACCGTGAGCCCGGGCAAGCTCACGCACCGACTTTCCCGGTTGGCGCGGCTCGAGTCGGGAGAGCCCGGCGAGTCGCTGACCCCGGCGGAATGCTCGAGGCGCTGAATCAGCCGATCGAGGTGCTGGGACTGTTCACGGAAGGAAAGATGAAGCCGCTCCGGTTCCGCTGGCGCGGGCGCGTGGTGCGCGTCCGCCGGGTAACCGGGGAGTGGGTGCGGCAGGAGGGCATCGGCCGCGTTCATTACTTCTCTCTCGTTTCGGAAAGCTCGGATTACTTCGAGCTCGCCTACGACGTCGACCAGACGAGCTGGCGCATCTGCCGCGTGTGGCTCGAAGGATGATGGGAGCGAGTCTTGATCCTTCACGTCGACATGGACGCGTTCTTCGCCTCGGTCGAGCAACGCTCCGACCCGCGTCTCCTCGGCAAGCCGGTCCTGGTGTGCGGCGATCCGGATGGCCGTAGCGTCGTGGCCGCCGCCTCTTACGAGGCGCGGCCCTACGGCGTGCGCGCGGGCATGCCGGTGGGACAGGCGCGGCGGCTCTGCCCGCACGCCGAGCTGGTCCCCGGAGATCCTTCCAAGTACGTCGCGCTGTCGCATCGCATCCTCGATCTCCTGAAGGCCTTCTCGCCCATGGTCGAGCCCATGAGCATCGACGAGGCCTTCCTCGATCTCGGTGGCACCACGCACGACGGCGAGCGCGCGCCCGCCGCCGCGCTCGAGCTGCAGCGGCGCATCGAAAACCGCTTCTCGCTCACCTGCTCGGTCGGTCTCGGCCCCAACAAGCTCATCGCCAAGATGGGGTCATCTCTCCACAAGCCACGCGGCTTCACCGCGCTCACCGTCGAGCAGTACCGGAAGCATTTCTGGCCCGAGCCGGTATCCGCATTGTGGGGCATCGGCGAGCAGACTGCGGCGGCCCTGCGCAGGATCGGGATCCATACTCTCGGCGATCTCGCGCACGCCCCCGAGACGCTGCTCTCGGCCACATTCGGGGTGAACGGCCCGCGGCTCCGCTACGCGGCGCGCGGCGAGGACGAATCGACCGTCGTCCCTTACTTCCAGGGAGTGGCCAGCAAATCCATGGGCCATGAGCACACGCTCGAGCGCGACGAGGAGCATCGCGAAGCGCTCGAAGCGCTGATCGTCACCCTCGCCGATCAGGTGACGCGCCGCATGCGCAAGGAGTGCTACCTGGGGCGCACCGTGGTGCTCAAGATTCGCACCTCCGACTTCAAGACGCGCACGCGCCAGCACGCGCTCGAGGCCTACACGGACGAGCCGCGCACCGTGGCCCACTGGGCGCGCTGCCTTCTGCGCGCGCACTGGAATGGGCGGGCGGTGCGGCTTCTCGGGGTCACCATGGCGGAGCTGGTTTCGTGGAAGGGGGCGGCGCACCAGCCGCTGTTCGCGAGCGATCGCCGCTATCGTAAGATGGTGAAGGCCGTCGACCGGGCCAGAGACCGCTTCGGGGAGTCCGCACTCCTGCGCGCGGTCTCGCTGAGGAATTGACGCCATGACGCGCCGGCCGGTCGATCGCCTTCCCCGCGCGCGACCCGCCCCCGAAAGAGCCCATGCCCCAGTTCGATCACCAGCCCCACCAGCCCTCGTTGTGGGGGAACGAAGGACCCCCCGGCACCGAGACGCTGCCGCTTCCCTTGCCCGCTCCCGAGCAGCGCGTCACCCGCGTGGCCGGGCATCCCATTCGCATCGGCACGTCGGGATTCTCGTTCGACGACTGGGAGGGCGCCTTTTATCCGCGCGGCCTGAGCCCCGCGCGCCGGCTCGAGTTCTACGCGCGCTATTTCCCGACGGTCGAGATCAACTCGACGTACTACGGCATCCCCAAGCCGCGGACGTTCTCGCTCTTGCTCGAGAAATCGCCGGGTGATTTCGACTTCATCGTCAAAGCGCACCAGAGCATGACGCACGAGGAGGTCGCGCCGCCCGAGGCGTATGACGATTTCCTGCGCGCCATCGAGCCGTTGCGCGAGGCGGGGCGCTTCGAGGGCGTGCTGGCCCAGTTTCCCTGGCGCTTCCGCCGCACGCCCGAGGCCGAGGCGCATCTCGCCGACATGCGCCGGCGGCTCGACGGCCTGCCGCTCTTCGTCGAGTTCCGCCACGACTCCTGGATGAAGGAGGAGGTCTTCGCTACGCTGGCCGGCCAGGGCATCGGCTATTGTTGCGTGGACGAGCCCACGCTTTCCGGTCTGGTGCCACCCGTGGCGCGGCTCACCACCGACGTGGCTTACGTGCGCTTCCACGGCCGCAATGCCGTCAACTGGTGGGGCCACCAGGGCGACCGTTACGACTACGACTACCGCCCGGAGGAACTGAAGGAGTGGCAGGAGAAGATCCGCGAGCTGGCCGAGCGAGCCAAGAAAACGTACGTGTTCTTCAACAACTGTCACGCGGGTCAGGCGGCGCGCAACGCCCGGCTCATGATGGACATGATGCAGGGAGACCTGCGATGAGCCGCGCCGCCACGTGCCTGGCGCTCTGGCTCATCGTGCTTTCCGCCGGAGCGGCGCACGCCCAAGGTGCCGCGCTCCTGCCCAAGCCGTGGCGTCCGGCGGGCGCCGACTCGATCACCAACTGGGCGATCGAGGGGCGCAATCTGCTCGCCGAGTCGAACAGCCCTGAGCTGGGCGATCGTGAGATCGTCGCCTACCGCTACGTCGACCGCGTCGCCAAGTCGTACTTTCAAGCGCTCGGCCCGCACGGCATGGCGGCGGCGGGCGGCCTTTCGGCCTTCCTCGATTCGCTCAAGCTCGCGGGCAAGGTCGTCTCCGACAAGGATTATCCGGCCTTCTCGTTCGTCATCTTCAGCAATCCGACGCACGAGAAATACGCCTCGCTCGGCTATCTCTACTGGTTCCGCGGCAACGACGTGCGCTCGCAGCCGGTGAATTTGAAGGGCGGACACGATCCGGTGCTGCGCGTGTGGTGGACGGGACAGCAGCAAGGTCCGTGGGAAGGCGGCATCCTCTATAGCGTGGGCTACGATTTCGACATGGCGCCGCAGTTCATCCTGCTGCGCATGATCTCGACGGGCGCGGGCTGGGAGCCCATCCAGTCCGATCCCGACGTCGACTTCGGCGGCAAGGGCACGGCCGCCTTCACCGATCTCGACAACGACGGCATCCCCGAGATCGTCTCGTGGGTGCGCGGCGTTCCCGACACGCTCTTCGTGCCGTGCAACGAGATCGGCTGCCCCGAGCTTCTGACCGAGCGCACGTTCGCCCTCGAGCGCGGCTTCGAGCTGTACGACCAGCGCACGGTGGCCACGCCCTTCGCCGCCCTCGTTCTCTTCGTGCGCTCGCTCGCCGGTGGCAAGGAGGCCATCGCGCAGAGCCTGGTCACGCATCCCGAGGTGATCGAGAAAGCGCGCGCGCTGGGCTGGGCCAGCCTCCACCACAAGGGAGCGTTTCGCGCGCTGCAGCCGCGCGGCGGCACGCGCTGGCCCGATCGTTTGCGCTTCGAGTACGGGCCGCGCGGCAAGTACGACAGCGTGCTCGAGGTGCGCTTCGCCAGCAATCAAGGGCACTGGCTGCTCGACGACATCGTGACCTTGTCCTCGAACGGCGCTCCCGAGGCGGCGGCCACACCGGCTCCCACGAAGACCAAGCCGCACACCAGCACGACTCCGCATCGCGCCGCGCCGGGCGCGGCCAAGGCCGGTGGCCGCTAGGCCGGCTCGTCCTTCGCGCTGGCTTGGCGCGGCCGCGACCATCGCCATGGCCGCGCTGATGGCACTGGCCGCGAGCTCTTGCTCGCGCTCCACCGGGCGCACGCAAACCCAGGAGTGGCACGCGCCGTCCGATACCGTGGAGGCGCTGGCGCTCGAAGTGGAGCGTCAGTACTTGGCCGCGGCGGGGGACAGCGCGCATACGGGCGATCTCGGGCCCGACGTCGCCACCGCCGTGCAGCGCCTGCTGGCCGAGGTCCTGTCGCGCGATCGCCCGGTCGCCGGCTGGCAGCCCAACGATCTCGAAGGGGCGCTGCAGCAGCGCGGATTGATCGCCGAGGTGCGCGAGCTGAAAACCGGCGAGACCCCTTGGCTCGTGCTCGTCTCGGGTCCCAAGCGCGACACCGCCGCCGATTTCGCGTGGCTCGTGAACGCGCGGACGGGCTCCATGCGCCCCATTCTGGCCGAGCCGTTCCGCAGTCCGTTTCAGTTCGCGGTGTGGCCGGACTCGGCGGGCCGGCGCCTGCTCGTGACGGGTTTGCGCAAGAGCCCGGCCGGGCCGCAGCCGGCGGCCTGGCTCTTCCGCGTGCCCACGTCGGATTCGACGGCGGTGCTCGATCCCGAAAGCAGCTGGGGGCTGTCGGGGGTGGGCTCGCCCGACGTGGCGATCGTGCGCGCGGCCGGCAAGGCGGCGCCGCGCGTCGCCGTGTCGCGCGCCGTGCTGCCCAATCCCTTGTTCGACGAGTGCGCGTCGTGCCCGCATCTGCAAGGCGATCTCACGTACCGCATCGACGGCGCCGCCCTCGTGGTCGAGAGCCGCCACCCGCAGGATTCGCCGTACGCCGCGTTCGTGCACTTCGTGGAAGCGCTCGCCGCCAACGACGAGCACGGACTCTTCGCCTACGCGGCCAACGCGGACGTGGTGAGTCAGGCGCGCGCGCTCGGTCTCGATCGCCGCGCCTCGGCCGGCCGCTGGCGCATCGCGCCCGGCTCCTCGGCGTCGAGCCTCGATCAGATCTATCTGCACGGTGAAGACGGCGCCTACCGCGTGCTGACGGCACCGGGCGACTCGGGCTACGTCATCACCTCCATCTCTCCGACCACTTTCAAGCTCGACTAGGGGGATCGCCATGAAGGTGCTGCCACTCTTCGAATCGGCCGCCCCGCTCACTGCACAAACGAGCACCACGGACGTGGCGCGCGGCCGCCCCGACTTCGACGCCCTGCTGGCGCGCTTGTCCGCCGATCCCGAGAGCGGCTCGACCCTCGCGCACGTCGAGCGCCTGGCAGCGCGACCGGCGCGCTACGGCGCGCCCGCGCGTCCACTGGCGCCGGAATTGCGCGACGCGCTCTTGGCGCTCGGCGTGGAGCGCTTGTACGCGCACCAGGCGATCGCGGTGGATCGTGCGCGCGCGGGGCAGTGCACGTGCGTGGTCACGGGCACGGCGAGCGGCAAGTCGCTCTGCTATCACTTGCCGGTTCTCGAGCGTCTGCTCGGCGATGCCGAAGCGACGGGCCTCTACCTGTTCCCGACCAAAGCTCTCACGCAGGACCAGATGCGGTCGTTGTTACGCCTGGTCGAAGCCGGGCCGGCGCACGGCGTGGGCGGACGGCCGGGGCTTCGCGAGTCGGTGCGCTTCGGCGTGTACGACGGCGACACGTCGCAAGCCGCGCGCCGCAAGCTGCGCGAGAACGCCAATCTTCTGCTGACCAACCCCGACATGCTGCATCAGGGCATCCTGCCGTATCACGCCAAGTGGGCGCGCTTCTTCGGCGGGCTGCGTTATGTGGTGGTGGACGAGATGCACGTCTATCGCGGCGTGTTCGGCTCGCACCAGGCGCTCGTGCTCCGGCGCTTGCAGCGCGTGTGCCGCCACTACGGCGCCGATCCCGTGTTTCTCTTCTGCTCGGCGACAGTGCGCAATCCCGGCGAGCACGCCGAGCGTTTGCTGGGCCGTCCCGTGGGCGTGGTCGACGAGGACGGCTCGCCGCGCGGCGCTCGCACCATCGCGTTCTGGAATCCGCGCCTGATGGACGGCGCGGGTGTCGAGCGCCATTCGTCGAACGTCGAGGGCACGCGCCTGTTCGCCGCCTGTCTGGGCGCGGGCGCGCAGACGATTCTGTTCACCAAGGCCCGCGTGGTGGCGGAGCTCATCTATCGCTACGCGCGCGAGCGCCTGGGGGAGACCGCACCGGCGCTGGCCGAGCGCATCAAGCCTTACCGCGCCGGATTTCTTCCCGAGGAGCGCCGCGCCATCGAGCGCGCGCTCTTCTCGGGCGAGCTCGCGGGCGTGATCTCGACCAATGCTTTGGAATTGGGGATCGACGTGGGCTCGCTGGACGCCTCGGTGCTCGTCGGCTTTCCGCCCACGGTTGCGTCCACGTGGCAGCAGGTGGGACGCGCCGGGCGTCAAGGCGATCCTGCGTTGGCGATGGTCGTGGCCTACGACGATCCCGTCGACCAGTACCTCATGCGCCATCCCGAGCATTTCTTCGGTCAGTCGCCGGAAGCGGCCGTGATCGATCCGGGAAATCCTTACTTGCTGGCCTCGCACCTGGCGTGCGCGGCGTACGAGCTGCCCATGGGGCCGGGAGACGAAGAGTGGTTCGGCCCGGCGGCGAGCGCGGTACGCCGCGCGCTCGAGGAGGATGGGCAGCTGCGCACGCTCGATGGCCGCGCGTACTGGGCGTCGTCGGAGTTCCCGGCTGCGCGCGTCAGCCTGCGCACGCTGTCGGACGACACCTTCACCATCGTCGACGCCACGCGCGACAACGCGGTCGTGGGCACCGTCGACGCGATCTCGGCGCCCGAGCTCGTGTATCCGGGCGCCATCTATTTGCACGAAGGCGAGTCGTACTACGTACGCCAGCTCGATCTCGAGCAGAAGAGCGCAGTGGTCGAGCCGCGCGTCACCGACTACTACACGCAGCCCGTGCTCGACACGAACCTCTTGGTGCGCGGCGAGACGCGCGCGGCGGAAGTCGGCGGCCAGCCGCTCACACTCGGGCCGGTGACGGTGTCGTGGGCCACCGTGGGCATGAAAAAGATCCGCTTCTACACGCTCGACTCGATCGGCTACACGCCCTTGGACCTGCCGCGCCTGAAGCTCGAGACCGTCTCCGCATGGCTCGCGCCCTCGCGTCAGATTCGTTCGCGCTTGAGTGCTGCCGGATTCAAGCCGGTCGAAGCTCTGGCCGGCGTGCGCAACCTGGCGGTCACGGTGCTGCCGCTTCTCGCCATGTGCGAGCCCGAGGATGTCGGCGGCGTCGTGGACCACAAGAATCTCGGTCAGCCGGCGATCTTCCTGTACGACCGCTATCCGGGCGGGCTCGGCTTCTGCGAGCAGGCGTTCCACCGCTTTGCCGAGCTCCTGAGCGCGTGCTTGCAGATCGTGTCCGAGTGCCCGTGCGAGCGCGGCTGCCCGGCGTGCGTCGGCTTGCCCATCCTGCGCCCGGCGCAGCAGCAGGATCCCGATCTCGGAAGCGGCTGGCCGATGCCCGACAAGGCGGCGGCGATCGCTCTCTTGCGCGAGCTCGTGGCGTGATCCGCGACGCGGAGCCGCGCTCGACCCGGCTGCTCAAGCGGCTCGGGGAGATTGCCCGCAGGCGGAGCGAAGGGGGCGAATGGAACGGGGCGGGCGCGTGGAGCGGGGCGGGAGAGCCTGCGGCGGAGCCCACAGGTTCGACTCTGGCGCCGACCCGCATTCCTGTCGGGGTCGAGGAGATCCTGCCGGGCGGGGAGCTCGAGAGTCCGTTCGGGCGGGTCTTCCTCCACGAGCGGCTGCGCTCGGCGGTCGAGCGCTCGCCGGGGCGTTGGGCGAAGCCCAAGCGCGGTCAGCGGGCCAAGGTGCGTGTCGGCCCGCGATGGATGTGGGAAGCCGATCCTGACCCCTGGCGCTGGGATCTGGATCCGGAAACCGGCCGGCCGGCTCCGCCCATGTGCGACGAGCCTCCCGAGACGCTCGCCCCCGAAGTTCTGCACGAAGAATTGGAGCGTCTTCTGCGCGTGCCGTTCGAGCGCGTGCTCTACTTGGATCTGGAGACCGGTGGGCTGGGAAGCTCCTGCATCTTCCTCGCCGGGACCATGCGCTGGGTCGGCGAGGATTACGTGCTGCGTCAGTACTTCGCGCGTCATTATGGAGAGGAGGCTGCGCTGATCGAGCGCCTGGCCGACGACCTGGCGACGGCCGACGCGGTGGTGACCTTCAACGGCAAGAGCTTCGACGTGCCCTTGCTGCGCGATCGGGCGGCGCGGCATCTGATTCCGCTTTCGCTGCCGGGGGTCCATGCCGATCTGCTGCATCACTCACGGGCGGCCTGGAGGGGCAAGGTGCCCAACTGTCGGCTCACCACGCTGGAGGCATATGTCTGCCAGCGCCGCCGTTCGGGCGATGTGCCGGGCGACGAAGTGCCGGGTCTCTATCATGGCTTCGTGCGTGACGGCGGCGGGGAGCGGCTGATCCCCGTGTTCCACCACAACCTCTTGGACGTGATCACGATGGACGAATTGTTGCGACGCCTGATCTAGAGTGCCGTGCGTTGCTAAACAATCGTATGGATGCATGAATACGCAATCGAATGAAGCGGCGGCCCGTTTGGTGGCGGCGGCTTCCAGTCATCTTCTGGCCCGGGGCGCGCCCATTCTGGTGGCCTTGGACGGGCCCAGCGGCTCGGGCAAGTCGACCCTCGCGCAAGCCGTGGCCGCACTCGTCGGGGCCGCTATCGTTCCGAGCGACGACTTCTTCGCCGCCGACCTCACAGCCGGGGAATGGGACACGCGCGCGGCCGAGGAGCGGGCGCGCGACGCCATCGACTGGCGCCGCATGCGCCGCGAAGCGCTGGTCCCCTTGTTGGCCGGACGCGCGGCCCGCTGGCGCGGCTTCGATTTCGCTTCCGGCGGCCGAGCGGACGGAACCTGGGGACTGGCCGAGCAATGGGCCGAGCGGGAGCCCGCGCCCGTGATCTTGCTGGAGGGTGCCTACTCCGCGCGTCCGGAGCTGGGCGACCTCATCGCGTTGTCGGTTCTGGTCGATGCGCCGGCCAACGTGCGTGCGGCGCGGCTGGCGGCTCGCGAGGAGGCGGCTTTCCTGCGCGAGTGGCACGCCCGCTGGGACGACGCCGAAGCCCACTACTTCACGCATGTGCGGCCGCGGTCCTCGTTTGACCTGGTGGTCTCGACGGCGATCGAATCGGCCTAGCGATCGTCATCTTCTGTCGTGGAACGAACTCGAGGACTTGTGGGCGCGCCGGCGTGGTGGACGACTCACTCGCCCCGGGGCGAGTGAGTGGTCCACTCGTTGGTTTGGCCCACTTGGTCGCTGCGCGTGAACGGGCTCGCGCCATCGAACCCGCCCTGGAACGGTGATTGGGTCACGTGCCCGCATGGACCACTTACAGGTCCATGGACCCGTGACTTGACCACAGGCAGATCCGACCTTCGTCGCAGTGACGCCTGCGACGACACTTTCCGTCGCTGCTCGCGACAGCTTCGGTCGCGTGGCGGGCGCAAATGCCGAATTCCCAGCCGCCCAACCTGGCACCGCGATTGCTGATGAGCCTCCAGCCGTAACTCCCCGAGGCTTGGGCCGCGCCCTCGTCATCCCGCGCAGCCTGTCCCCCTCGAAAACGCTAGGCCGTCGGTCGTCATCTCGCCCCCACGAGGTGTCCCGTGTCGATTTCACTCGGAGACGAGCTGGTTCGCAATTGCTGGCGTCTGCTCGCGGAAGGGTCGGCGCATCGCGCTCTGGAGTGCGCCGAGCGCGCGCTTCGCCTGTACGAGCCGCCGGCGGACTCGCTCTTGGCGGGCCGCCTGATGCTCGTGGTCGGGATCGCGCTCCACGCGCTCGGCAGCCGCGATGCCGCGAAAGTCTATTTGGAAGATGCCTCGTGGGCGCTCGAGAACGCGCGCGAGGTGACAGGAGGGCCGGAGCCGATCGCGTTGCGACGCTAGACCAAGATTAGCGCGCGGCGACGATGACCATCCGTCCCAGCGTGCGATCGCCGGAGCGGACGAAGTAGATGCCCGGAGCGACAGCGCGTCCGGCATGGTCGAGGGCCGTCCACGTGGCCGAAGCACTCTGTCCGTCCGAGCGCACGGGTGCGGCACCGACGCGGCGTCCGGCGAGGTCGAAGATCTGGACGAAGCGCGGCGCCGAGCCCGCCGGCAGGGCGAAGGTCACCCGTCCACCTGCGGACGCCGGATTGGGGAACAAGGTGAAGCGCGTACTCGGCCGCACCGGACCGGCGTCTACGACCGAGGCGGGAATCCACGCTTGCGTGGTCGCGCCTTCGAGGGTCGGGGCCGGTGTCGGTCCGCCGACGTATTCGGCGTCGCCCGAAGGTCCGTGCCAGATCACGCGGTAGTCGAGAATGCGCCCGCTTCGGTTCAAGAATCCGCCCTCGTTCACGTAGAGCGCCCAGGGCTGTGAAGGACCGGGTGGCAAGTAGGTCGACGCGACGCCGGCGGGGACGGGAATGTCGAATGTCCACTCCACGTTGCCAACGGCGCTCGCGCCGTTCACCCAATCGCTCGACGTCGCGGCACTCGTGCCCGGCAGCGGGATGGTCAGAGCCGGGCTGGCGGCTCCTCCGGGCGCGCGGATCTCGCCCGTGAGGTCGGTGTCGTACGCGTTGTGCGCGATCTCGAGGTGGATCGTGGCCACGGGCGGCCCCGTGGGCAGCGTGAGTTGGCGGGCGGGGCTGAAATACCGGAGCCCTCCCTCCGGATGGCTAATCCGGTACCAGTAGACCCGCCCACGCTCCTCGGACGGCACGAGCCAGTCGCGGTCGTACCGTTGTGTGTTGGTTCCGTCGGTCAGCGATGAGTCCCCTGCGGCCGTGACGGAATCGATGGCCGCAAACGCACCGGGGCTGCCTGCGACATCCGGAGCGCGCTCGAAGGTGAATGTCGTCACGGCGCGCTCGCGCATGGTCCATAGCGAGGCATGCACGGTGGTGTCGCTTGTCGTCAGCTCGAGGCGGCGGATCTGTGTGCGCTCCGGCTGCTCGATCTCGAGACGTGCCGCGTAGAGATCGATGGCGCCGTAGCCCGCGTCGGGCGTCCAGCGATTGGCGGGCGGGCTGATCGGGAACGTCAGCGGCCGCGCCGTGGCGCGCAGGAGTGCGCGGATCTCGGCCGGCGTGAGCGTGGGGTCGTCGCCGCGGATGGCCGCGACCGCGCCGCTCACGAATGCCGCCGACATGCTCGTGCCGCTCAACCGCTTGTACTGCGTGCCGTCGCTCGAGAGATCGCCGTCGGCGGAGAGAACCGCCACGCCGGGTGCCACGAGGTCGGGCTTGCGCTCGTCCTCGATGTCGCCGTCGCCGTCGCTCGGGCGCGGGCCCTGGTCGCTGAAGCTCGGGACGGCGTCGTCGAGCGGAGCGCCCGTGCGCTGGTCGTCAATGGCGCCGACCGCGATCACGTCATCGCCTCCGGCGGGAGAGGGCACGAACGAAGCGTGGCTGCCATTTCCGACCGAGGCGACCACCGCCATGCCGAGCTCGGTGGCGCGCTCGGCGAGGCGCGAGGCGAGATCGGTGCCGTCGGTGTAATCGAGGCTCGAGAGCGAGAGGTTGATGACGTCCACGCCCTCATCGTCGGGCTCGAGCGCGTTCCACGTGCGCGCGCGGTTGTGGATGCACCAATCGAGGCCTTCGGCGACTTCGCTGCCCGAGCCGTCGTCGCGCAGCACCTTGACGTCGACGAAGCGCGCGTCGGGTGCCACGCCGCCGGCGAATCCCGAGGGCCCGCCGCTGCCCAGGATGATGCCCGCGACGTGCGTGCCGTGGGCGCCGGTGAGCGGTCCGCCATGGTCCTCGGGGTTGATCGAGCCGTCGCGCGGCGTGTCGAGCGTCGAGTCGTTGAGGACGAACGCGGCGCCGCCCAGGCAGCGTCCCACGAGCGACTCGTGGCCGGGGTATCCGCCCGAGGGCTGGTCGTTGACGCCGGTATCGAGAATGCCGACGACCACGCCGTGACCGGTGCCGCCGCCGACTCCGCGCCAGGTCGGGAACACGCGCTCGGTGGCATCGTCGACCCCGGCCGCGGCGCGCGCGTCGTGCATGAGCGGGTAAAGGATGGGCACCGTCTCGATGCGCTCGACGTGCGGCAAGAGGGCGACGGCCTGGATCTGCGCGAAGGTGGCCGTCGTGCGCAGCGCGGGCCAGTTCTCGAAGCGGTAGCTCACCGAGAGTCCGAGCAGGGAGAGCGAGGAGAGATCGGAATCCGTCGGTGGCGAGTCGTACACGATGTAGGCGCCGAACAAGAGAGCGCCGCCACTCGAGCGCGTCACCTGGAAGCGCTGGCGCTGCGTGGTGTCCGAAAGCTCGAAGGAGACCTGATAACCAAGGAGGTGAACCGACTCGGCGCGGTCGTCGATCTTGTCCTGATCCTGATCCCACACCGAGGGCGCGGCCGCGGCGGTGGCCGTCCAACCAAAGAGGGCCCAGGCGCACGCGAAAGCGAGCGCAGAGAGCCCGAACACGAGGCGAATGGGGCGCCGGTTCATCGCCGAGAACCTCCCACCATGGGCTTGAGCCGGGCTTGACCGGTCCGCGCAAGGCTTTGCGGTGACGTGGTTTCGACCGTTTCCGCTGGAGGCGTCGACGGCCAGTCGTGGACCGACCCGCCGGCCAGGAGGCGGCGCACCGTCTCGTCGGTTTCAGGCAGGGGCTCGACGCCCAGTTCGCTCCTCAGGCGGCTCTTGAGCTTCTCGTATTCGGCGAGCGCGGCGGGCCGATTGCCGGTGCGCACCAGCGCTTCCATCAACGCGAGGCGCGTCGACTCGCGGAACTCGTCGAGCTCCGAGGCGCGGCGGAACGCGTCGATGGCGGCGTCGAACTCGGCGCGGCTCGCGGCCATCTCGCCGAGATCGAGATAGAGC
>DASYSL010000130.1:0-10464 GCA_036003365.1 Candidatus Eiseniibacteriota bacterium
ACGCTCACTTATGATCCTTCGGGTCGCCAATGGATCCTGTTTGGTGGCGCGGAGGATGACAGCACCGTTTGGATCCTTTCCGATCGCGGGCGGGCCGCCTGGCGTGTCCTGTCGACTCGAGGGGAGACCCCATCCCCGCGCGCATTTCACAGCGCGGCCTACGATTCGGCATCACACAGCGTGCTGATCTACGGCGGCGTGAGTTTGCGTACACTGCGGTTTTTCGATGACGTGTGGAGGTTGTCTCTCACCAACCCGCCAACTTGGACCCGGGTGGACCCGGTGAGTGCGGGGCCCGGTAAGCGTGCGTGGCATGGAGCCGTCCTGGATCCGGCGGGCCAGCGAATGCTCGTCTTCGGAGGCCGCGACAGCACCTCGCACGCAACGGACGAGCTCTGGCAGCTCTCGCTCGGCGAGAGTCCGACATGGGCGCAAATCGAGACGCAGGGAGAGTCTCCGGGACCGATGGCCGATCTTTCGTTTCTCTACGACACGAATCGCGGCAGGGCGATCCTGGTCTCCGGCTCGTCGGGAGCCCGGGATGTTTGGAGCCTGAACCTCAGCGGGACTCCACGCTGGACGTTGATCGCTCAGAATGGACCGCTTGTGTCTCGGAACGGCGCCACGTTCGATGCCGTCGGTGATCGGATTCTCGCACTAAATGCCACCTTCCTGTTCAAACCCTGGGAGTTACCGCTGTCGGGGCCCGCTGAGTGGCGTGCGATCCCGGTCGGAGGTGACGCGCCTTCGCCGCGCCAGGCGCCCATCGCTTGTAACTCACGCGGAGATGAGATCGCGATGTTCGGTGGTTCGGATGGGCAAGGATTGAATCTCTCAGACCTATGGATCCTCTCCTTGCCACGAAACGCTTCGACCACGCTTCGGCCGAGAGCGGGTGCGCGCGAGATCAACTTCGGCCAAGTGTCTCTCGCGCCTCCGCACCCCAACCCAAGTCGCTCCGGAGTGTCTTTCGCATACACGCAGCCCGCGAGCGCGTACGTGAAGATCAGCGTGTTCGATGGCGCGGGCCGGCTCGTGCGCAATTTGTTCGACGGCGCGAGCGAGGAGGGTTCGCACGAAGTGTCATGGGACGGCATGCAACAAGGTGGAAGCCGGGCGCGAGCCGGCGTCTACTACTGCGCGATGACCATCGGAGGACAGACTCTGAGCCGCAAATTCGTGCTGATCTCGCCTTAGCAGGAAAGGCTCACGCGGGCGTTGACACTCGCCCGAAGCGATTGCTACGTTACGCGCTTCGAGCGGGGTTGTAGTTCAGTTTGGTTAGAACGCCTGCCTGTCACGCAGGAGGTCGCGGGTTCGAGTCCCGTCAACCCCGCCATTTCATTCCGCGACATGAACCCGGGCGCCGGTGCCGGCCCGGGCTTTTTCTTTGAGGGCGCGCCCGCGCGCTTCGACCAGCCGAACCATCAAAGCTTTCTGCAGGTGCAGGCGGTTCTCGGCCTGGGGCACGACGACGCTCTGCTCGCCGTCCAGCACCTGGTCGGTCACTTCCTCGCCGCGATGCGCGGGCAGGCAGTGCATGAAGACGGCGTCCTTCTTGGCATAGGCCATGAGCTCGTCGTCCACGCGATAGCCGCTGAAGCAGACGCGGCGCCACTCGGACTCCGCTTCCTGGCCCATGCTCGTCCACGTGTCGGTGTAGATGACGTCGGCTTCCTGCGTGGCCTCCTGCGGCTCGCGGAAGCGGCGCACGCCGCCCTTGGCGCGGCGCTCGGCTTCCAGGAACAGCGCGGCGTCGGGCTCGAAGCCGTCGGGAACCGCGATGCGCAGCTCGAAATCGAAGATGGTCGCCGCCTCGAGCCACGAGTGCAGCACGTTGTTGCCGTCGCCCACCCAGGCGACCGTCATGTTGTTCAGATCGCGCTTCATGCGCCACAGCGTGTAGAGGTCGGCGAGGATCTGGCAGGGATGCGAGTAGTCGGTGAGCGCATTGATCACGGGCACGGTCGCGGCGGCGGCCAGCTCGCGCACCAGCCGATGACTGAACGTGCGCGCCACGATGAGATCGCACATGCCGCTGAGCACGTGGGCCACGTCCGGAATGCTCTCGCGCCCGTGCTCGGCGACTTCGGCTTTGGTGAGGTCGACCACGTCGCCGCCCAGCTCGTGCATGCCCACGGTGAACGACACCCGCGTGCGCAAGGACGGCTTGTGGAAGATGAGCGCCGCCGTCTTGCCCGCGAGAGGTTTGGGCGCGTCGGCCTGGCCGCGCGCCTCGCGCAGCTCGTCGGCGAGCCGGAAGAGATCGATCACCCAGCCCTGCTCGAGCCCCATCAGGTCGACCAGCTCTGTCGGCTTCTGGCTCATAGATCGAGCACCATGGCGACCTCGTCGCAAGCGTGGCGGCGCGGGCACTGCACGCAATCGGTCCACACCTTGCGCGGCAGCGACTCGCGCGTGGCCTGCGTGAACCCGCAGCTCTCGAAGAACGGCACTTCGCGCGTGAGCGCGATGACGCGCGGCAAGCCGAGCGAGCGCGCGTCGGCCACGACAGCATCGACGATGGCCGCACCCATGCCCTTGCCGCGCTGATCGGGACGCACGGCGAGCGAGCGCACCTCGCCGAGATCGCCCCACAGCAAGCGCAATGCGCCGCAGGCGACCACGTCGCCACCGACCGTCGCCACGTGGAACTCGCGGATGCATTGGTACAGCTCGCCGACGGGGCGCGGGAGGAGCACGCCTTGCGCCACGAAATCGGCCATCAGCCGCGCGATCGCCGGCACGTCGGCCAGCTCGGCGCGACGCATGACGACGCCATTGGACGTGGAAGCGGCGGTTGCCGGCGTGGCGAGACGCGGCGCCGGCTCGTCGCCTTCGGCGAGACGCGTGAATCCGGCGCGCGGCAGGCCGTCGCCCGCGGCGATGCCCAGGCGCGCCTCGGCGCGCCCGAGCTGCTCGGCCACGGCACGCGGCCCTGTGCCGGGCGAGTGATTTCGCCGCTCGAGCGCTTTCTCATAATCGAGCGAGCGCAGTCGTTCCTCGGTGAACGAGGGCGAGATCGCCACGCGTAGGGCTTCCGGAAGCTCGGCCGGCGTCGTGCCCAGGCGCTCGGCCTCGGACCATAGCTTGCCCACGAGCGCATGCGCTTCGCGGAAGGGTGTACCGTCGGCGACCAGCGAATCGGCCAGCTCGACAGCGAGAAGATCGGGTGTGAGGCTCGCCTGCACGCGCTCGGGCACGAGCTTGAGCGCGGCCACCGCGGGCGCGAGTGCGGAGAGGAGCGCGTCGAGCGTGTCGGCCGTGTCGAAGAGCGCCTCTTTGTCTTCCTGCAGATCCTTTTGATAGCCCGAGGGCAAGCCCTTGAGCACGATCGCCAGGCGCTCCGCGTTCGAGACCAGCCGCCCGCTCTTGGCGCGCGCCAATTCGAAGATGTCGGGATTGCGCTTCTGCGGCAGCAAGCTCGATCCCGTCGAGAAGCCATCGGGCGCGCCGTACCAGCCGAAGCCGGGCGAGCACCACAGGACGACATCCTCGGCCAGGCGCGACAGATGAATCCCGAGCAGAGCCGCGGCTTGCAGGTACTCGAGGACGAAGTCGCGATCGCCGACGGCGTCGAGGCTGTTCTCGGCGACGCGGCTCATGCCGAGCCGCGCGGCGAGCGCGAGACGGTCGTAGCGCAAAGGCGTGCCCGCGATGGCGGAAGCCCCGAGCGGCAGGCAATCGGCGGCCTGGCGCACGCTCAGGAAGCGCTCCTCGTCGCGCTCGAACGCGGCCACGTGGGCGAGCCACGCGTGCGCGAGCAGAATGGGCTGCGCGGGCTGCATGTGCGTGTACGCCGCGGCGATGACCGAGCCCGCCGCACGCGCCTGGGCGAGCGCTGCGCGCTCCAATTCGCGCACGTGCTCGAGCGCTTCCTCGGCCAGGCGCATGACGCGCAGGCGGACGAGCGTGCTCACCTGGTCGTTACGGCTGCGCCCCGTGTGGAGGCGCCGGGCCGGATCACCGGAACGACGGATGAGCTCCGCTTCGACTGCCGAGTGCACGTCCTCGCCTTCGAGCTTCACGCGGCCGCCCGCAAGATCGTTCTCGAGCGCGTCGCACGCCCCGAGCAGCGCGCGCAAGCCGTTCGAGTCGAGGACGCCGCTCTCGACGAGCGCCGGGCCGTAGGCGCGCGTGAGAGCGATCTCCTCCGGCCACAGGCGCTGGTCGACCGGCAGCGAGTCGTTCAAGGCGCGAGCCCGCGGATCGAGACCGCCGGGCAAGCGACCGCTCCACACGTCGCCAGGACCGTTCGCGGCGGGCGGCATGGCGAACACGCGCGGCTCAGCCGACACGCTCGGCCTCCGTTTCGCGATCGCGTGCCGCGCCCACGGCGAGCGGCAAGCCGAAGAGCCGGATGAATCCCTCGGCATGCGTGGCGTTGTAACCGGCCATGTCGAAGGAAGCGAGATCCGGCCGGTACAGGCTCTTGGGGCTGGTGCGCGACACGGCAGTGGCATGACCGTGGAACAGCTCGACCGTGACCTCGCCGGTGGCGGGCTCGAGCGCCTTGTCGACGAAGGCTTGCAGGGCTTCCCGCAAGGGCGAGAACCACTGCCCGTTGTAGATGAGATCCGCCATGCGCGGCGCCAGCTCGGCGCGCGTGCGCAGGACGTCGTGCGGCAGGGTGAGCCGGCAAAGATCTTCGATGGCCTCGCGCAGCACGGTGCCGGCGGGCGTCTCGTAGACGCCGCGCGACTTCATGCCGACAAGACGGCTCTCGACCAGGTCGTCGCGCCCCACGCCGTGGCGCGCGGCAAGCTCGTTGAGCTTCTCGACGATCGCCACCGGATCGGTCGCGCGCCCGTCGAGCGACACGGGCGTGCCCGCCTCGAAGCCGATGCGCACGGTCTCCGGCTCGGCCGGACGCTCGGCCGGGCCGCGCGTCAGGCGGAACATCGATTCCTCGGGCGTGTTCGCCGGATCCTCGAGACGTCCGCCCTCGTGGCTCAAATGCCAGAGATTGCCGTCGCGCGAGTAGAGATCCTTCTTGCTCTGCTGCACGGGCACGTTGTGCTTGGCCGCGTAGGCGAGCGCGTCTTCGCGCGACACGATGTCCCACTCGCGCCACGGCGCGACGATGGGCAAATCGGGCGCCAGCGCCATGTAGGTGAGCTCGAAGCGCACCTGATCGTTGCCCTTGCCGGTGGCGCCGTGTGCCAGCGCGTCGCCGCCGTGCGTGCGCGCGCACGCCACCTGGCGGGCGGCAATGAGCGGACGGGCGAGCGACGTGCCCAGCAGATAGCGGCCCTCGTAGATGGCGCCGGCCCGCAACGCCGGGAAGCAGAAGTCACGCACGAAGGGGAGACGCAAGTCCTCGACCTGCACGCCCACCGCACCGCTGGCGCGCGCCTTGGCCTCCAAGCCGGACAGCTCGTCGCCTTGGCCGAGATCGGCGCAGTAGCAGAACACCTCGCAGCCGTAGTTCTCACGCAGCCAGGGCACGATGATGCTCGTGTCGAGGCCGCCCGAGTAGGCGAGGACGGCGCGGCGGATCTTGGGACGCGCGGACGAGCTCACTTAGGCGATTCCTTTCCCGGATTCGAGGTCGGTCAACGCGGCATCGAGGCGGTGCAGGCCCTCGTCGATCTCGCCCGGGCTCGCGACGAGAGGGGGCAGCACGCGCACGGCGTGCTCGCCGCCGCGCACCAGCAAGAGATTGCGCTCACGCGCCAGCGCCACGAAGTGGCGCGGATCGTGCTGCGCGGAAAGCTCGATGGCGCGCAGGAGGCCGAGGCCGCGCGCTTCGACCACCGAAGCATGTTTGTGCGCGAGCTTCTCCAGGCCACGGCCCAAGCGCTCGCCACGCCGGCGCACGCGCGACAAGAACGCCGGGCGGTTGATGCGCTCCAGCGTCCACAAAGCGGCGGCGGCCGCGGTCGCGCCGCCCCCGAAAGTCGCGCCGTGCATGCCCGGCTTGAGCATGGCGGCGACGTCGTTGGTCATGAGGATGGCGCCGATCGGAAAACCCGAGCCGAGCGCCTTGCTGAGCACGGTGATGTCGCCCTTCACCTTGTATTGCTCTTGCGCGAGCAGCGTGCCGGTGCGGCCCATGCCGCTCTGAACCTCGTCGATGACGAGGGCGGCACGCAGGCGATCGGCGCGCTCGCGCAGGCCCTTGAAGAACTCCTGCGTGGCCGGCACCACTCCGCCCTCGCCCTGCACCGGCTCGACCACGATGGCGCACACGTTGGCGTCGAGATGGCGGTCGACGTCGGCGAGATCGTTGAACTTGGCGAAGCGGATGCCGGGAATGAGGGGCTCGAACGGCGCCCGATAGGAGGGCGTGTAGGTGGCCGACACGGCGAAGCCCGTGCGGCCGTGGAATCCGCCCTCGAACGCGAGAATGTCGCGGCCCGGCAACTCGAGTGCCGTGGCGCGTGCCCGCGTGAACTTGAGCGCGCCGTCCAGGCCCTCAGCGCCGGAGTTGCAGTAGAAGACCTTGTCGTAGCCGGTGGCTTGCGTGAGCGCTTTCGCCAGCTCGATGGCCGGGCGATTGGCGAACAGGTTCGACGTGTGGCCGAGCCGGCCCATTTGATGCGACACGACGCGGCCGAGCCCGCGCGGCGCATGGCCGAGCGCGTTCACGGCGATGCCGCACGTGAAGTCGAGATAGCGGCGCCCGCCCGCGTCCCAGGCCCACGCGCCGCGGCCGCTGGCCAATTCGAGGCGCGGCAAATAGTAAAGAGGCGCGAGCCAGTTCGTCTCGTCGTTGGCGAGCGATGGTGCCGTCGTCGACGGAGCGTCCATGAGATCAGTCACGTGCTCCTCCCGTGGCCAGAGTGGTGACTCTCTCTACAAAGGTGCCCCCCGGCTCGCCGGCGTGCAATCCGCTCAGGGTTCCAGGGCCGTCCCAGGCGGCGATCACCGCGCGAGACGCGCCCCCGCGCACGGCGGCCGCCGCGGCCGCGAGCTTCGGGCGCATGCCGCCCGTGACTTCCGGGTGGGCGAGCAGCGCGTCGATGGCGTCCGTGTCCACCCGCTCGACGAGCTGCGCTTTGAGCCTGAGGCCCGGCGTGTCACTCAACAAGATGAGCAGCGAAGCCTCGAGGGCGGCGGCCACACCGGCGGCGAGATCGTCGGCATTCACGTTGAGCAGACGACCCTCGCAGGCGCCAATGCTCGCGAGAACCGGCACGCGACGATCGGCGATCAATTGATTCAGGAAGCCCGCATCGACCTGGTCCACCACGCCGACGTCGCCGAGCTGGGACGCGTGTGGGTGCGGAACGATGGTGGCAACGCCATCGGCCGCGGACAATCCCACCGCGTTCACGGAGCTGGCCCGCAAGGCCGCGACGAGCCGCTTGTTGGCGAGACCCGCCAGCACCGCGGTGGCGACCTCGACCGTCTCGGCATCGCTGACGCGCAGGCCGTCGTGGAACGTGGACGTGATGCCGAGCCGCTCGCTCCAGCGCGTCACCTCGGCGCCGCCGCCGTGAACGACCACCACGGGTTGCAGCAAGGCGAACGCCGCCAGCGCCTGCGCCAGCTCGCGCGTGGCGCCAGGGGCTTCGAGAGCGCGGCCGCCCAGCTTGATGACGATGGGTTTGAGTCCCGCGTTCACCAGGGGCTCCCGTTCGCGGTGAGCCCCGTGGTCTCCGGCCAGCCGAGCAGCAAGTTGAGATTCTGCAGGGCCTGGCCGGCCGCGCCCTTCACCAGATTGTCGATGGCGGCGGTGACGAGCAGCGTTTCGCCCCCGTGCAAGGTGGTTACCGAAACGTCGCAGCGGTTCGAGCCGCGCACGGCGCGCGTCTCCGGCCACGTGCTGGGCTCGAGCACGCGCACGAACGGCTCGTTGGCGTAACGCTCGCACCACAGCGAGTAGGCCTCGCCGGGAGACACCGGGCGCGAAAGCTTGGCGTGCACGGTGGCCACGATGCCGCGCGCCATGGGCACGAGATGGGGCACGAACGAAAGCTCCATCGTGTCGCCCGCGAGGCGCGAGAGCTGCGCGCTCATCTCCTTGGCGTGGGAATGCTCGACGCCGGCGCGATAGATGGAGGCGCCGCCCTCGAGCTCGGTGAACGAGGTGCGGAGCGAGGCCGAGCGGCCGGCGCCGCTGACGCCCGAAAGCGCGCTCACGTAGAGCGGTCCTTCGAGCCAGCCCGACTCGATGGCCGGGAGGACGGCCAGCGTGGTGGCCGTGGGATAGCAGCCCGGATTGGCGATGCGCCGGGCAGCAGCGATCTCGGCGCGGAACGCCTCGGGCAGACCGTAGACATAGCCAGCCGAGCCGTCGCGCCGATCGGCCGAGAGATCGATCACCCGGGCGGGCTGGGTCTCGAGCGCCGGAAGCTCCGCCGCGAGCGCACGCCAGGCCCCGTGCGGCAGACAGGAGAGGAGCGTGTCGAAGGCGCCCGACTGCGCCGCTTCGGCCAACGCGGTCGGCTCGACGACGGGCGGGAGGCCACGCATCGCCGGATCGATGCCCGGGATCATCGCGCTTGCCGGATGGCCGGCATGCTCGCGTGAGGCGAGGGCCACGATCTCGAGCCCGGGATGAGCGAGCGCGAGGCGCGCGAACTCGATCCCCGAGTAACCGCTGGCGCCGAGCACGGCGACACGGGCGGTCTTGGGCGTGGCGCCCGAGGCGACGCCGGTCTCTGGACGCGAAGCGATGGCGACATTCATGGAAGTCACTCCTGCCTGGATGCGAACCTTCGGGTTCATCGGAACAGCATGGCGCCGTCCGGCAGCGCGGGCGCCCCGGACAGCGAATCGAGATGACGCTTCAGCTTCTTGGCGGCGGCCGCACCACTCATCACGACGAGCAGCGTGTCGTCGCCGGCGATCGAGCCGACCGCGCCCGAGAACTGCTGCAGGTCGACGGCGCGAGCGACGGCGTTCGCATGCCCCGGAGGCGTCCGGATCACGACCAGGTTCTCGGCCACCCGCACCTCGTTGACGAAGGTGCGCAGGTCGAGCATCTGGCGCTGCCGGTCGAGCGACTCGCCGGCCGGCTGCGGCAGCTCATAGGCGGAACGGCCGTTGTTCCCCGGACGCTTCACGACTCCGAGGCTCCGCAGGTCGCGGGAGAGCGTGGCCTGGGTCACGGGCGCGCCCGCTCGGGCGAGGGCCCGCACCAGCTCTTCCTGGTTGGCGTAGCGGCCGGCATTCAGCACTTGCGTCAAGACCGTGAGTCTTCGTGCGCGCGACAAGGCGAATCTCCTTCTGAATAATTATGCACTACAATGAATGGAATCACAGGGGGGTCCGGGCTGCAAGAAAAAAGGGGGTTAAGGCGAGCGGCGCCAAGGAGGCACAGCACTCGCTCCGGAGCGACCAAGTGGGCGCGTGGGGACGAGGCGCCCACTCTCAGGCTCGCGGGCCTGTAAGTGGTCCATTCGGGTTCGTGGACCACTTACATGTTCTGAAACGTGCTCGTCGGCCATTTGGAGCTCGTTCCAGGCGGAGTGCGCGGGCAGAACGGGGTGGACTACTCACTCGCCCCAGGGCGAGTGAGTGGTCCATTTGGGTCGATGGACCGAATGGACCGGTTACAGGTCCATGGACCTGTAAATTGGCCGGCCGGACGGGGACGGCGACTCGCCGGCTGCGCGGCGGCTCTACCCGCGCTCCAGCGCGCGGATCTCGTCGATGCGGATGACCACCGACTCGTTGAGCCGGGAGAGGTCGGCTCCGATTTCCTCTTTGGTGCGGCGGGGACCTTTGCGTGGCGGCTCGTCGCTCAGATAGGGCCAGAGCGTGTCCCGCAAGGTCGCCGGCAGAACGGCATCCAAGTACTCGAGGGCCGTGCCGCGGAGCATCGGGTCGGCGACGTTGAGTCCCTGATACGCGATGTGCAGGTTGGATCGGGGCAGAACCAAAGCCAGGAGCGTGAAGACGTGCTCGAGGCTCTGGCTGAAGCGCTCGCGCACGGCCCGGTCGAGGGCACTGGTCGCCGTCTGCGAGTCCTGCTCCAGCGCCTTGCGGCTCTCCCAGATGGCGCGGTCAGTGTCGATCTCGCGGGCCACGGCGGCCAGCACGCGATTCTCGGCGATCGTCAGGTCCGGCGCCTTGGCGCGGATCCGTGACAGAGCCAGCCCACACTGATAGCGCACCTCGAAGCGGCGATCGGTGAGCCCGCAGAACAACCCTTCGATGGCTCGCGCGTCAGGCTCGGCGCTCATCACGCGCGGCAGCCGCCGGCGCACGGTGTCGTCTTGATCCGGATCGCAAAGCGCGTCCGAGAGCTGGCCGATGAAGCGCCCCGACACCTTGCGCAGGGCGAGCAGAGCGTCGGAGGCAAGCTCGGGCACTGCGAGGAGAGGGATGGCGAGCGCGACCAGCTCGGCGTCCAGCGGCTCCTCCGCTTGCAGCGCGGCACGGGCAGCCACGGGCTCGCGGGCCCGGAGCGCGGCGGCGCGGTCTGCGGGGGAGAGAACGCCCGATGCGAGTGACGCACCGCCCGCCGGCGCAGGCGCGGGTGCAGGAGCTGAAGCGTCGGCCCCGGCCCCG
>DASYSL010000131.1:0-1720 GCA_036003365.1 Candidatus Eiseniibacteriota bacterium
GTCGATACACGAAAACAGTCGTCCCCACGGATGCGCCGCTCGGCAGCATGAACCCCGACGGCCTCTCGGACAATGCGGCGGTGAGCGTGCGGCGATTCTCTTCCAGGATGGGCCGAGCCCAGCTCAAAATGCGATCGGCGGCGCCGAGAATGGCGATCGCGATTCCGGTCGCGGGGCCCGAAGGATCCACCGACAAATAGAGCCGCACGCGGCTCGCCGCTTCCCGCAGCTCAATGGGCGCTATGAGCCAGCCCGAGCGCAAGCCGCCAAAGCCATACGCCTTGGTGACGCTCGACAGGGTGACGATGTCGGGATGGCGCGACTGCGCCGTGCCGATGGGCCGCCCAGAATCGACGTCGCGGTAGACCTCGTCGATGACGAGCACGGCGCCGGCACGACGCGCGCCCTCGGCGAGCGCGTCGACGGAGGCGTCGGACAAGCGCGCGCTGGTCGGATTGTGGAGATCGGCGACCAGGATCATCGCCAGCTTGCGGCCCGCGGTGCGCGCTTCGTCCGCGGCGCGCATGATCGCTTCGCTGGCGGCGGCCGGCTCGAGCGAGCCGTCGAGGCCGCGTGGCAAGGGGCGCACGGTCGCACCGGCGGCGTGGGCCACGCCTCCGAGCGATTGGTAACCCGGTGTCTCGACGAGGGCGAAGTCGCCGGGCTCGATCACGGCACTGGCCATGAGGAACAGGCCTTCGCTCAGGCCCGCCGTGAGCAGCACGCGCTCGGCGGGGACGCCGTAGCGTTCCGCGACCCGCTCGCCCAGATGGCGCTC
The DNA here is from genome assembly GCA_036003365.1 of Candidatus Eiseniibacteriota bacterium. Classification (GTDB taxonomy): domain Bacteria; phylum Eisenbacteria; class RBG-16-71-46; order RBG-16-71-46; family DASYSL01; genus DASYSL01. Next base: position 779 of record DASYSL010000131.1, read on the forward strand.
GCTGCCGCCCAAAGCCGCCAGCATGAGCGGCGTCTGCCCGGGATCGAAGATGTCCTGCGGGGGCACTGGAATCGCGCTGCCGCTCAGGTGGTGCTCGAGCTCGGGGAGATGCGACCAGCTCAAGTGCTCGAGAAGAGGGAATCGCTTGGCGTACTCGCGCAAAGGAGGCTCCGGGAGGCGCGGAAGGAAGAAGACGATCTCGCTCGCGGTTGACCGGCTCCGAGGCACTGTTTAGCATCCCGCCCGATCACGCCGCTCAATCTATGGGCACCATCCGGCACCGTCAAGGGAAGCGACTCCGGGAGAACACTTGGACAAAGCGTCGCGACTGGCCGAGCTCGAACGCCGCCGTGCCCTGGCCTTGGCGGGCGGCGGCCCGGAGCGCATCGCCAAGCTGCACGAGCAAGGACGCCTCTCGGCACGCGAGCGCCTCGACCTTCTGCTCGACCCCGGCTCGTTCCAGGAATCGGGCGTCTTCGTCACTCATCGCTCGACCGATTTCGGCATGGACGAGCGCCGCGTGGTGGGCGACGGCGTGGCTGCCGGCTTCGGCACCATCGCCGGACGGCCGGTGGGCGTGTTCGCGCAGGACTTCACCGTGTTCGGCGGCACCATGTCCGAGGCCAACGCGGCCAAGATCGTGCGCGTCATGGATCGCGCGCTCGAGATCGGTGTGCCGGTCATCGGACTCAACGACTCGGGCGGCGCGCGCATCCAGGAAGGCGTGGCGAGCCTCGGCGGCTACGCCGACATCTTCCTGCGCAACACCATCGCCTCGGGCGTGGTGCCGCAGATCTCGGCCATCCTCGGTCCGTGCGCGGGCGGCGCGGTGTACTCGCCCGCCATCACCGATTTCACGCTCATGGTCCAGGGCACGAGCCACATGTTCGTGACCGGGCCCGACGTGATCAAAGCGGTGACGCACGAGGACGTGACCTTCGA
>DASYSL010000132.1:0-12611 GCA_036003365.1 Candidatus Eiseniibacteriota bacterium
CCCCACTCCTCCACACGAGCGGCGGGCAATGGCCGGCGTTCACCATCTCGACCTCGCCCAAGGTGTTGGCGCGACCCACCACCAGCGTGGCGTAGTGCGTCGGCAGCGTGCTCTCGAGCAGAAGCCGATTGGCGCGCTGCACCAAGGGTCCGAGCTCGTGGCGCCCGTCCGGCTGCGCGTGGAAGAAAGCATGCAGGTGCGCCATGAGGAGCGCGGCCGCGACCCCTTTGCCACTCACGTCGCCCATGGCGAAATAGAGCGTGCCATCCTCTCCGGGCCGCGTCCACAAGTCGCAGTAGTCGCCGCTCACCGGGCCGGCCGGCTCGTATCGGTAGTGGGCGTCCCAGTGGATGGAGCGCGCGTCGGGATTGGGCAGAAGCGCCATCTGGATGCGGCGGGCGAGACCGAGATCGTGCTCGAGCGCCTTCTGTTGCTCCGCCGACAAGTCGCACAAGCAATACGGAAGCAGCGGATTGGCGAGCAGGTCCCTGTCCTCGACCGATCCCTGGCACACGAGACAGATGCCGTAGTCGTCCGTGCCGACTCGTCCGAGGGCGGCGTCCACCTCGGTGAGCAAGCGCAGGAGATCTTCTTCGGGACCGATGCGGGTCACGGCTTCCTGCAGCCGCTCCCGGCGGTCCTCCAACTGGCTCTTGAGCTGATCGATGGTGGTGGTCTGCATGCGTCCCTCCCGACCCCGAGATGGCCTTTGGATGCTTTCTCAGAGGATCAGGATCGCAGACGGATGGGACGATTTTTCGCGCTTCAGCGACGGGGCGCCGAAGGCTCGCTTTCCGGCTCCGACGCGGACGCCGGCGGTGCTGGCGGCGTGCCCGGTGCCGGCGGTGCCACCGCCCCCGCCGGCCCTTGTCCCATCAGGGGTAGCGCGATCTGCGGCGGATAGCGCCGCTTCAAGTCTTCCACCAGATCCTGGAACGCGGGTGTGGCGCCCTGCAGGGGAATCGCGTCCGTGTCGAGCACCTTGATCTCGTAGAGATCCGCTGCGCGCTCCATCCATTCGTCGTAGGCGCGGCCCAGCCGCGACAGGTACTCGAGCGTGATCGACTTCTCGCTCTCACGCCCGCGCCGCGCGATGCGCTCCATCAACGTCTCCGGGCTGGCTTTCAAATACAGAATGAGATCGGGCCGGCGCAGGAAGCCGACCATGCAATCGAAGAGCGCGGTGTAGTTCTCGAAGTCGACGCGCGTCATGTCGCCCTGCTCGTGCAGGGTGCGCGCGAAGATCTCGCGGTCCTCGTAGATCGTGCGGTCCTGGATGAAAGCGCCCACCGACTCGCCGATCGTCACCTGCGCCTTGAAGCGCTCCGACAGGAAATAGATCTGCAGGTGAAACGCCCAGCGCCGCATGTCGGCGTAAAAGGCGTCGAGGTAGGGATTCTGGATGACGGGCTCGTAGTACGCGTACCAGCCCAGGTCGCGGCTCAGGCGATCGGTGAGCTCCGTCTTGCCCACGCCGATGTTGCCGGCGATGGCGAGGAAATAGCCTTTGGGGCCCAGATGCGGCGCGACGGAGCTGGGGATCGATGCGCTCGACAAGCGACAGCCTCCTCAGGGCAAATAGGCCAGACGGCGCACCAGGCGCGCGCCCGGCGTGGAGAGCTGGATGAAATAAATGCCGGCCGGCACGCTGCTCCCCGCCGCGCGCGGGTTCCAGGACACCGTCCCGCTCGCGGCACTCGCCGCCAGCCGGGCCACGTGCGCGCCGCGCGCGTCGAACACGTCGAGCGCCGGGGCGACCGCCGCCCGGTAGCGGAACGCGACCGTGCCGCGCGCCGGGTTGGACGACACCTCCAAGAGCGGCGCCAACGACGCCCCCGCGACGCTCACGGGTGTGGACCCGGGCACCACCGGCGAGCCCGCGTTCACCCACGCGGTGAACACGTACGACGCAGTCTGGCGCGACGCCTCGCTCAGCCGCTGCTCCGTCATGTCCTGCGTCTCCTGCCACAGCGTCTGGTAGTAGATCGTGCTCGTCGTCGATCCGCCCGAGGCCACCTTGGCCACGTTGTCGCCGTTCAGGACCGTGGGGATCGCGTTCCACGAGTCCCGGACGATGTTGAACATCTCATCCACCGGGGACGGAATGTACTCGACGACCTCGGGCGGCGTTTGCACGTCGCCGATGTAGGTGTTGAGCATGTTGGATTCGTAACGCGCGTGAATGCCGTTGTTGCCCGTGAGCTGGCCATCGTAGTTCTGCGTGCAGTGGAGCGGCTGATGGGCGTCGCCCACGTAATGGCACAGATCGGCGATCTCGAGCGCCACCGAGTCGTAGTCGGCCTGCTGGAAGAGCGTGGTCAAATAGGTCGTGACCTCGACCACGGCCCACGGCACCACGCCCCGGTTCAGCACCGTCGTCGCTCCCCATTTGGCTTCCAGGTAGGCACGATCGTGCGACAGCGTATCGGCCGCGAACTCGGGATAGGCATCGATGTCGATGAAGTGGCGCGGCGCCTCGTTGGGCACCGTGCTCTTGCGGTTGTCGGGATCCATGACGTGCGCGTTGACCACCGCGTCATAGCTCTTGAGACCGTCCAGGCCGGGCGGCAGGTGCTGCGAGTAGTGAGTGGCGATGTAGTGGTGACCGGTCGAGCCCCACGCGCCGGCGGAAGACGCGAAGGCCGCCAGGCCCAAAGCGACAGCAACGAAAGCTCCCCAGCGCTTCATCGGCCACTCTCCATCGAAGCGTGTGGCGCGCCGCCGGCCTGCGATGAGCCACCCGTCTGCCACAACAGGAACGAGTAGATGTCGGCGGCTTCCTCGATCGTCTTGGAGACCGGTCGCCCTTGTCCGTGCCCCGCCTTGGCTTCGACGCGCAGCAGGATGGGCCGGTCGGAGCCGGTCGCCGCCTGCAGGCGCGCCGCCATCTTCATGGCGTGAATGGGCGCCACGCGGGAATCGGATTCCGCGGTGGTCAGCAAGACCGCCGGGTACGCGGTGCCTTGGGTGACGTGCTGGTACGGCGAGTACGCGTAGAGGAACGGAAACTGCTTGGGATCCTCGGCGCTGCCGTACTCGGGGATCCACAACCGCGCGATCGAGAAGTTCTGGTAGCGCAGCATGTCGAGGAGCGGTACGGCGACGATCGCCGCGCGGAAGAGGTCGGGCCGCTGCACGACGCAGGCGCCGGTCAGCAATCCGCCGTTCGAGCCGCCGCTGATCGCCAGGCGCTCCTTCGTCGTGTAGCCCTGCGCCACCAGGTATTCGCCGGCGGCGATGAAGTCGTCGAACACGTTCTGCTTCTTGTCGAGGCGGCCCGCCTCGTGCCAGGCACGCCCGAACTCGCCGCCGCCGCGAAGGTTGGCCGAGGCGAACACGCCGCCGCGCTCGATCCACGGCAAGGCGTTGCGGCTGAAGTGCGGCACCTGGTTGATCTCGAAGCCACCGTAGCCCGTGAGCACGACGCGGCGCGAGCCGTCCTTGGGCATTCCCTTGGCGTGCACGATGAACATCGGCACCTTGGTGCCGTCCTTCGACGCGTACCACACCTGCTCGGTCTCGAGGTTGCTCAGATCGGCGCCGCAATCGAGCTGCTCGATCTTGTCGAGCGCCGCCGATTTCATGTCGAGGCGGAACACCGCCGGCGGATAGGCGAACGAATCGAAGGTGAAGTAGGCTTCGCCGCCCTCCATACGCGCCGCAAGCTCGGTGATGCTGCCCAGCGTGGGCAACGCGACTTCGCTCAGGCGCTTGCCCTGGTCGTCGTAGATCCACAGGCGCGAGTGCGCGTTCTCGAGCGTCTGGACGAGGATCTTGTCGCCCGCGATCTCGAAGTTCTCGATCACGGCGTCGGATTCGGGGATCAGATCCTTCCAGTTCTCCGGCCCCGGCTTGTCGATGGGCGCCGACACGATGCGGTAGCGCGGGGCGCCGATGTCGGTGCGCAGGATGACGCGCTCGCCGAGCACGTCACCGCCACACTGGCCGTCGCCGCCCACCGAGATCGGCGTGAAATCGGTGCCGCCGTCGGCCTTGCGCACGAAGAGATCGTTCTTCGCCCAGTCGAGGCTCCGCGAGAGGAACACGTACCGGTTGTCGTGCGAGGACTGAACCTCTTCCCATTCTTCCTTCGGGCGATCCTTGCCGTACACCAGCACGTCCTTGGCGGGATCGTCGCCGATCTTGTGGAAATAGATGTGACGGTAATAGTTCTCGTCGCCCGCGGGCACGTCGCCGGGCGCCGGGTGGCGCTCGTAGTAGAAACCGGTGCCGTCCTTCTTCCACGCCATGCTCACGGCGCGCGTGTGGGGTATCTGGTCGGGCAGCTCGCGGCCGGTCTTCACGTCGATGATGTAGAGCGTCGTCTTCTCGCTGCCCGAGGCCGAGCGTCCGTACGCGAAGAGCGCGCCGTCGGGCGACGGGCTGCTCCAGTCCATGGCCACGGTGCCGTCGGCGCTCCATGTGTTGGGATCGACGAGTACACGCTCGCCCGAGCGCATCTTGCCCTGGCTCACATACAGGATCGGCTGGTTCTTGCCGTCGGGCCGGCGCGTATAGAAGAAGATCTCGCCGCGCACGCGCGGGGCGCTCGCCACCGTCGCCCGGTACAGACTCTCGAGGCGCTCGCGCAGCTGGGCGCGCTCCGGGATGGCGTCGAGGTAGCCACGCGTGAGCGCGTTCTGCTGCCCCACCCACGCCTTCACGTCGGGACGGCTCTCGTCCTCGAGCCAGCGATAGGGATCGGCCACCTTGGTGCCGAAGTAGTCGTCCACCACTTCTTCCACGCGCGTGGCCGGATAGGCGGGGCGCGTGTCGGCGGCGAAGGCCGGAGTGGAGGTCAGGATCACCGCTGCCGAGGCGATCACGGCGCGAGCGTTCATGGGAGTCTTTCCCTTCTCCGATTCGGTCACGGCTTCCAGGCGGCGCCCGGCCCCTGCCGGAGGGCGGTACTGCGCGCGGCGATGGATCGAGAACGAGCGCGGGGGGCTGGGGCGGGCACGCGCGCATGATACCGCGTGTTCGCCGTGCGGGAAATCGAGGAGTGGCGCGGGTGGCGCGCTCGTCTTACGATGGTTCACTGACCGGCCCGAGAACTCGGAGGACTCCATGCCTCGCCGCGCCCTCGCCCTCGTCGGCGCCTCCGCCGCTCTCCTTCTTGGCGCCGTCCTGGCTTTGCCCGCGCCAGCCGCTCCCGCCCCCGGACTCGTCGAGAGCTGGCCCGATTCAGGAAGCACCGACCTGTGGGGTGGCGGGGCCGTGTACGCCAATCCGGGCCACGGCGGCGCCGGCGGCGACAGCGACGGCTACCTCAAGATCACGACCACCTTGCCCGGAAATCTCGGCACGCGCTCCAATGGCACCACGTACGTCGGTGACTGGCTCGCCGCCGGCATCACGCACGTCTATCTGTGGCTCGACGATGTCGGCAATCCCGATCCGCTCGAGATTCACTTCCTGGTGGGCTCGAACAACAACCGCTGGAGCTACAACACCGGTTTCGTGCCCCCCCACAATCAGTGGGCGCTCTACACGGTGGATTTGACCGATAGCACGAACTGGACGCAGACCGTCGTGCCCCCGGGCGGCGGCTCGTTCGCGCTCGCGCTCCAGCACGTCGACGTGGTGAACGTGCGCCACGATCACGCGCCCTTCCTGCAGAACCCCGACGACCTGGCAGGTGACTTCGGCCTCGACGAGCTGACCTTGAGCGCACTCACCGGGATCACGCCGCATCCCGCGTCGGCAAAGCCGGGCCCGCTCGTCCTGCACGCCCCCGCGCCCAATCCCGCGCGGGTTCCGCTCGCCTTCTCGTTCGAGACCTTCGCGGATGAGCCGGTGCGCGTACAGGTGGTCGACGCCCGCGGCACGATCGTGCGCACCGCGGCCCTCGGCACGGAGCCTTCGGGCCTTCATGCGTGGACCTGGGACGGTGTGGATGACACGGGGCGCCGGGCCGCGGCCGGCGTCTATCGCGTGCGGATCACGGCCCCGAGCGGCGGCATGAGCCGGCCGTTCGTTCTCTTGCGCTGAGGACGCGCTATTCGGCCACCTGACGCGGCGGCGCCGACGCCGGCATGGTTTCTTCCTTGCGGTAGTGGCGCAGATCCGGCGTGGCCGCAGCGGTCCAGCCGGTCACGATCAAGCAGCCGATGCCGCCGCTCACCACCGAGAAGGGAGCGCCGAGGCCCTGGGCCACGAGCCCTGCTTCCATCTCGCCGAGCTGCGGGCCACCCAGGAAGAACACCATGTTGACCGCCGTCATGCGGCCGCGCAGATGGTCGGGCGTGGCCAGCTGACGGATGATGTTGCGTAACACCGCGCTCACCATGTCGGCGGCACCGGTCACCGCCAGGAAGAAGAAGGTGAGCCAGAAGGCGCGCGACAAGCCAAAGCCCACGGTGGCGAGCCCGTACACGATCACCGCCCACAGCAACACCGCGCCCCGGCGCCTGATCGAGTCCACCCAGCGCACCATCACGAGCCCGACCACGATGGCGCCGATCGCCGGTGCCGCGTACAGCGCGCCGTAGCCATGCGCGCCCACGTGCAGGATGTCCTGCGCGAAGATGGGCAGGAGTGCCGTGGCCGACGAGAAGAAGGTGGCGAAGAAGTCGAGCAGCATGGTCGAGCGGATGAGCGGATTCTGGAAGACGAAGCGCAGCCCGTCGAGTGCGGCTTGCACGCTCAGCTCGCCGCGCTCCTGGGCCGAGCGCTGCGGCACGTCGCGCATGGCCAGGAGCGCCCAGATCACCATGAGAAACGAGACGGCGTTGAGCGCGTAGACCCAGGCAACGCCGAGCGTGGCGATGACCACGCCGCCCAGCGACGGACCGAGGATGGAAGCCGCCTGGAACATGATCGTGTTCATGCCGAGAGCGTTGGGCAGGTCCTCGCGCGGGACGAGGCTCGGGATGAGCGCGTTGCGCGCCGGCCCGTCGAAGGAGCCGAACGACGTGCCGAGGGCGGCCAGAAGATAGACGGGCCACAGGGTCTTGACGCCGGAGAAGGTGAGAATGGCCAGGGCCGAAGCCGCGACGGCCATGCCGGCTTGCGTGAACAGCATGAGGCGGCGGCGGTCGACCGCATCCGCCACCACGCCACTCACCAGCGAGAGCCCGACGATGGGCACGACGCGGATGAGCCCCACCATGCCGAGCGCGAGCCCTTTCTTCTCATCCGGCACGAGCAGCGACACGTGCCAGAGGATGGCCGCGTTCTGCATCATGGAGCCGGTGAAGGAGATGAGCTGGCCGGCCCAGAGGAGCCGGAAATTCCGATATCGAAGGGCTTTGAAGGATTCCGAAAGTGGCATGCGTCGGACGCTCGCGCTCGAGTGTCCCCCCTCCCGACGCAACATACGTCAGGGAGCGGGCCCGCGTCACGCCGTCTCTTCCGCCGATCCGGTGGCGCGCGCCAGAGCGAGCGCGGCCACGTAGCAGACACCGCCCACGACCAGCGTGGCGGTGAAGCCGTTGTTGATCGCGACCACCATGGCCAGCACCGAGCCGAGCACCGAAGTGCCGCCGTTCACCGACCACGCCCATGGCACGAGCTCGGCGCGGCCGGCGGCGAGCCGGCGCAGGCCGAGCGGCATCGCGGTGCCGAGCAGGAAGCCCACGGGCGCGAGCGCGATCACCACCACACCGATGCGCGCCGGGCGCTCGAGGGCGATCCAGGCGCGGAGGATGGGCGGCCACACCCACGCCGCCACGGCGACGGCGATCAGGATGAGGATCAAGCGCACACGCAGCGCCGCCCGCGTGCGCTCGAGCGGCACGTCACGCACGGAAGCACTGCCGAGCCCGGCCGAGAGGAGCAGCGTCGAGAGCACGACGCTGAGCGCGAGCGCCGGATGGCCGAGGAAGAGCATGAGGCGCTGCAGGGCGCCGATCTCGACCAGGATGAAACCCAGGCCAAGCGCGGCGAAGTAGCCCATGGCGGGAAGCGCGCCCGCGCCCGCGCCCGCCGTGCCCACGCCGCGGCGCGCCAGCGCCGGCAGGGCGATCAGAAGCACGCAGCCGACCAGGGCCACGAACAGCAAACCGGTGAGCAAGAACACGGCCCGCGAGTTCATGCGCTCGCCCGTCATCGGCAAGAGGGCGCGCCAGAACGTCATCGGCTTCACCACATAGAAGAAGAACGGGCGGTCATCGGTGGTGGGCGAGAGATCGAGCGCCTGGCGCGCGATCACGGCGCGAAAGTCGGGCGCCGCCAGCATCTCGCCGTAGAGGCCCAAGCCCTGCCGCCCGGGGGCCGCGATCAGCTCGAGGCCGGCGCGCGCGCACAGCGCTTCGATGGCGCGCACGTTCTCCTCCGTGAAGGGAGAGTTCTTGACCAGCACGCTCGCGCGATCGGCGTCGCGCACCACCACGACGTGGCTCGCGGGATGGGCGTCGCCGCGGCGGCGCAGGGCTTCGAGCGCCAGAGAAATGAGCCGGATCGATTGCTGCGGCGGTTCCTCGTAGTAGCGCTGGATGGAGACGATGCCGTCGGGCGTGAGATGGGCGAGATAATCTTCGTACGCCTCCACCGTGTAGAGCGTGTTCTCGGTCAACGAGAAGGCGCCCGCGGCGGTCGCCGCATACGTGTCCACGTATCCCGCCTGGATCACGTCGTAGCGTTCGTGCGAGCGGCGGATCGTGCTCCGCGCCTCGTCGGTGACGACGTGGATCTCGGGGCGATTGTAAACGCCGCCCGAGAACCCGGCGTACTTGCCCTTGAGGAGCCCGACGATGATGGGATTCACCTCGACCGCGGTCACGCTCTGCGCCCCGGCGGCCACGGAGGTCAAGAGGTCCACGCCCCCGCCCGAGCCGATGACGAACACGCGCGGGTGCGGCTCGAGCGCGTATTGCACGGCAATCAGCCGATTGAGCAGCGGCGCCACGCTTAGGGGACGCCCGTCCCAGCGCGCGATCAGCGTGTTGGACGCGGCGTCGATCTCGAGCAGGAGCGTGTCGGGCTCGCCGTAGTTGCGCACCGTGACGCGCGAAAACGAGTTCCACTTCTCGTACTGCACGCCGGTTTGGGTGTGGCCGCGCGAATAGCGCACGCGCAGCCAGTGGAGCCGCGCGTCGGCGGCCACGAGCGCCAACGCCAGAACCGCGAGCCCAATGCCCGCCGTGACCTGGCGGCCGCGGCCGCGAGCCTGGCCGAAGCATGCCGCCCCCACGCCGGCGAGGCTCGCTGACAGGACGATCGCTCCCGGCCCGCCGAGCACGTCGAGCGCCGGCACGGCGGCCAGGCATCCGAGCCCGGCGCCGATCAGGTCATAGAAGTAGAGGCGCCCGGCCGCCTGGCCGAAGTGGCGGAACAGGGTCGGGCCCACGAGCCCGCCAAAGAAGAACGGCACCACGTTGATCACGTAGAGAAGCGCGACCGAGAGCCACGCGGCCGGCCCCATGGCGCCCCCGCCGGCGCTCGTGAGGAAGCGGTACGCCGGATTGTCGGCGAGCAGGAAGTAACTGAGCGGGATCGCGATCGCCTGAAGGGCGGCGGCGGCGAAGCACGCCGTGTGCAGCCGCTCACGCGTGAAGAGGCCCGGCAGCAGGTACACGCAGAGCCCAGCCGCAGCGAGGCCGAAGAGCGCCACCGAGATGGCGAAGAAGGCGAAGTGGTACCACATAACGACGGAAAGAACGCGCGTCAGCGAGACTTCGAGCAACAGGATGGATGCGGTGACGGCGAAGAGCCCGGCCGCCACCCAGGGCGACGGACCATCGGCTGCCGCAATCGGCTGGGGGCCTGCGGGGCGTGACGGGCGTGCGGGTGACGGGCGTGACGCCAAGGATTTCTCCGAAGACCGCCAAAGACGGGCTGACGAGATGGGCTGACAAGACGGGCCGACAAGACGTGTTGGCAAGCAAATGCCGGCCCGAGGACCGGCACGCGGGGCAATGTAACGCGGGAGGCGCCGAGCCGCCAAGAGCGCGGTCGCGAGCCCTAGGTGGCCTTTCGGCCGTTCGCCAGGCGCTCCTCGAACATGCGCCGGACTGCGGTGAAGAGGCCTTGGGCGTGAAGGGCTTCTGGAGCAGGCGCGTGCCGGTCTCGCGCATGCCGTGCTTTCACCAGCTCGTCGTCAGGGTGGCCCGAGCGTCAGGGTGGCCCGACTTGAAGAGCACCGGCAGATCCGGCGGCTCGCGTGCCATGATGCGCGCCAGCTCTCCCCCGCTCACACGCGGCATGACCACGTCGATGAGCACGAAATCGAATTCGGACGGCGCGCGCGCCCACGCCTCCTGGCCGTCTCTGGCCGGGCACACGCGATAGCCTTGCTCGGCGAGCACTTCGCACACGAGCTTGCGCACCACTTCCTCATCCCCGGCCCCCCCGCTCCACGCAAGACACGTCCATCCCAGAGACTTCCGCCGTGGAAACTTCTCCAAACTCCGAAGAATTCCCTTCCTCGACGACAGTTCGGGACTCGGCCGCCTTTTCTCAAGTCTCAGCGATTACGCGAATTAGCGATCGGCGCCGAATCCCGGTCTTGGTCGGCATTCCATGTGCGTAAGGGTCTTTCGAAGGACCCTTGTTCAGGCCCCAGAACCGTTGACATCCGGCAGGCAGGGGGACGAAACGTGAAGGCTCGCGGCGCGTATCTGGCGGCGGCGGTGACAGTGGCGGTTCTGGCGATTGCCGGACCGGTGCTCGCAGCATCCGGCAACGACAAGAGCCCGAACCCGCAGTGGGCGGGGGCTCGAGCGCTGACGTGCGCGGCCATGCAGAGTGGGCTGCGGACCGACTACAATCGCCCGACGATCCTGGTCGCGCAGAGCTCTTGCCAGTGGCAAGCCGCCATGGCCGTTCTCGCGGCCAACGGATCCCTGGAAACGAACCTTCCCGAACCCGAGCCGGACGGCGTGGACTGGACGCGCCAGACCGCCGTGGTGGTGGCCATGGGAAGGGTCCCCTACGGTTACAACCTCGCCGTCTTGGGAGCCGGCCAGGCCGCCGGAATCCTTTTGTTGAATGTCCACGTCGACTACCAGAGCAACGAGAACAACCTCGACGATGTGACGCCCGCGACCGTGGTGGTCGTGGACGGCCAGGGTTTGAACAGCGTCCAGGTCTTGTATGACCTCGCGCTTCCCGGACTCCTCGATCAGGCGACCGTCGTTCCCTGTGGCACGACCCGCATCAATTCCCGGCTGGGCCGCATGAGCGCGAATCTCGGGACGAACACGGGTCCGGAGCCGTCGATGACCTGGGGCGGCGTCAAGAGCGCGTACCGGTAGTCGAAGAGAGTTTTTGTCACACGCGCGTGCGATGCTGAATCTCTAGAAAGCTCCCCGCTTTGCTACGCCCCCGAGAGGCGTACGCATGCGCAAGCACACCGCCGCTCATTTGACCAATCCGCAAATCAGGGCAAGCCTTCTCGCCAAGGTCGCCATCGATCGCGCCAACGAGGTGGAAATCCTCGTCCTCATCGCCGAAGCGGATCTCCGGAGGATGTATGCTGACGAGGGCTACTCCTCGATGTACGTCTATTGCGTCCAATGCTTCCACTTTTCAAAGGACGTGGCGTACAAGCGCATTCACGCCGCTCGGGCCGCCCGCGACTATCCATTGCTCTTCGACGCCCTCGAGGACGGGCGGCTTCATCTCAGCGCCGTCCGTCTCCTTGCGACTCATCTGAATCGCGAGAATGTTCAGGAGTTGGTCGACGCGGCGACCCACCACACCTGCGAGGAGATCGAGGAGATGCTGGCGCGGCGCTTCGTGCGCTTGGAGACCTTGCTCGAGGGTTCGAGTGGAGCGCCGACGGTGACCCAGGGTGCGGCCGGTGATGTGGCGCCGGTCGCGGCGGCCGGAGATGTGGCGCCGGACGCGGCGGTCGAAGCGGCGCTCATGATCCCTCAACAGGCCGCGCGGCCTGTTGCGCAGGAGCCCATGCAACTCGGTCAACTCGCGGCTGACAACGGGGTTCCAGCCTCCGTCTCCCCCGAACGGAAGCCCGAGGCGAAACCGGAACCCAGGGTGTGGGTCGCGATCACCAAGCGCGCCCATCACAAGCTCCAATACGCGCGCGCGCTGCTCAGTCACACCCTTCCCGACGTCTCGACGGTCCTGGAGCGCGGGCTCGACGAAGTCATCGCCAAGGCTGAAAAGCGCAAGTTCGGAGCCACCGACAGGCCGTGGAGCGCGGAGCGCAGAGCCGCCGCGGAGCGCAAGCGCACGGCCAAGCGCGAGCGCACGGCCGAGCGCGAGTACACGGCCGAGCGCGAGCCCGCCGCGGAGCGCACACGCTCAGTCCCGCCTGAAAGCGCGACGCGAAGCGATGCACCTTCCTCGCCCTTTGACGCAAGTTCCGCAAGACCCGCCGATACGCGTGGGGCAGCAAAGCTAGAATCGAGCGCGCCCGATGGCGACGTCACCGCCGTGAAGGAAGGAGTCCATGAGTGGCCTGGATCTCGGCCACAAAGCAAAACGCCGGACGAAAGGAGTCTCCCGCCCGGCGTCCGCAAGTCAATGGTAGCGCTACGGGGATTCGAACCCCGGTCTGATGGCTGAGAACCATCTGTCCTAACCCCTAGACGATAGCGCCACGCGCATCGTCCGGGATTATATCGGCCGAACTCGCATCGTCAAGTCGGCCGGGGAGCATGGTCATCGACGTGCCGCCGCCTACGGTGCCGGTCGCGGCGCTTCTA
>DASYSL010000133.1:0-11846 GCA_036003365.1 Candidatus Eiseniibacteriota bacterium
GGATAGCCACCGCCGTCCACGCGCTCGTGATGGCAATGCACGTACTCGGCCACGCGCGACAGGGTACGGATGCGCCGCACGATGCGAGCTCCCATCTCGGGGTGGTCGCGCACGCGGATCTCCTCCTCGTCCGAGAGGCGCGAGGGCTTGGTCAGAATGGTCTGGAACGGACGGCCCACCTTACCCAGGTCGTGCAAGAGGGCGCCGTACTCGATGTCCTCGATGTCGCGCTCGGACACCCCCACCTCGCGCGCCACCTGCTTCGCATATTCGGCCACGCGATGCGAATGAGCGCGTGTATAGGGATCGACTTCCTCGAGCACGCCGGTGAGCGCGCGCACGAACTCGAGGAGATCGTGCTTCATCTCCCAGTAGCGGCGCAGGCCGGCACTGGCGGCGAGCAGCGGCACCACGAACACGAGCAGGCCCCAGGGCCCGACCCGAAGGTACACCAAGGCCGCGCTTGCCCCGATGGCCAGATGTCCCAGATGCACCGGTGCGGCGCTCAGATAGTTGCGCTGGAAGATGCGGCCCCCCGCCACCCCCTGCGTGAGCGCAAGCACCCCGGTCATGCCGAGCGAGTTGATCAAGAAATAGAGCAGTGCCGCGGCCCCGAGTGCCGGCAGCGCCGCCGGCACGTCCAAGGCCCCGGGCACGCCGCCCAGGGCCTGGTAAGCCACCCCCGCTCCGGCCACGGTGAGCGTGAAGAGCGCGGTATTGAAGAGCGCGCGCACCGGTGGGCGGCGCAGGAGGACGAGCTGCGTCACGAGTGTGGTGCCGCACACGAGCCAGGCGGTCGCCACGGGCCCGAGCAGGACGAGCGCCGCCATGTCGACCGCCGAGGAGGGCGTGGCGAACCCGCCGCGCGGCAAAACGATGGGGATGAGCTCGGTCGCCGCCATGAGGACGCCCAGGATGAGCATTGGTCCCCACACCGTGCCCTGGGGCAGCGGATGCCACGCGAGATACGCGGCGGCTCCCGCCAGCATGGCGGCGTAGTAGAGGCGGAAGATCCAGCTCGGTGCGGCTTGTTCTTCGTGGGAAACGGAAGCGCTCGGAAACGAAAAGCCCGCGGGGATCACGGAATCGTCGTCCTCCCGGCGGGGGCAGGTGGGACGGCTCTACGGCACAGAAAGTAGAGGAGACCGACACCTTCTTGGACGAGCCTTACTCAACGGAAACTACCGAACGACTTACCAGCCGTTACGGCCGTCGGTCGAGTTGAAACCGCCGAGGATGTCGGCGATTTCGCTGTAGATAATCGCGAAGATCAACATGAGGAGCCACCTCCTTAGGTGAGAAGGGTTCATCTGTGCGGAACTTGCGTTCCGGCTACAGGTGAAGCTCCGCTGCCGTCTTCGCTTCGCTCTGTCGTCCTAAGCCGATGCCGGTCTCAGTTCATACTCCACAGGTTCTTGGGCAGGCAACCCGCCCAGGATGCGGTTGACCGCAGCCAAGGTGGCGAACACCACCGTCTGCGGCACGTCCTGCTCCAGCGTGCAGCTCCCGGTGAGCACCTTCTCGTTACGGTGCTCGAGGAGCTTGACGCTGACCACGTAGACCGTCTGGCGACCTACGCGCAGACGGGCCACGTCCTGCACGGCGAGTGTGCGCTCCTCGCCGAGGAACGGCTGCAGCGCGTTCAGCGTGGCCGAGGCCACCAGGCGCTCGGCGTTCTCACGCGTGCTCGGACCGGTCGCACTGCCCAGGCGCAGCATGCCGCGCCACTGCAGCTCGACCTGCGCCTGCGTGCGCAACCCCGCCACGTACACGTTGGCGCTGGCGAAGCGCACTCTCGTGCCCGTGGCCGCGGACTCCGGCGCGCGCAGCCGCGGCGCCGCGCGCTCGAACGACTCACGCATGGGAGGCGCCTCCGAAGAGACGGGGTCCCGCGGACGCTCGGACGCGGGCGGCGGCGGTGCTTCCGCAGCCGGGCGCGCCGCCGCTCTCACGGGGCTCGCGTTCGTCGGCGCGGCATCCTCCTTCTCGACCACGACGCTGATCACACGATGATCGATGCGCCGCTTGAGATAGGCGTTGAGCGCCGATTCCACGTCGCGCGCGATCTGCTTCGGCTTGCGCGTGGTGCGTGCCACGACGTGGACTTCTTGAATCTGTTCTCCGTCCGTGGTGATGGTCGCGTACTCGATGTCCCGGAGACGCGTCAGAGCGGCTTCGGCCTGAGCCGCCCAGTCCCGACGGCCGGATTCGACGGACAGGGTACTACCCTCCTCTGAAAACGAGGAAAAAACACTCATGGGGCCAGACAGCGCTGGTCAGTTTAGCACAGGCAGGAAGGGCCGCAGGGCAATTCCGACCGGCCAGCGACGGAAGCCCCTGAAATAGCCCGGAAAAGAGCCTCTTTCACAGAATGTCCGGGACCGTGACCCTAGTCCAGCGCCACCTCGGGCATGTGGGCGATCGTGCGGATGACCTTCACGCGCTCGCCAATCTCTTCGCGGGTGATCTCGGCCAGGCGCCGCGGGCTGAAAGCTTCCACGCACAGAGAGGCGAGCGCGGTGCCGCAGATCATGGCCTGGCGCAGCGGCATGATCTCGCCCGTGCGCACCGAATCGAGATAGCCCACGAAGCCGCCCGCGAAGGCGTCGCCGGCACCCGTGGGGTCGACGAGCTTTTCGTGCGGATAGGCCGGGCAGAAGAAACGCTCGTCCTGGCCGAAGAGCATCGCGCCGTGCTCGCCCTTCTTCACCAGGAGGCGCTTCACCCCCTGGTCGAGCAGCATGCGGGCGGCGCGCGGCACCTGCGCGTCGCCCGAGAGCAACCGCGCTTCCTCGTCGTTCAAGAGACACACGTCGGCCCGGCGCATCACCTCGAGGAGCGCATCGCGCTTCGAGGTGATCCAATAGTTCATGGTGTCGCAGGCGACCAAGCGCGGCGACTCCACCTGATCGAGCACCTCGAGCTGGAGCTCGGGATCGATGTTGGCGAGGAACACGGTCTCGGCCTTGCGCTGGCGCGGCGTGAGCGCCGGATGGAAGGCGGCGAACACGTTGAGCTCGGTGGCCAAGGTCTTCGCGTACGAAAGATCGGCGCCGTACTCCCCCGCCCAGCGGAAGGTGCGGCCGGGCTTCGTGGAGAGCCCGCCCACGTCGACGCCGCTGGCGACCAGGAGCTCGCGGCTCTGCGCCGGGAAGTCGTCGCCCACCACCGCCACCATCTGCACGTCGGTGAAGTGCCGGGCCGCCAGCGAGAAGTAGCTCGCCGAGCCGCCGAGAGCTTCCTCGACCGAACCGTTAGGCGTGCGCACCGAATCGAGCGCCACCGAGCCCACGACCAGAACGCTCACTCTTCTCTCCTTGCGATCACATCCGCTCCGGGGCCGAAACGCCGAGCAGGCCGAGACCGTTGGCCAGCACGCGGCGGGCGCCGAGACAGAGGAGAAGGCGCGCCTGCGAGCGCTCCCGATCCTCGGTCACGACACGATGGACGTGATAGAAGCGGTGGAACGATTCCGAGGCCCGCTGGAGATACGCGGGAACGCGATGCGGCTCGCGCGCCCGCGCGGCCCCACGCACGATATCGGGAAAGAGCGCCAGCTCCTTGAGCACCGCCAGCTCCTCGGGCGCGTCGAGCAGGCGCACGCTGGCGCCGGGATCCTTCGGCTCCTCGATGCCGTTGCTCTCGGCGTAACGCACCAGGCTCGCGATGCGCGCGTGCGCGTACTGCACGTAGTAGGCAGGGTTTTCGTCGCTCTGCTTCTTCGCCAGATCGAGATCGAAGTCGAGCGGCGTGGTGGCCGAGCGCATGAGGAAGAAGTAGCGCGCGTTGTCGGCGCCGACCTCGTCCACCAGCTCGCGGAGCGTGATGAACTCGCCGGCGCGCTTCGACATCTTCACCGGCTCGCCGCCCGAGAGCAGCTTCACGAACTGCACGATGAGAACTTCCAGAAAGCCTTCCGGCAGCCCGTAGGCCACGAGCGCCGACTGCAGCCGTTGCACGTGCCCGTGGTGATCGGGGCCCCAGAGATCGATGACCTTGCGGAAGCCGCGCTCGTACTTGTCGGCGTGGTACGCGATGTCGGCGAGGAAATACGTGGGCTCGCCGTTCGAGCGCACGAGGACGCGATCCTTCTCGTCGCCGAAGGCGGTCGAGCGGAACCACTTCGCCCCTTCGCTCTCGTACACGTGACCGCGCTTCTCGAGCTCGGCCAGCGCCTGGTCGAGCTTGCCCCCGGCGTGCAGGTCGGACTCGCGAAACCAGCGGTCGAAGCGCATGCCGTAGTGCGCGAGATCCTCGCGCTGCCAGGCCAGCATGTGCTCGAGCGACCACTCGCGGAAGCGCGTGGCCTTGGGATCGGCGAGCGCCGCGGCCGCTTCCTCGGGAGGGAACTGGGCCGCCAGCTCGCTGACATACGCGCCTTGATAACCGTCTTCCGGAAATGCCCCCGGCTGCCCGACGTGCTCGCGATAGCGCGCCTGCAATGACAGGCCCAGGAGATCGACCTGGCGCCCGGCATCGTTGACATAGAACTCGCTCTTGGCCGCATGGCCGCTCGCGGCCAGCAGGCGGACGAGCGCATCGCCGATGGCGGCGGCGCGCGCGTTCACGATGTTCATGGGGCCGGTCGGGTTGGCGCTCACGTACTCGACCATCACCGGTAACGCCGCGCCACTGCCCGATTGTCCGTAGCCCTCGCCCTGTGCCAGCACCTCGAGCAGGACGCCGTGCAGCGCTTCGGGCGCGAGCCGGAAGTTGATGAACCCGGGGCCCGCGATGTCGACGCCGGCGAGCAGGCCCTTCCCCACCGGGAGCGACTCGATGAGCTTCTGCGCCACCTCGCGCGGCGGGCGCTTCACGCTCTTGGAGAGGAGAAGCGCCAGGTTCGTCGCCAGGTCGCCATGCGACGGATCGCGCGGGACCTCGAGCGGCACGCGTGCTTCTCCGCTCGGCGGCTCCCACCCGTTCTGACGCGCGGCGTCGGCCAGCGCTTCACCCAGCACATCGAGCAGCACGGAACTCAGGAGCCTCCGTTTTCGCTTGGGTTCGGGGAGACGAGCCGGCGCCGCCGGCTCAATCCTCGGGAATATCGACGCGCGCCGCGTCGCCCCACAGGCGCTCGAGGAGATAATACTGGCGCGTCTCGGGATGGAAGACGTGCACCACCACGTCGACGAAGTCGATCAGCACCCAGCGGCGGTGCTCCATGCCCTCCACGTGCCAGGGGCGCGAGCCTTCTTTCTGCATCGTTTCCCGGACGTGCTCGGCGATGGCTCGCACCTGCGTCTCGGAGAGCGCGGTCACGAGCAGGAAGTAGTCGGCCACCGAGCTCAGCCCGCGCAAGTCGAGCAGGACCAGGTCCTCGCCCTTCTTCTCGCGCGCCAGCTGGGCGGCGCGCAGCGCCAATTCGCGCCCGCCGTCTCCGCGGCTCGGCTCCGGTCTCTGGCCCTTCGTGGCAGCTCCGACCTGACGTGCGTCCATTCAGCGGGTGCGGCCGACCGCGTAGTCGACCGCGTGGCCGAGCGCGCGCTTGACCGAGCTGTCGGGCTCGGGGCCCAGCAGGCGCTTGGCACGATCCGCGAACAGGCGCGCGCGGCTCATGGCGTAGGCGAAGCCGTCGCCCTCCTCGATGAGGCCGACCAGCTCCTTGAATTCGCTCTTGTCGAGGCGCCGCTTGGCGGCGAGCACGGCGAGGCGATCGCGCTTCTTTCCCTTGAGCGTGGCGAGGGCACCGATGAGCGGCAACGTGACCTTGCCTTCGCGCAGATCGGTGCCGAGCTTCTTCCCGGTCTCCGAAGGATGCCCGAGGAAGTCGATGACGTCGTCGGTGATCTGGAACGCCATGCCGACGGCATGCCCGAAGCGGCGGAAGCGCGCCGCGCGCGCCTTGGCGCCATTGGGCGCATCACCGTTGGGGGAGGCGGCGCCGATCTCGCACGCACCGCCCATGAGCGACGCCGTCTTGGCGGCGATCACGTCGAAGTATTGCTTCTCCTGGAGATCGAGCTTGCCTTCGAAGTCGATCTCGAGCGCTTCGCCGATGGCCATGTGGTGCGTGACGTCGGCCAGCACGCGCATGGCGCGCAAGAGCTCCTCGCGCACCAGCGTCTCGAAGGCCTTCGAATAGAGGAAGTCGCCCACCACGATCGACACGTCGTCGTTCCAGATGTGGTTCACGGTCGGCAGGCCGCGGCGCAGACTGCTCTTGTCCACCGAATCGTCGTGGATGAGGGCGGCGGCGTGGATCAGCTCGACCACGGTGGCGGAGGTGACGTGCGGGCGGCGCGCCGGCCCTTCCAGGCGCGAGACGAGCAGCAGCAGCGTGGGACGGAACTTCTTCCCGCGCGTGCTCAGGAAGTGCAGACCCACGGCATTCACGATGGCGATCGGCGACCGGAAAAGTCGAACGAGCTGGCGGTCGACCTGAGCCAGCTCGCGACGCACCGGACCTTGGACGAGGCCCCAATCCATTCGGGTCACCTGAGTGAAGGTGGAAATGCCGTTCAAGCCGTCGAGGGTCGAGATCAAGGGGACGCGCGGAGAATAGGTGACGCCGGAAGCCAAAGTCAAGAAAGGGACTGCAGTCTCTGGAGCAGCCGATCGCGGTCGTTGAGCGAGGGATCTTCGAGCACCTCTTCGAGGAGCGTGCGCAGCACTTGTCCCACCACCGGCCCGGCCGGGACGCCCAGGACTTCCATGACGTCGCGGCCGTCGACCGCCAGCTCGCCGATGGACAAGGGCGCCCGCGAGGCGCGCACGGCCTCGATGCGGACCTTGAGCTGGTCGATCGAGGAGCCGTCCGAGCCCACGCCCGTGCCCAGGATGTCGGCGCGTCGCAGATCGAACAGATCGTCGAGGTGATCCCAGCCCACACGCTTGAGGAAGCGCCGCACGGCGGCATCGGTCCACTCGGGCTTGTAGTCGAAGAGGTGCTCGCGCACCAGGAG
Source organism: Candidatus Eiseniibacteriota bacterium (assembly GCA_036003365.1). Classification (GTDB taxonomy): domain Bacteria; phylum Eisenbacteria; class RBG-16-71-46; order RBG-16-71-46; family DASYSL01; genus DASYSL01. Next base: position 6,906 of record DASYSL010000133.1, read on the forward strand.
CACGATGGCGTCGCGCTCGGCCCGCGGGAAGCGCAGGCGCTCGAGCATCTTTTCGGTGATCTCGGCCCCCGCCTGAGGATGGCCGTAGAAGGTGCCTTGACCATCGTCCTTCTCGGCGCGCGTCGCCGGCTTGCCGAGGTCGTGACACAGCGCCGCCCAGCGCACGCGGAAGCGCGGCTCGGCGTGGCGCAGCGTCTCGAGCGTGTGGCGATAGACGTCGTGCGCGTGATATCGGTTCTGCGTCACGCCGATGCAGGCCACGAGCTCCGGCAAGGCGATGCGCAGGAGTCCCGCCGCCTGCAGCGTGTCGAGGCCGCGATCGGGCGCGTCGCCCAGGATGAGGCGCGTCAGCTCGTCGCGGACGCGCTCGGCGGAAACTTTGGGAAGGAGCGGCGCCACACCCGGGAGAGCGGCGAGGGTGGCCGGCTCGATCTCGAAGCCACGGGTCGAGACCAGGCGAGCCGCGCGCATGGCGCGCAACGCGTCTTCGCGCAAGCGCGCCTTGGGATCTCCGACCGCGCGCAGGATGCCGGCGCGCAGATCGGCCACGCCGCCGACTTCGTCGACGATGCGGTGCGCGGCGGCGTCATAGGCGAGCGCGTTGACGGTGAAGTCGCGACGCAGGAGATCGGCGGAGAGATCGTCGGTGAAGGAGACGTGATCGGGATGACGCGCGTCCGTGTAGGCGCCCTCGGTGCGGAAAGTCGTGATCTCGACCGCCCCGCCGTCGATGGGCAGGGTCACCGTGCCGTGCTCGATGCCCGTGGGCACCGAAGCCGGGTAGATCTTCATCACCTGATCCGGCGTGGCGGCGGTGCCCAGGTCCCAGAGGGCCGTCGGGGCCAAACCCAACAAAGCGTCGCGCACGCCCCCGCCGACGAAGACCGTGCGATAGCCGTGGCGCGCCAGGCCCCGGGCCACTTCCAGAGCGGGCTCCGGAATGCGGCTCGCCACGGCATCCTCGGGCGGCTCGGCGATCGCAAAACGATCCGTGGTCACATGCTCCTCATGGTGTTCCTGATCGCGTCCGCCTCCCTCGCGCACGCGCAATCGGCGACTCCCGACTCTAGCCGCGCCGACGAGCCGGCGCTAGCCAATCACACGTTCTGGCTGCCGCGCACGCAGGAGGGCTCGCTCCTCCGCGAAGACCGCTTCCAGCACGCCACGCTCTCGGCGAGCCTCGTGATTGGCGCCTCGTGCGCCGGGGCGGAGGACGGGCAGGCCGCCGGAGCCGTGCTCTCGGTCGGTGTGCTCAAGGAGATCTTCGACTGGCGCAAAGGCTCGGGGGCGAGCCGGCTCGATCTCCTGGCCGATGTCCTCGGGGTGGGTCTCGGCCTCTTGATCGTCAACACGACCCGGTGACAAAAAAAGAAAGCCCGCCCGGCGGGCGAGCTTTCTTTCGTGCGCCAATGCGAATGCTTCAGGGCGTGGGTCCGCCGCCCTTGCCGCCGCCGCTGCTGTTGGCGTCCGCGCTCGGCGGCGAGTTCTGGCCCGAAGCGATCGCCAGGCCGCCCGCGACCGCGCCCGCGGCCAGCGTCCACAGGCCCGCGCGCTTCCAGTTGCGCTTCTTGACCGTGAGCTCCTCGATGTCGGCGAAGGCGAGATGGACGGCCTTCTGCTCCTCGACGGTCTGGATCTCGCCGCCCTCGAGGAACACCGTGCGCTCTTCGTTGGCGTAACCCGAGAGCGAGTCGCCCCGCACGCTGGCGAGGTCGAATTGATAGACCTCGCCCGTCTTGGTGCGGACGTGCGCGTCCTTCAATGTCCCGAGACTCGCGGCCTGATTTTGGGGAACTTGGACCATCTGGCTGCAGCCGGTCGTGGCAATCAAGAATGAACCGGCGAGCAGCATGCGAAGAACCTTCACGAATTCCTCCTGCCCGGCTGCGAAAAGAGTAGCAAGGCGGCTGACGAGCGGCAATCCCTTGGATGCAGCCCAGATAGGCTCGGCAAAGCGGCGGCTCCTAGGCCCGGGGCGAACGCGCGTTAACGCGCGTTGAGGGACCATAAAGGCCACCCTACCTCCCGCTGACCGCTCCATCCCTTCCACGGCATGCAACTGGTCACCTGACGAAATTGGACCAATCACATGCCGTGCGGCATGCAAGTGGTCACTCGCCGAAGTTTGACCACTTGTTGGGTGTCGGTCCTTACTCCGCAGGGCGCGTACGGGCTAGTTCGGTGACGAGCTTCGCCAGAGCTTCGAGATCGCGCAGGTCTGCCGTCTCGACCTGCGTATGCGAGTAGCGCAGGGGCCACCCAAGCGGAACGTTGACCGAACCTCGGGCGGCGAACGGTTGGCCGTCGTTGCCGCCGCTGGTCACGCCGAACTGCAGCGGAATGAAATGCTCTGCGGCAAGGCGTCTCACGGCATCGACCGCCTTCTTCGGTGCCGCGCTGCCGGTGTCGACAGCGCGAATGACGCAGCCCTTGCCGAGCTTGGCATCCGCGTATCGCTGATCTTCGAGCGGCGTGTCGCTTGAGACAAAGGTATCGACGGCGTGCACAATCGGCGGCAGCTCCCCCGCCGCCAGAAGATCATCGGAGAGTTTCTCGGCGCCAACGAGGCCCGTTTCCTCCTGCACCGTGAACGCGAACAGCACGCAGCCATCCTTGGGCGCGCGTTCGTGCGCCAGTTGACGAAGCGCAAGAATCAGCGCCGTGCACCCGAACCGGTCGTCGAGCGATCGCCCCGCGACGCGGTGCTCGCCCAGGCGCGCGAGCGATTTGATCACCGTGATGTTCTTACCGAGCCAGGCTTGCGACTCCGTCTCATTCCGGTTAGCAGGGTCGATTCGTACGTCCGCTTCCGCGAGCGGCTTGAACCCCGCCGGAGCGACACGATGTCTATCGGACAGAGGGGAGTCGATCGTGGGTCTCGGACGAACCAGATAGTCCCCGCGCGGGGCGACAACAGCGAACCCGGGGGTTGGGCCCGACGAACGGACGATCTCCCCTTCGTAGAGCCAATCGTAAAACCCACCCTTCTTCTCAACCCTCAATCGTCCCAGGGAATCGACGCCCCTCACGTGGTAGCCGATTTCGTCCATATGAGCCATGAAGGCCGAGCGCGGCTTACCCTTCCCCCAGCGCACGATCACGTTGCCATGGGAATCCACGGCAGGCTTCAGACTCCTTGGGATCAACTTCAAAACGGAGTCGCGAACTTCAGCCTCATCCTCCGAAACACCTTGGGCTTGAACGAGAGGACGCAGCACGTTCCATGTTTCATCGTGTTGTTTGGCTAGCGAAAACGTGGGAGGCCAAGCGGTCGAAGGCACGACAGGGTTTGCGGGGATTCCTCCGGGTTCGAATGTCAGGCTTTGGGGCGCTCCTCCGGCCAAATCGCTCGCTAGACCCATTCCTGCCTCAGCAGTCTTGCCGCGGTAGTCAGCCAATTCTCCGGGACTACCAGGATAGGCGGTGACTAGGCCCCATTCGATCGTCTGGATCCCAGCGCGATCGAGCGCTGCTGCCACTGGGTCCGGTCGCCCGGTCTCAGAGTGCGCGCTCATCCAAGATGCCCATTTGGCTGCGAGGGCTTTCGTAGAGTCAGTTGCGCCACCCACAGCAAAAACATTGAGAGGGTAAGACCAGAGATCGCGCGGACGAGTTTTCTCCGAATCGGAAGTAGAAGGGACATAGGGCGAGACAACAACAGCAAGATCCGGCTTCAAAGCTCGCGCGAGAACCTCGGCCCCTCGTCCCGAAGCCGAGCCCTGTGCAACCCAGGCCAGTACGACACTTCCTCTCAAAGGTCCTACCCGCGAGAATCCGCGATCTCCGCGAAGAGTCTTTGCCAAGACAAGAGCAATTTCGCAGGCACCCACCGTTCCCGCGCCAGGACCAGCCAAGCGCGGCGATTGTGGAACCGTTCCACCTTTGCCGAATTCATACGTCCCGGGACCCACCTGACTCACCACACACAGATTCTCAATCCTCATCGCCCTTGCTTCCTTGTCGTTCTCGGCGCCAACGTCGACATAGATGTCGTCGACCGTGGCTTCGGGGATCGGCACGTCATCGCCACGACGGAAGTGAGTGTTGGGAGCCGCCACGACGCCAGGCAACACGCGTCCATCGGTCGTCGTCACGAAGACGCGGCGGCCAATCTGAAATTGATCCCAGAGCAACGACGGCGACGAGCCTTGGTTCTGCACGCGCAGATATCCATCGGGCGTGATCGAAGTGACGAAGTAGGCGGGGACATCGCGCCGAACGGCAACTAACGTCAGCGGCCGGCCAGAGCCAAAACGAACGATCTCGTTCCCGAACGCATCGGTTTCAATCGGCACGCCGCGAGGTACCAAAGAGGAATCGGGATCGCTGGTGGGCGCCATCGGCAGGCCGGCCATCGCGGGCGCGGCCCCGAGTGCGAGAAGAACGAAGACGAGGCGGATGCCTCGGGAGATCACAGCGGGTAGAGAATCCGTCCGCAGGATTGGCAGGTGAGGATGCGGTGCGGATCCCTGCTGGCTCCCGTGGGGATCACGCCCGAGCATCCCAGGCAGATGCGATCCTTCAAGGGCACGAGAGCGCGGCCGGCGTAGCGCTTGGCGGCTGCTTCGTACTGGCGCAGGATGCGCGCTTCGAGCCCGGCGGCGAGCTGCTGGCGCGCCTCGCGCAGCCCCTCGAGACCCTTCACCTTGAATCCCATGCGCACCGATTCTTGGGCCTGCGAGGGATCCGCCGCGTCGCGCAGCAGGAGATCGAGATCCTGCAGCAGCACGAGGATGGTCAGCGGGTCGCGGGACGCGGTGGCTTCCTCGGTGGGTTCGGCTTTACGAGAGGGCATCGTGGAGGAACCTCTGAAACTCGGGGAACGTGCTTACCCTGTCGAGCGCGGCACGGCGCTCCGGATCGTTGATGGCCTCGACGATGCGACCCAGGAACGGCAGGTAGCGATTCGGCTGCTCGACCGGCGGCGCCAGGATGAGAAAG
>DASYSL010000134.1:0-10222 GCA_036003365.1 Candidatus Eiseniibacteriota bacterium
TCATGAGAACGGAAGAGGGAAGCGGGAACCGTCCGCCGGGGGCATAGCACCCGGCACTTTCGATGGGCTCGACCGTATGGCCGGCATGGCCGCCGGGGACCTGGACGGCCAGATCGCGAAGGCAGCCTCGCTGCGCCTCGGCGAAGGCGCGAATGCGCCCGGCCGTGCGCTCGAGAAGCGATCTCTCTTCGGCCGAGAGCGCGTTCAGGGAGGCCGCCAGATCGCTCGGCCCGAGGACGAAGGGTTCGCCTGGGGTGAGATCTCCGAGACGCACGGCATGATCGAGGAGCGCGGCCACGCCTCGCCGGCGCACGTCGCTCACGATCGCCGCCGTCGCCGTGAGCGTCTCCTCGTCCACGGCACACGCGTGTCGCGCCACGACTCGGTCGGGCGGGAGGCGTCGGAGCAACGGGATGCGGGTCATGGCTTTCTCTCCGGTTTCGCATCGCCCGGGCGGCGCGTGACGCGAAGGGCGCGCCGGTCGAGCTCGTTCTCCACCTCTGCGAGCGGCACTCCTCGGCGCGCGAGCGCCACCAACGTGAGATAGAGTAGATCGGCGCTCTCCGCCGCCACTTCCTGCCCGGTCATCGCTTCCGCCAGCTCGCCCGCCTCCTCGATGAGCTTGGCGCGCAGCAGGTCGGGATCGTCGAGCAGCCTCCGCGTATAGGAGCCGGCGGGCGCCTCGTGCGCGCGCGCCTCGAGCCGCCGTGCGAGCGCTCCGAGTCCGCTCGCCGTTCCCCAGCAGGTGGCGGACTCCTCATGACAGAATCCCGCGCCGTGCTGACGCACGGTGAAGCGCACCGCATCGCGATCGCAATCGAGATCCACCCGCAGCAGCTCCTGGATGGCGCCCGAAGTCGCGCCCTTGGCCCACATGCCGCGCGATCGCGACTGATACACGCCGCGGCCGGATTCGATGGCCGCGCGCAGACTCTCCAGGCTCGAATACACCAGACCCAGGGCGACGCCGTGCTCGTCGGCCACGACGGTCGGCCACAGACCGTCCGCGCGATCGCTCGTCAGAGGCGCGGCCATGGCTTCCGCCAATCCCAAGCGCCCGGTGTAGAGCGCCATGCCCACTTGCGCGTCGACGCCCATGCGATCGAGGGCGGCGATCTCGGCTGCGGTGGTGATGCCTCCGGCCACCGTGAGCTTGGCCGGGCGCGCCGCGGCAGCCAGAGCGGCCACGCGCTCGAGATCCACACCGCCAAGCCGCCCCTCGCGCTCCACGAAGGTCACGAGAAATCCGGAAACGAGGGAGCGCAGCTCTTGCATGCGCTCCTCGATCGAGCGCCCGGTGCGCGAGCGCCAGCCATCGACCACCACTTCGCCATCGAGAGCGTCGAGGGCGGCGACCACGCGCTCCGCCGGCAGCTCACCCAGCACCTCGGGACGTGCCGCCGTGCCCAACACGATGCCCACCGCACCGGCGTCGAGCCACGCACGCGCCTGCGCCACGTCGCGGATGCCGCCACCCACGCGGCAGCGCGCTCTGGTCACGAGGTCGCGCACGATCTCCGCGTTGCTCCCGCGGCCGAGCGCGGCGTCGAGATCCACGACTGCGATCTCGGGGACGACACCGAATCGCTTCGCCCACAGGCGCGCGTCTCCGGCGTCGAGTGCTTTGTCCTTGCCGCCCACGAGCTGCACGGCGACGCCGTCCATGAGATCGATCGAAGGCACGATCATGAGCGCACCTCTAGACCGAGCCGCGCGAGGTGGTCCTTGATGGCCGCGACGCTCCACTCGCCGTCGTGGAAGATGGATGCGGCGAGCACCGCGTCGGCGCCCGCAGCGAGCGCCTGTGCCAGATCCCCGGGCCCCGAAGCGCCGCCGGAAGCGATCACGGGCAAGCGAACGGCTCCCGCGATCGCGGCGATCAAACGGGTGTCGTAGCCGGCTCGCGTGCCGTCGCGATCCCAACTGGTCAGAAGAATCTCTCCGGCGCCGCGCCGCTCCGCCTCGCGCGCCCAGCTCACGGCGTCGAGATGGGTGCGCTCCGCGCCCGAGCGCACGACGACTCGCCAGGCGCCGTCGTGGGCCGCCGCGTCGAGGGCGAGCACGGTGCACTGACAACCGAATCGTGCAGCGAGCGTGTCGAGCAGCTCGGGATCGCGCACGGCGGCCGTGTTCACCGACACTTTGTCGGCGCCGGCTTCGAGAAGCTTGGCGGCATCGTCGGCCGAGCGAACCCCGCCGCCAACGGTGAGCGGGATCGAGAGCTCGCGGCGAACCGCGCGCACGGTCTCGCTGCACGTGGCGCGCCCTTCGGGTGTGGCGCTCACATCCAGGATCACGATCTCGTCGGCGCCCTGCTCTTCATAGGCAGCCGCCAGGGCCACGGGATCGCCGGCGTCGCGCAGCGACGAGAAGCGCACGCCTTTGACCACGCGGCCGTCGCGAACGTCGAGGCACGGAATGACGCGCGCGGTCAGCATGGCGCCGCCACGAGCGTGAGCCAGCGGCGCAGCAGAGCCGTGCCCCACTTGCCGGAAAGCTCGGGGTGGAACTGGCAAGCGAGCACCGGGCCGCGCTCGAGCGCGGCGACCCAGCGATCGCCGTGCTCCGCGAAGGCTCCCGTCCAGCCCGGAGGGAGTGTCTCGACGCGATAGGAATTGGCGAAGTAGGCGTACCCCGGCTCGACAAACGCAGCACCCGGCGCCGGCTCGACTCGATTCCAACCGATCTGCGGCGTACGCACGCCCTTCGGGAATCGAGACACGCGTCCCGGCAGCACCGAGAGTCCCGCCGTTCCGGGGTTCTCTTCGCTGCTCTCGAAGAGCAGCTGCAGGCCGAGGCAGATGGCGAGCGTGGGACGGCCCTCACGCACGCGGTTCGCGAGAGCTTTCACGAGCCCTTTTTCCGCCAGCCGGCTCATCGCTGCTCTCATGGTTCCCACGCCGGGCAGGACCACACGCTCGGCCTCGACCACCTGAGCGACGTCGTCGGCCAGCGCGCAGTCGGCTCCGGCGCGGCGCAGGCCGGCTTCCACCGAGGCGAGATTCGCCGTTCCAGTGCGCACGATCACGACGGAAACTCCGCTGGTCACAAAGCACCCTTGGTGCTGGGCACACGATCCGAGCCGTCGCGCTCGATCGCCTCCCGCAGCGCCAGCGCCGTCGCCTTGAACGCCGCCTCCGCGCGATGGTGGTCGTTCTCGCCGCGCAGCACGTCGACATGGAGCGCCATCCGTGCCGCGATGGCGAGCGAGGACAAAACATGGGCGGCGTTCTCGCAAGAGAGTCCGCCAATGCTGTCGCGCGTGAGGCCCAGCGTGACCGCAGCAAAGGGCCGTCCGGAGAGGTCGACGACGGCCCGCGCCAAGGCTTCGTCGAGCGGCGCGTAGGCGGAGCCGAAGCGGCGGATGCCACGGCGCTCGCCGAGCGATTGGTCGATCGCCGCGCCCAGGACCAGAGCGCAATCCTCGGCGCTGTGGTGATCGTCGATCTGGAGGTCGCCGCGACAGGTGAGGTCGAGATCGAATCGCGCGTGGCAGGCGAGCGCCGTGAGCAAATGATCGAGGAAGCCGATGCCGGTGGCGATCCGGGTTCGGCCTTCGCCGTCGACATTCAAGGTGCATTCGATGTCGGTCTCCGATGTCTTGCGGGCGAGACTCGTGCTTCGAGAATTCACGGCAAGATCTCCTCGAGTTGGGCGAGAGAAGTGAGCACGCGGGTTGCCCCGGCGGCGCGCAGCGCCGGGGTCATGATTTCGGCTCGATCTCCGGGCGCCACGATGCCCAGAGGCAAGACCCCAGCGGCGCGAGCGGCCCGCACGTCGTCCGGCGTATCGCCGATCATCCAGGCTCGCGACACCTTCATGGCGCGAAGCGCCGCACGCACCGGAGCGGGGTCCGGCTTGAGGGGGCCGTCCTCCATGCAAACGACGACGCGAACCAGCTCGGCGATGCCCGATGTCGCGAGAAAGCGCTCCGCATCTCTTCGCGGACGCCCGGTGACCACGGCCAGAGGCAGGCGCGCGGCAAGGCGCGAGAGATGCTCCGGTTCGGCGAGCAGCCGCTCGCTCCGCCAAAGCCCGGACGCGGTTTGGGTTCCCTGATAGATGGCCTCGAAGCGCTCGGTGATCTCGTCGAGAGAGAAATGCAGCGCGCGCTCTTGCAAGAGCCGCCGGGTCAGGTCCCAGTCGTTGTTGGCGTCGCCTTTGGCTTTGAGCCGCTCGATGTCGGCCGGCTCGCACGTCGCGCCGAAGGAGAGAGCTGTCTCCAGGATGGCGCGCCGATACGATCCGGAGACATCCGCGAGCACACCATCCAGATCGAAGAGAAGCGCTTCAGGCGCCAAGATGGTCTCGAGCGCCGAAACCAAGCGCTCGAAACCGTCCGCCTGGCCGGGACATGTGATGCGCAGGTAACCCTCGAGCGCCGGCCGCTCCGGAAAGAGGCGGACCGCGATGCCCAATCCGGCGAGCGCTTCCCACACCCACAGCGGCCGAGCGAAACGCGCGAGCACGAAATTGGCCTGTGAGGGCAGGGCTTTGGCTCTGAGCCCGGCAATCCGCTGCTCCAGATCGTTTCGCTCTCGACGCACCCGGTCGACATAGGCGCGCACGTCGGCGTCATCGCTCACAAGACGCGCGGCGGCGATCGTGAGCGAAGGGCCGGCCACGCTGTATGGGCCTCCCGCGGCGCGCAGCCAGGCGATCACGCGCTCGGGTCCGACCATGTAGCCGATGCGAAGCCCGGCCAGGCCCCAGGCCTTGGAAAGCGTGCGCGCCACGATCGCGTTGGGCAGCTCGAGCGCTGTGCGCGTCGGATCCTCGTCGGCGAATTCGGCATAGGCCAGATCAGCCAGAAGGAGGGCGCGCGGACAGGCGGCCGAGAGGCGGCGGAGATCCTCCGCGCTCGCCGCGGCCCCGGTCGGATTGTTCGGAGTGACCACGGCGATCAGCGCGGTGCTCGGTCCCGTGGCTTCGATCACGGATTCGACGGGGAAAGGTCCCTCCATCCATGGCACGTGCACGAGGCTCGCTCCGGCCAGAAGCGCATAGTGATCGAGCAGCTCGAAGGTCGGCGTCGTGAGCACGAGATCGCGCCCCGGCGCGAGCGCGACGCGGCACAATCGGTCGAGCCCCTCGTCGGCCCCGGCCGTCACCATGACGCACGGCGTCGGCACGCCGAGGCGCGCCGCCAGCAGGGCTTCGAGCGCATGCGCGTCCGGATAGAGGCGAACGACATCGAGCGGCAAGGGACCGAGCTCTTCGAGAAACGATGGGGGCGGACCCACCCCCTCGTTGCCGTCCAGATGAAGATCGATGGGCGCCTCGGGCCGCGCCGGAGCGTATGCGCGAACCCCGGACATCGTGGGCGCCGGAGTCCAGCCTTGCGTCTCGCGTGCGGGGGCGCTCATGGCACGATCTGAGCCAGTTCGGTCACGACGATGTCCGATCCTCCGCGCGCTTTGATCTCGGGAATGAGACGCGGGAGATCGGCGCGGGGCACCGCGGCTTTGACGGCGAATCCGGAATTGCCATGAAGCGGCGCCACGGTGGGCTGACGCATGCAAGGCAGCATCGCGACGACCGCCTCGAGGCAGGACGGCTGAACATTGACCTCCAGCATGACGCGCCGCCGCGCTTCGAGCACCGAGGTCAGCAAGACGACGAAGCGCCGCAACGCCTCGGCGCGTGGGCCGTCGTCAAGAGCGCGTGGGTTCGCGTAGAGCCGCGTCGAAGAAGTCATGAGCTCGTCCACGATCTCGAGCCCGTTCGAGCGCAGCGTGGATCCGGTCGCCGTGTTGTCCACGATGCAATCGGCGTCTTCGGGCGGGAAGACTTCCGTGGCGCCGTAGGAGCGCACCACCTTGGCGTCGAGCCCTCGGCGCTCGACCCAGGCGGCGGCGATCCGCTCGTATTCGGACGCCACGATCAGAGGGCGCTCGGGAAGCCTGCCGCCGGTTAACAGAGTCGAAGGCGCGGCAGCGACGAGCCGCACCGAATCCAGGCCGGTGTCGAGCAGCTCGACGACGTCTGCCCCCAGCTCGGCGACCCAGTCGGCGCCCGCGAATCCCACGTCGCGCGATCCCAGGTGAAGCATCTCGACGATGTTCTGCGGCTTGAGGATCTTGGTTTCGAACCCCGGAAGCGAAAGCTCGGTGCGATAGCCGCGTCCCGCGTCACGCACGCGAATGCCGGCATCGGCGAGCAGTTGGAAGACGCTCTCCTGCATGCGGCCCTTGGGCAATCCCAGGCGGATGACGGTGCAACCGGTCATACGGACTCCATCGTGAGCGGGCTTTGAGCCCAAAAACAAAAACGCCGGCCAAGTTGGCCGGCGTGAGTTCCCGCGCGAAGCGCGACTAAACCATCACCCGGCCCGAGAGCGGATGTGCGGATGGGCGTGATGATGATGATGGCGCGCGTTCATGTTTCGCATGACGTCATCAAGAGTGAGGGCAGGCGGCGCCTCTTGTCAACCGGGCAGCCGCCGGTCTATGCCGGGCTGGCTTCCGTTTCTTCCGCGGGCTTCTCGAAGTGGCGGAGGATGTCGTCCAGCTTCATCGTGGCGCCGCGCGCGAGAGCGGCATCGACTTCAGCCTGCGAAAGGTTGCCTTGAAGATCGGCCATGTGGAAGCTGAAGAACACCTTGGAAGCCGCCGAGTGCTCCACGTCCGCGGAGCGCAGCAAACCGACCCACTCCAGAGCCCGTTCATGTTGTCCGGCACGCCCTTCCAGAATGGCGTACAAACAGAGGGTCGAAAGCGGCTTCACTCCAAGCTCGAGGTTCAACGGGATGGTCTTTCTCAGGATGGAGCGCCCCTCTTCGTCGCGACCGGTGCGGATGGCCAACCAAGCGTCCTGATCCAGGAGCCCGACCTCCAAGCGCCGGTCGCCGATCTCCTTCGCGAGCTTGTGGCCCATGGCCATCGTTCGTTGTGCCTGGCCAAAGTCGCCGAGCGCGATCTCCGACAGCCCGACGTTGGTCAAAGCCGTGGCTTCCATGAAACGGAAGCCCGTCTCGCGAGCGAGCCGCAGCGCTTCCTTGAAGTACTTGTTCGCCCCCGCCCAGTCGCCCAGCCCCTCGTGCATGTTGCCGAGGGAATTCAGGGCGCTGCACTCGCCTCCCGAATGTCCGATGCGCCGCGCGATCTCCAGGCTCTCTTCGATCAGCGGACGAGCCTTCTCAGCATCAATGATGACCAAGTTACCCATTTGGCGGAGGATGAACATCAGCGCCGCTTGATCGCCTGCCGCGCGCGTGAGGGGCAGCGCCTCGTCCAGGTATCGATGGGCCGCAGGCTTGTCTTCCTGCCACAGCGCGATGCGGCCGAGATGGCCGAGTGCCCTGGCGAGAAGCAGCTTGTCCTCGGATCGCCGGGCATCGGGCAGCATGGACTCGAGCACACCCCGGGCTTCGTCGTATTCGCTGCGCAAGGAATGCGCCTCTCCGATCGCCACGTCGATTCGAAGCCGCAGACCCAGGTGCTCGGGGGCGAGGACCAGATCGCGCGCCTTGCGCAATGTCGTGAGCGCTTCCTCGACGGCGCTCACCTGCAGGGCCCCCTCGCCAGCGTGCAGGAGCTGCTCGGCGGCCAGGGCCGGCTCGCCCGCCCGCTCGTAATGCTCGGCGACGAGGAGCGTGATCTCCCCGGAGCGATCTCCGCCCATCTCCAGAAGCCAGTCACCCACGCCCCGGTGAAGGGAGCGACGCTGTCGCGGAACCAGCGTTTCGTAGGTCACGTCGCGCAAGATGGCATGGCGGAAGACGTACTCGACCGTTCCCGCGAGACTCGACTCTTCACGACGCAGGATCATCTCGCGCTGGCGCAGCTCTTCGAGCATGTTCCGGATCTCGTCGTCGTCGAGCTCGCTCTCGCGGCTCAAGTGGATGGCCGCGGCATCCCAGAAAATGCGTCCCACGACGGACACGCGCTGGAGAAGTTGCTGAAGCGCCAACGGAAGTGCGTCCAGTCGTGACTGCAAGACTCCGGTGAGCGTGGGAGGGATGCGTACCGTGGAAAGCCGCGTGCGGTCGACCGTCCATTGCTCCTCGCCCTTGAGGATCACACCGTCATCGATCAGCGCCTTGATCAGCTCTTCGATATAAAAGGGATTGCCGTCGGCGCGCTCGACGACGAGATCGCGCAGCTCGGGCGGCACTTCTGCCATCTTCTTGAGCAGCTCGCGCACGAGCCGCCGGCTGGAGAGCTGCGACAACGGCTCGAGCTCGACGCGCTCGTGGAAGCGCTGGCCCTCACCCCACTGGGGACGCCGCTCATAGAGAGAGGGTCGTGACATGCAGACCATGAAGAGCGGCAGCTTCACGTTTTCGCGCACCAAGTTGTTGATGAGATCGAGCGAGCGATCGTCGGCCCAGTGCAGGTCCTCGATGTGGATCATGACCGGGCTCTTCTGGCATGCCGCATAGAAGAACTCGCCCAGGTATTCCAGCGCTCGTTTGCGGAAGGCCTCGCCATCCTTGAGCGCCTCGACGACGACGGGGTACTCGGAGAAATTGAAACCGACGAGCTGGCCCATCAGCTCGGCCTTGGGTTCGCTGCCGGGGCCCAAGAAGCCCGCCACGCCGTCAACCACCTTTCGGTGCACGACATCGAGCGTATCGGAGTCGAGAATCTGGAAGCGGAACGAGAAGAGGTCGCGTGTCAGCGAGTACGGCTGAAGCATGGAAGGCTGCGTGGCGCGCGCCTCGAAGAGCCAGAACACCTGTTCGAGCAGCTCGCTCCAGTTCTGGAATTCGAAGAGCAGGCGCGATTTCCCGACCCCGGCTTCGCCGACGACCGTAACCACCTGCGTTTCGCCATCCTCGATCGTGAGCGTGAAGGCTTCCTGCAGAACCCGCAATTCGTTCTCGCGGCCGATCATCCGCGTCTCGACACCCTCGATGCCGCGCGATTTGAGACGGAAGGCGCGCGGCTTCACGTGCATGACGGTGTAGACCTCGATCGGATCGCGGCGGCCGCGGATGCGAAGCGGACCGTACGAGTGAATCGTGAACACGCCTCGCACCTGGATGAACGTGTCGTGCTCGATGAGGATGGCGCCGGCGGGGGCGCCTTCCTTCATGCGCATGGCCAAGGTGATGGTGGCCCCGCTTGCCGTGTAGGTGCCGCTCTCGTCCGAGCGCTCGAGCAACACCGGGCCGGTGGTGATGCCAGCCGAGAACGGCAGGGAGTTTTCCTCCGTCGGCTCCCACTCCGCCCCGAAGACCTTCCTGGCCTCGGCCATCGTGATCTCTCGCATGAAAAGGGCCGCACGGATGGCGCGCTCGGCATCGTCTTCGCTGATGCGTGAGCGACCCCAGAGAGCGAGGCCGACATCCTCGGCCCGGCTCTGAATGACGCCTCCCTGCTCGCGCACGATCTCGTCGAAGCGAGCCCACAAGGGGTCCATGCGCGCGCGGACGGTTTCGGCGTCGCTGCCGGAGTCGTACAAGGCGCTCGCCAGCTCGGTGACGTCGACGTAGACCGCGGTCATCTGGCGCTGGATCTCGGTCGGCGTCGTGCTCGAGGGCGTTTCCTTCTTTCCCTTTTTGGCCTTCGCCTCGTAGGCCTTGAGCTGGTCGATCGAGATCGTCTGCGTGAGCGCCTGGAGCTTGGTGGGGGAGCTGGAGCTTTTCACCTTGAGCGCCTTGGTGAGCTCGGCCACGAATGTTTCCGCCTTCGGATAACGCGCGGCCTTTTCCTTCGCCAGGGCCGTGGCCAGCACGCGATCGACCGCCTGCGGCAGCTTGCCGTTGCGCTCGGTGGCGTTCGGCGCCGGTTCGTTGAGGTGCGCCATGAGCACACCGAGGCTGCTCTCGTGCGTGAAAGGGACGCTGCCCGTGAGCATCTCGAACACCATGACGCCCAAGGCATAGAGATCCGCGGCCGAGTCGACGTCCGATTGCCCGCGCGCCTGCTCGGGCGACATGTACGCGGGTGTGCCCACGAGATTGCCGGGATCGGTGAGGTTCTGCTGGTCGCCGCTCGCTGAGCGCGCGATCCCGAAGTCGGTCACGAACGCGTTGCCCTCGCGATCGATCATCACGTTGGAGGGCTTGAGATCGCGGTGCACGACGCCCTGGCGGTGCGCGTAATCGAGAGCCGCCGACACCTGGCCCAGGAGGAAGAGCAGCTCCTCGTGAGGCAGATGTCCGTGCTCCATCACCTGCTTGAGCGTTCCGCCCTCAAGATATCGCATGACGATGTAGGGCGGCTCGTGGTCGCCGTCGAAGTCGTACACCGGCAGGAGATGCGGATGCTCGAGC
>DASYSL010000135.1:0-12790 GCA_036003365.1 Candidatus Eiseniibacteriota bacterium
CCGCCGGGACTCTTGCGGATGTAGTCGAGGTCGTAGGTCGTGGTCCACGTGCTGCCGCCGTCCGTGGAGGTCTCGGCGAGCTGGCGCACGTGATCCTTGCCGAGGTTGAAGAAGCTCAGGCGCCTCATGCCGCCCTGTGCGGCGGGCCGGTCCTTGTCGGCCACCAGCACCATGGCGTCGTTCACGAGGTGGCCGTCGCTGTAGAGCGTGACCTTGCCGGAGTCGTCCATCCAGCTCTGCTGCCAGCAAGGGCAGGCGCTGTTCCACGCGTTCAGGCTCTTTCCATGCCCGCCAAAGACCCCTGACCAGTTCTCGAAGATCACGCACTCGCCGAGGATGAGATCGACATGGCTCGTGCCGGCGAGCGCGTGCCCGCGCTGGTTGTCGTGCACCTCCCAATCGCCGATCCAGAAATCGAACTGGCGTGACTCGGGCGTGAAGGCGCAAGGCCGCGCGTTCTTGTCGGCGCGCGCGACGAGTGCCGCGAAGCGCGGATCGCCTTTGAGGCTCGCGAGGTCGGGATCGCTCTGCAGAGCGCCCGGCTGGCGGTAGCCGCCGTTCATGACCCGGTCGAGGACGGCGAAGGCGGAATCGGGCCGCGCGCTGCGCGCAAAGGCGCAGGCGAGGTTGTACTGCACGAAGATCGGACTGGCGCCGAGCGCTTCGGCGCGGTGATACGCGGCGATGGCGTCGTCCCAGCGCGCGAGGGCCGCACTGCAGTAGCCGAGGCGCGTCCAGGCGCGCAGGCTCGCGGGATCGTGCCGTGCCAGCGCGCGGTAGGCGTCCGCTGCCTCGCGCCACTTCTCGTGCGCGAACAAGGTGTCGGCGCGCGCCATGGCCGCCGTGTCTTCGGCGCGCGCGACGCCGGCCCACAAAAGCGCAATGGCAAACACAGCGAGAGCGAAGGATCTCACGGGAGCTCCTGGTCGGGGACGATCACGAGCATGGCGCGTTCTCAGGGCTTACGACCAACCCCTTTGGGGCAAGTGGCGTCTCACGCGGGGCGGATGACTGTGTGCATGAGTTCGCGCCACCGGACGTTTTCGTGACGTTCCGTTCACACCGCGACCGTGCGTGACGATTCGCCCTCACGCACTCACGAGTAACCGCGCGCTCGTGTGCACCCGTCCCATTTGTCACGAAGTGCTCGATCCACTCGCTTAGCCTTTTTTCGAACACCCCGCGCGCATGGCATCCCCCTCCGACTCGCGTCGGAACTCGATGACGTTACTCCTCGGAAACCGAAGGGAGTGATGCGCAGCCCACTCGCACCATACGCCGAATTCGGCGCGTACCTGTCGCGGAAGGCTCGATTTCCCGATCCCCCGGTCGCGCCGGAAAGAAACGACACCTCGCTCTTCGCAAAGCTGTCGGAGGCCATCTCCTGAGAACCGAACGCTTCTCTCACCCATGCTTTCTCCTCCACGCCGGCCGGGGTCGTCGCCGGATGATCGCGGGGAAAGCTCGTACTCGGGCGGGTGGGCCGAGCGCCGGATCCACTTCGGAGAGCGCTTCCGGGGAGTCGTTCTCTCTACTCTCGGGGGCGGCCTTCCGCCGCCCCGTTGGAGGCTGACAACATGCGTCGTTTCCTTGCACTGCTCCTCGGTCTCGCGCTGGGCGCGGCCGTTCTGGGCCCGGGCTCGTCCTGGGCTCAAGGCGGTCGACTCGACTCGGACGTGGCCGTGAAGAAGCCGACACTGAACGCACCGCGCTACCGGTCCGGATTTTCGACCGCGGCCGCGGCCACCGTTTGGTACGGCTTCAATGCTTCGAGCACCGACCCCAACAAGGTGGGCGTGGGAGGGAAGTGGGATTTCGACACTCCTTACTATGCCGGCGACATCACGGGGACGGACTCGAGCCAGTTCTGGACGTTCATCCAGGCGCCGCAGGCGTCGGACGGTACGACCAAGTACCTGACGCCGCAGTCGCGGCCGTTCTGGTACTACGATTTCGGCAACAACGTGACCGCCGGCGATCACAACCTCACCGTGAATCGCCTGGCGAACGGCCGCATCACGCGCATGCCCGGATTGGGCGGCGTGTGGCACCAGGACAACCTCACCACGGTGCCCGACACCGGTACCGTGAGCCCCGGGCACGCCAGCAACATCGCGGGCTCGGGCTCGGCCTGGTGCGGTCTGCGCCTGACCGGCGATCCCAACGCGCCGGTCGACCCCTACACCGGCAACCGCTACACCTCGGACCAGCAGTACAACGACTTCCGGGCCTCGGGCGGCGCGCCGCGCAGCGCCTATCCGGGCTATGCCGCGCAGTGGGACCAGCTCATGTACCGCGACTTCACCTACAACGCGGGCACTCCGGGCACGGTCTCCTTCGCCTATCGCGCGGAGCTCAACAACACGCCGACCGGTGACCCGGGACCCTCGGGCAACGCGGGCGGCGGCTGGTTCACGCCGGATCCCTTCTCGAGCGCCAACCTGGTCATCGACCAGACGGGCTCGGTGACGGGAACCAACGAGCCGGTGGACTCCTTCGAAGTGTGGGTCGGGAAGCCGAAGGAAACGGGCATCTACGACTCGGCGCACCGTTATCTCTCGGACACGATCGATTTCGGACAGAGCGGGGCTTCGGCACCGGCCTTGATCTTCCAGATGACCGGCGTGAGCAGCGGCACGGCGAGCCCGGCGATTCCCGCCGGCGCGTCGTGGACCACGGTGCGCGTCGTCTTCCGCGTCAAGACCAACCGCTTCTTCGACGACCGGGTTCCGGCCACCACGCCCACGGCTACGGCCTGGAACTCGACCACGGGAGCGGTGGTGCTCGACAACATCAACGTCAACGGCTCGCTCGCCGACTTCGAATCGGCGGGGCAGATCAAGCCGCGCTTCACCCGCAGCGGCAGCTCGTTCGTCGAGAACTCGCCTTCGTCGGCGTGGATCGCGACCGGGCGCCAACCCGGCCACTACGGCCACATCCACAACCAGAACGACCTGCCGTTCGCCGATCCCTGCGGCAAGCTGTTCTGCAATCTGAGCGAGAACATCATCGTCCAGTCGAACCACGACCCCGAGGGCGCCAACCCGGCGCACACGTTCCACCTCGAGTCGCAGAACTGGTCGATCTCGCCGACCATCGTGCTGCACGACAACGCCGGCCGCGCCACGGCGCAGGGCACGCCGGCCGCGCTGCGCTCGAGCTCGAGCGGCACCAATCTCCAGTTCGACTTCTATTCGGGCTTCGACGATCCGGGTCTTTCGGGCGTGTTCTTCTGGTACGCCGTACGCGCCATGTACGACCCCACGCTCGCCAACTCGACCGAGAAGCAGCTGGAAGGTCCGGTCGCGGTGGCGTGGACGTCGATGACCACGGCGCCGGCGATCAATGCCTACGGCACGCCGACCTGCGTCACCTATGACTCGGATCCCGGCGATCTCGATCCCTTCATCAACATCGCTCACGCGGACTCGCTCCAGGTCGGCATCGAGAACCAGACCCGCTGCGCGCGCTTCAGCGCGACGGCTTGCGGTCAGGTCGACGGTGAGTACTGGGACAACATCCGCATGGGCTTCATCCAGGGCAACGCCAAGCCGGCTCTCAGCACGTTCTTCTGGGACCTGATTGGCGACACGTTCCCGTACAACGAGAGCATCGCGCCCGGCTCGGTCGCGTTCGACACCGTCACGGCGTTGATCAAGGACGGCTTGAACCGTGGCAAGTCGGGTGGCGGTGAAGGCGTCATCCCGGGCGACTCGCTCGCGTACTCGTCGCCCTTCGCGGGCAACGACGCGCGCATGGACTTGGTCTTCCGCATCAAGCCGGGTCCCGGCTGCTATTCCACCAAGGGCAACCGCACGAGCCCGCTCTGGAAGGTCGCCTCGAATCCCGGTCTGGGGACCGCCACGGCCGGCGACAACTCGTTCTGGGGTCAGTACATGATCCAGACGGGAGTGAAGAACGGCCAGGTTGGCTCGGCGGACGGTCACACCGCGACGGTGTGGGATCCCAACACCTGGAACTCGGCTCGTATGGACTCGGCCGAAGCGCCTTCGCTTTATCCCATACTCATCAAGAGCATCGGGCTCGTGAACAACGACGTGTGGGCGGGGAACTACGAGGAGAGCGATCCCAAGGGCGGTGCGACGGGAGGACCGGGCGGCACGCCGGCTCCGCTCGCCAAGATCCGCAACATCTGCTACGTGGTCGATCCCAACGGCCCACTGACCCAGACGAACATCTGCTGCGATCCGGCCTCGTGCGCGGCTCTCGGCGGCGCAAGCTATCCGCCGGGCGGCGTCGGTTATCCGGCCACGACAACGACATACGAAGGCACGAAGATCTTCCCGGACGGGCTCTTCACTCCGGGCACGCACGTCGAGTACTTCGTGCGCCGCTCGGCCGCTTCCAACCCGTCGGTCCTGCAAAACATGTCGCCCGACACGACGACCGTGGCGGTGCAGTCGGGGATGGGGACCTACTTCGACCAGCTCCGTTTCGACAGCTTCGACGTGTTGCCGGACTTGTGGAAGGACACGCGCTTCGGCGGCAACGGTCTGGCTTGCTTGCTCTACGTCGATGCCGGTGACCGGCGCGGCGGCGAGCCCGCGGTGGTGGGCGCGCTCGACTCGCTCGGTTATGGCAACGACAACGGCGCCGATCGCGGCTGGAAGGCCGTGGCCGGGTCGAACGACGTCAACAACCCGGCAGGCTTCGTGGCGCCGAACCTGGGCGCGATGGGCCTGGCATACGACAAGTTCGACATTCGCGCTTCCGAGTCGGGCGAAGGTGACCGTCCCGGCTGCCGCATCGTGGGTGGTGGGATCGACGCCGGCGTTTCGGACCGTCAGTGCAAGCAGGGTCCGTCCGTCGCCATGCTCGACCACTACTACAACACCATCATCTGGGACTCCGTGGACCTCGACAACTCGGCCGGCGCCATGCACGACGGCTCGGGCGTGGGTCAGGAGCAGGCGGACGACGCGGGTCTCATCAATCAGTGGCTGAACGCGTCGGCTTCCGGCAACGAGAAGGCCTTCTGGGGCAACGGCGACGGCCTGACGCAAGACATGGCCAGCTCGAACGGGACCTCGATGGGAATTCTCTTGTCCCGCATGGGCGGCCTGTTCGTGCAGGACAACTACTTCGACTTCACCGGGAACCAGCAGACGGTGGCCATCTTCAAGCCGCTGGACGCCGATCCGGGTGCTGCCGATCCGTTCCACTCCAATCGCCGTTACGGCATCTTCAACTCGTGCCAGGGCATCCTCGACATCATCGATCGTGATGGTGGCGTCCCCGGCGCCGAGCGCGCGGCCCGTTACGAAGACGTCTCGGACCGTGGTGCCGGCTCGGCTGGGCCGTTCTACTCGTCGGTCTACCGTCGTCTCGATATCGGCGCCGGTCGCTTCTATACCACGCTGCTCGACGGCTTCTCGTTCGACAACCTGCGCGGCTGGGGCGGTCCTTCGGACCCCGGAACCGCCTCGGTGTCGAACATCGCCGCGAACGACTACGGTCGCCGCGAGTGGATGAGCGACGCGCTGACGGCGTTCAACCAGTGCGCGCGTGTGAACCCGGTCATCGGCGTGGGCGACGTTCCAGGGCTCGCGCTGAACTTCGTGCGCGGCGCGTTCCCCAACCCCTCGGTTGCGGGTGCGGCGTCGGTGCGGTTCTCGCTGGCAACCCCTGCGAAGGTCACGATCCGCTTCTACAACGTCGCGGGCCGTCTCGTGCACGAGGCGACCGTCGAGGGTCATGTGGGCGCGGACAACGTGTATCGCTGGGACGGCGTCACCGCAAGCGGTGTCAAAGCCGCTTCGGGCGTGTACTTCTACCGGCTGTCGGCTCCTGGAGTGCTGTTCCAGAACAACAGCCAGCGCATGGTGCTCCTGGGCCAGGCGGGCAACTGACGCTCGGAACATGACACCAGAGCTGTAGGAGGGGAGGGCGGGAGCTGGGGATTGCGCCCGCCCTCCACCTGCAGCGTTTCACGACAGAGGTCGGCCGCTTCCGGATGGTTCTCCTGCGGAGGGGAAGCACAGTGGCAATGAGCGCGACGCAATATCAGATCTTGTCGCTCACGCAGCTCAAGCGCAGCGTGCGGCGAGCGATTCTCGGCAAGGTGGAGCACGCGGGCACGCGATTCATCATCACCGACTACGGCGAGGCCGTGGCCGAGCTGGGCCCGCTGAGCTCCTCGGCCGCGGTCTTCCTGTCGCAGATGGAGGCGCACGATGGGGACCTCGTGAGCTTGGATGGCACCACGGACGAGCCGCACGACGAGGCGGGGCTCGAATAGCAGGACGGGCCGGCTCGCGCCGGCCCGTCTCCGTGTACGGTGGTTGCGCTGGCTACTTCTTCTTCGTCGACGAGGCGCTCTTGATGGTCGACTTGGCGCTCGGCTTGTTGACGGAGATGGCGTGGCCGACCTTCTCGGTGACCACGATCAAATCTCCCACCGCCACGTTGTTGAGCTGGCCCTTGTTCTGCGGTGTCACGGTGAAGCGATTGCCGGCCAAGGTCGAAATGGTGACCGTTCCCTTGGTCTTGTCGATGGCCTCGATCTTGGCCTTCATCACGTGCGTCTCGTGCAGGCTCATGCCCGGCGTGCCACCCACCGGCGCCCGCCCGCCAGAGATCTCCGTCGTCTCCTCGACCTCTCCGCCTTTCTGGACGTGGATCGAGTACGACTCGGTGTAAGTCGCCTTCACCTCGTCACCCACCGCGAGCTTGTTGAAGTTACGAATCTCGGGCCCGCACTCGACGTCGACCGTGTCGCCGTTGGCGCCCACGAGCGTCACGATACGGTGCGGCTTGTTGATGGCGATGATCTTGAGCGTCTCGGTCTCGCGCGAGGACGCACTCATCGCCGGCAAGTTGGTGGTCTTCTGAGCCCGCGCGACCATCGGCGAGGCCGCGATCAGGACGGCAACCAGGAGCAGAAGCGACTTCATTGGATCCCTCCACGGTGAATGGTCCGCGAATGCCAGAACATCGAGGTCCCCCCTCGCGGGTGGGATTCTAAGGCTCTTGGGCCGTTGTGGGAACGGGCGAAGCGTTTCTCTTCCTCAGACGGGAGAAGACGTCGACGAGGGAGTAGGATGAGGGGGAATCCCAGCCCGAACCCGCTGCAGACGGGAGATCCCCGATGGCCGACATTCAGTTGGACGCTTCGCCGGAGCGCGCCGCCCAGCTCTCTCCGGTCCTCGAGCCGGCGCATCTCGAGCGCATGCGCGCTCATGGCCAAGCCCTTCACGCCGAGAGCGGCCAGACGCTGGTCGAGCCAGGCTCGCATCATCCGAGCATCTACGTGGTCGAGCAAGGCGAGCTCGAGATCGTGCGCCGCGCCGTGACCGGCGACACCATCGTCCTGAATCTCGGCCCGGGGCAGTTCACGGGCGAGGCCAACATGCTCTCCGGACGCCCGGGGCTCATCCAAGTGCGCGCCACCAAAGCCTCCCAGCTGATCGAGCTCGACCGCGAGCAGCTCCTCGCCCTGGTGCAGACGGACAGCGAGCTGAGCGAGATTCTCATGCGCGCATTCATCCTCCGGCGGCTGTCCTTGGTCGCGCACGGCTTCGGCGACGCCGTCCTCCTCGGCTCGTCGCACTGCTCGAGCACGCTGCGCATCAAGGAATTCCTGAACCGAAACAGCCATCCCTTCACCTATCTCGACCTCGACCAGACCGCCGAGGTGCAGGAGCTGCTCGACCGCTTCCACATCGGCATGAACGATGTTCCGGTGCTCCTCTGTCACGGCAATCGAGTGCTGCGAAATCCGAGCAACCAGGAGATCGCCGCCTGCCTGGGGTTCAACGAGGCCATCGATCCCACGGTGACGCGCGACCTGCTCGTGGTGGGCGCGGGCCCGGCGGGACTGGCGGCGGCGGTGTTCGGCGCCTCGGAAGGGCTCGACGTCCTGGTTCTCGAGTCCAAGGCGCCGGGCGGGCAGGCGGGCTCGAGCTCGCGCATCGAGAACTATCTCGGATTCCCCATGGGCATCTCCGGCCAGGACCTGGCGGGGCGCGCCTATGCGCAAGCGCAGAAGTTCGGCGCCGAAGTCATGATCGCCGAGAAGGCTCTCAAGCTCGTGCACGCGCGCAAGCCGTACACGGTGGAGCTGGACAACGGCCAACGCGTCATGGCGCGCACCATCATCATCGCCACGGGTGCGGAATATCGCCGGCTGGACATCCCGAATCTCGCCGCCTTCGAGGGCGCGGGCGTGTACTACGGCGCCACCTTCATGGAGGCGCAGCTGTGCCGCGGCGAAGACGTGATCGTGGTCGGGGGCGGCAACGCGGCGGGGCAAGCGGCGGTGTTCCTGTCCCAGACGAGCAAGCGCGTGCTCATGCTGGTGCGCGGCCCGAGCCTCGCCGAAACCATGTCGCGCTACCTGATCCGCCGCATCGAGGGCAATCCGGAGATCGAGCTGCACACGAATGCCGAGATCGTGGGCCTGGACGGAAACGAATCCTTGGAGCGGGTGACGTGGCGAGACAGAAGCTCAGGCGAGACGCGCACCGAGGACATCCGCCACGTGTTCAGCATGGCGGGGGCGGTGCCCAACACGAAATGGGTGGAAGGATGTCTGGCGCTCGACGACAAAGGCTTCATCAAGACCGGGAACGATCTCTCGCCTGACGATCTCGCGGCCAAGAAGTGGCCGATGGCGCGCCGGCCCTACTTGCTCGAGACGAGCCTGCCCGGCGTGTTCGCGGTGGGCGACGTGCGCGGCAACAACTTCAAGCGCGTCGCCCCCGCCGTCGGCGAAGGCTCGGTCGCCGTCGGCCTCGTGCACGGGGTGCTCCACGAGTAGGCGCTCAGCCCGAGGGAATCGCGTGGGGGTGGGCCATCACATGGCCGTCTTCGGCGAGCACGCGATCGAGGACGTTGCGGAAGTTCTCCGTCTCCGCCCGACCATCGCTCAGGTATCCACCATGGTGAACGGCGCGCACGATGCCGTCGCGATCGACGAGCAAACCGACCGAGACCGAGTAGCGCGGACCGCTCGCGTTCCACAGCGTCTTGAGCACGGACCAGTCCTGATCGACCGCGACGGTCGCGTTCCAACCCGTGTTGCGCACGATGGTGCGCAGCTCGTCGTCGGAATAGACCTTGCCCTTCATGGGGAGGAGGATCGCGATCACTTCGAAGTCCTGGTTGCGATAGCGACGCGACCACTCACGGAGCGTGGCGGCCGAAGCGCGGCAGCGCGGGCAGCCCGCGGTCCAGAATCGGACGACCAGCACCTTGCCTCGGAAATCGCCAAGAGTGCGGTGCTCCGGCCCGTCCAAGAAGCGCAGGTCGCCCCAATCGGCGAGCGGTTGATCCACCAGCGGATTCCTTACTGACGTGAACGTATCCTGCTCGGCATCCGTGGGTTCGAGCGTGGACGTCGTGGTGGCCTGAGTGGAGAGGGGTGCCGCGGCGAGCGCGAGGAGAAGAGCGGCCAGCGCGAGCCCGCGCCGACGCTTCGAATCGACATGCGAGATCTGGGGCGTCACGTCCCCAGTCTACGAGTTCGTTGGCCCCATCGCCGGCGAAGTTCACGTCAAAAGCCTGGTCCCGACGCGTCCCCAGCCTGGAAATCGTCGGACCGGCCACCTAGAGTCGGATCATGCGCGCGCTGATTCTCGTGGGCTGCTTGCTCGTGGCCGCTCCCGCCTTCGCCGCCCTCACTGCGACGGAGGGCCGAGGGTGGCACGAGGATCTCGCGCTTCTCGCCCGCGAGCTGCCGCGGCGCCACCTCGACTTCTACCGAGCGGTCACACCTGCTCAGTTCGCCGACAGCGTGCGCAAGCTCGACGCGCGCATTCCCCACCTGGGGCGGCCTCAATTCGCCGTCGGTCTTCTCCGCCTGGTGGCCATGGCCGGTCCCGGTAACGGGCACACGTACGTGTTCAAGACGGGCGACACGTTCACCGACGTGTTCACCGCCGAGCGCAACACCCCCGACGCGCTCGCCAATCTGAAGACCCTCGGGTTCGGTCAGCTTCCCGTCGGCTTCCATCTTTTCCGCGACACCTTGTTCGTCAACTCGGCCGCGCCCGGATACGAGGATTTGCTTGGCGCCCGCGTGACGCGCATCGGCCGCTCGAGCGC
This sequence comes from Candidatus Eiseniibacteriota bacterium, assembly GCA_036003365.1. Taxonomy (GTDB): domain Bacteria; phylum Eisenbacteria; class RBG-16-71-46; order RBG-16-71-46; family DASYSL01; genus DASYSL01. The sequence goes on from DASYSL010000135.1 coordinate 10,066, forward strand.
CGAGGAGGCCATGCGCGCGGTGGCGCCCCTCGTGGCCAAGGACAACCCGCAGGGAGCCCGCGCCGACGGACCACGGTATCTCGCCGTACCCGAAATTCTGGTCGGGCTCCGCCTCGCCGATGACGCGGGCAACATTCCGCTCGAAGCCGACACCAAGACCGGCCCCGTGAAGCGCACGCTCGAGCGGCTCGCGCTCGACACGCCGCTTACCCCGCAGCATCCCGCCACGCTGCCGCTCGCCTGGTCGCACACCGACCGCTTCTTCTGGGCCCAGGAGCTGTCGAAACAGCGCGTCTGGTACGTGCAATGGAACGCCGTGCGCGATACCAAGGAGCAGAAAGCGGCCGACTTCTTCTCCGCCACACTCGATGCGTTTGACCGCGGTCCTGCCATGCGGCTGGTGCTCGACCTGCGTTGGAATCCGGGCGGGAACACGTCGCTCACCACGCCGGTGCTCTTGCGGATCATTCGCTCTCCCAAGCTGCGCGAGCGCGGCAGCCTCGTCGTTCTCATCGGCCGCGAGACGTTCTCGGCCGCGATGAACTTCTGCCTGGCGCTCGAGCACTTCACGCCGGCGGTGTTCGTGGGCGAGCCGACGGGAGGCTCGTGTGGCTTCTTCGGCGACAACGCGCCGCTTACCCTGCCGCACACCGGGCTCGTCGTGCGCGTCTCCTACGTCTGGTGGCAGCTCATGGATTCGCGCGATGACAGGCCGTGGATCGCGCCCGGGATCGCCGCCGAGCCTAGCGAGGCCGAGTTCGCCCAGGGCCGCGATCCCGCGCTCGAAGCCGCGCTCGATTGGAAGCCGCCGTTCGACTGGAATCGCGCCATCGCCGATTCGGCGGTGGAGGGTCCCTCAGGAGTGAAAGCGGCGCTCGCCGCCTGGCAAGCCGACGCTCGCGCGCGCTGGACGAGCGTCGAGGACGGCGTGAACCTGGCCGGCTACCGCCTGCTGGGCGCCGGCCGCACGGACGAAGCCATCGCGGTGTTCGGGCTCGGCCTCGAGCTCTATCCCCGATCGTGGAATCTGTACGACAGTCGCGGCGAAGCCAACGCCAAGGCCGGACACCGGGCGGCGGCGCTCGCCGATTACAAGCACTCGCTCGCGCTCAATCCGAAGAACGCCAATGCAGCCGATCAGATGGCGAAGCTGCGCTGAGGAGGGGACATGAAAACCAAGGGGAGCACCAGCTCAAAGAAGGGCGCGTCAGCGTCTCAGCTCATCGACGAGCGCATCGAAGAGCTGGACGATTGGCGCGGCGAAACGCTCTCCAAGCTGCGCGATCTGATCAAGAAGGCGGATCCGAAAATCGTCGAGGAATGGAAATGGGAGGTGCCGGTCTGGTCACACGACGGCATCGTGTGCACCGGCGAGAGCTACAAGAGCGCGGTCAAGCTCACGTTCGCGCACGGCGCCAGGCTTGCAGACCCTAAGAAGCTCTTCAACTCGAGCCTCGGCGGTAACACACGCCGGGCCATCGATGTTCGCGAAGGCGAGAAGATCGATCAAACAGCCTTCAAGGCGCTCATCCGCGAAGCGGTTGCTTGGAACACCCGAAAGAGCGCCAAGTGAATCGGGACCGCGTTCCCGTCGGTCTTTGTGAGACCTGCCGTCACGCGCGTACGGTGACCACGCCGCGCAGCACCTTTTGGCGTTGCGAGCTCGCCAAGACCGATGCGCGGTTTCCGCGGCATCCGCGGCTGCCGGTGCTCCAATGCCCCGGTTACCAGGCCGGAGTGCCAGTGCGGAGCGGATGAGAAGCCTCGATCATTGTCGGGAAGGAGGAACCCATGCCTACCATCCAAGCTCACTTCGCGATCAAATCTTGGGAGGAGAAAGCTTACGAGGAAGGAGACGGGTTGCCCAAGCTCACGCACGCCCACGTGACGAAGGCCTTTACCGGCGATCTCGAGGGCGAAGGGCAAGTCGAGTACTTGATGATGTACCGGGACGACGGCTCGGCCACGTTCGTCGGCCTCGAAAGATTCGTGGGGCGAATCGGTCCTCGCTTTGGCAGCTTCGTGCTCCAGCGCACGGGCGTCTTCGAAGGCGGTCAGGCGAACGAGAGTTACTCCGTCGTGCCCGACTCCGGAACCGGCGACCTGGAGGGACTTCGCGGCGAGGGCAGCACGAGTCTCGGCCACGGCAACGAGTACCCCTTCACACTCGAGTATGAGCTTGGCTGACGCTCTGCGCGCCTACTTCCAGCGCCTCCCCAAGATCGAGCTGCACCTTCATCTCGAAGGCGCGATTCCGTTGCCCGCTCTGTGGAAGCTGGTGGAGAAATACGGCGGCGACCCGGAAGTGCCCACCGTCGAGGCGCTGGCCGCACGCTTCACGTTTCGTGACTTCGCGCACTTCATCGACACGTGGGTGTGGAAGAACCAGTTCATCCGCGAGTACGAAGACTTCTCGTTCCTGGCCGCGGAGGTGGCGCGCGACCTGAGCGCGCAGAATGTTCTCTATGCCGAAGTGTTCTATTCGCCGGGCGATTTCCGCCGGCGCGGGCTCGGCGTCCAGGAGATCACGCGGGCCATTCGCCGGGGCCTCGCCCAAGTGCCCGCGATCGAGGTGGCGCTGATCACCGACCTCATCCGTGACTTCGGGCCCGAGCGCGCGATGTCGACGCTGGAAGAGATCCGCGATCTCCGCGACGAAGCCGGGATCGTGGGCATCGGCATCGGCGGATCGGAGCATTTGTATCCGCCCGAGCCCTTCGCTGCG
>DASYSL010000136.1:0-2498 GCA_036003365.1 Candidatus Eiseniibacteriota bacterium
GGCGCCACCGACATCAACGACTTCAACATCTTCCGCCAGGTGTTCCTGAACGACGTTCCGGGAACTGTTTGTCCGTGACCGAATCGGTCGTATGGGTTTTCGGATCGGGCAATCCACATAAGCTGGCTGAAGTCGCGGCACTTCTCGCTCAAGCGCCCATCCATCTCGAGCCGCTGCCGGCGGGCGTCGAGGTGCCGCCCGAAGACGGCAACACGCTGCTCGCCAACGCGCGCATCAAGGCGCGCGCCGCCGCACGCGCCACCGGCAAAGTCGCGCTCGCCGACGACACGGGTCTCGAAGTCGACGCGATCGGCGGCGATCCGGGCGTCTACTCGGCGCGCTTCGCCGGCGAGAACGCGACCTTCGACGACAACAATCGGCTCCTGCTCGAGCGCCTGCGCGGCATCCACGGGGTGAACCGGCGCGCGCGCTTTCGCTGCGTGTTCGTGCTCGCCGATCCGGAAGGCAAAGAGGTGAGCGCCGAAGGCCGCATCGAAGGCTTCATCCAGGAAGCACCGCGCGGCACGCACGGCTTCGGCTACGATCCGCTCTTCGTTCCCGAAGGATCCGAGCGCACGCTGGCCGAACTGGGCGCGGAAGAGAAGAACGCCATCTCGCATCGGGCGCGCGCGGCGGCCGCCCTCCTCGAGGCCATGCGGGGCCGCGGCCGCTGGACGCCTTAGCAGGGACATCGAAAAGACAAACGCCGCCCCGATCGCTCGGAGCGGCGTCGTTTCGTTTGGGGTGGATGACGGGGTTCGAACCCGCGACACCTGGAGCCACAGTCCAGTGCTCTACCGGCTGAGCTACATCCACCACAAGGGTATTTCCGCCCGCCGTCGAGCCGACGGCCGGCTCGAGGGGCTCGCGCCTGGAGGGAGTCGAACCCCCGACCCGCGGATTAGAAATCCGCTGCTCTATCCAACTGAGCTACAGGCGCACGGCGGGAGAATGGTCGGGGCGAGAGGATTCGAACCTCCGACATCCTGCTCCCAAAGCAGGTGCGCTACCGGGCTGCGCCACGCCCCGGTGCCCGATGAGCCGAAGCGACCTCACTAAACCCCAGCGCCGCCGCCGGTGTCAATTAGGCGGGCGGCGTCCGCCGGGCGGCCGCGCGCCATTGAAAACTGTCGGTGGCGGGTCCTACACTCGCGGGCGAGGTGAGGGCTCGAGCCGGGCCGTCGCCGAGACCTCCGAAGCGACCCCCATCGTCATACGAGCTCCCGGAAAGGAATCGCAATGAGCGGCGTCAACAAAGTCATTCTGGTGGGACATCTGGGAGCCAACCCGGAAGTGCGTTACACGGCCGGCGGCCAGCCGGTCGCCAATCTCCGGATCGCCACCACCGAGCGCTGGGTCAACAAGAACGGTGAGAAGACCGAGCAGACCGAGTGGCACCGGGTCGTGGCCTGGGGCAAGCTCGCCGAGATCTGCGGTCAGTATCTGCAGAAGGGCAAGCAGGTCTACATCGAGGGCAAGATCCGCACGCGCCAGTGGCAGGATCAGCAGGGCCAGAAGCGCTACAGCACCGAGGTCGTGGCCTCGAACATGGTCATGCTCGGCCGCGCCGGCGATCGCTCCGAGTCGATGGACGAGCCGGTCACCGTTCCGGCCGACGACTTCGCCGTCGGTCAGAACCCGGATCTGGACCAGGCCAACGACGACGATTTGCCGTTTTGATCCGTCGCGCATCCAATCCATAGGATAGCCAACCGAGAATGGGGGCGAGTGGTTTCGACGAGGATGGTGACGCAAGAGGAGCGTGCCGAGATCCCGATGGCTCGTTAAACAATCGGGAAAATTCATCTGCCAACGAGCAGATGGCTCTGGCTGCCTAACTAAACATTAGGTAGTCACGGTCGCCCTGGCCCCGTCTGTCGGACCGGGAGCGAGCGTCGATAAAGGCAGGCTGGCTCGCGCGTGTGCCTCGCACGCCGGGCGAGATCGAAGAGGCTGGCGCTGAATCAGTCCCGCCCATCGGAAGGGTTCGGCGCGAGAGCACGAGTTGGTGGGACACGCACGTAGTGGCCTCTTGAGGAGCCTCCTTCGGACGCGGGTTCGACTCCCGCCGCCTCCACCATTTGTTTTCGCAACGGGCGGATCCTCCCTCGCCCGGACGTCCAGCCCCCGGGAGGAGTCATGATCGCCGTCGCGCGCCGAGCGCGGATTGTCGCCGCCGCGCTTCTTGGTCTGGTCGCAGCGTCGCCAGCGTCGCCCGCCTCGGCCGCCGAGTGGCACGCCGCGACCACGGCGCACTTCGTGCTCTACTCACCTGCTGCGCCCGACTCGGTCGTGCACATGGCGCGCGACCTCGAGCGCATGGCCGAGCTGCTCGCCGGCGAGGGCATGGGATCGACGTCGCTGGTGCGCCCGCACGTGTTCCTGATCGCTTTCCCCGATCGCCAGAGCTTCGAGCCGCATCAGCCGATGCAGAATGGGAAGCGCGCGCGGCTCGCTGGGTACGCCGAGAGCACCCCGTACGGACATTGGATCGGCTA
>DASYSL010000137.1:0-13200 GCA_036003365.1 Candidatus Eiseniibacteriota bacterium
CTACGTGCGCGACGAGGAGAGCGGCGCCTTTTGGTCGGCGACGCCGGGGCCAGCACCCGGTCCCGGCCGCTACGAGACGCGGCACGGCATCGGTTACAGCCGCTATCGCTACACGGGGCGCGACATCGAGCACGAGCTGCGTCTGTTCCTGCCCGAGAGCGATCCCGCGCAAGTCGCGCTTCTCACGCTCGTGAACCACGGCCAGTCGGCGCGCACGCTGAGCGTGCTCGCCTACCGCCAGCTCGTCCTGGGCACCTTGCCCGAAATCTCGTCGGGCAGCGTGCTGACCGAGCGCGACGCCGAGAGCGGCGCTCTCTTCGCCACCAATGCGCGCGCCGGAGTCTTCGCCAAGAGCGTGACCTTCGCCGCACTCCGCACGGCCGGCGACACGCGGGCCGTGGGCGAGTCGTACACTTGCGATCGCGAGGAATTCCTGGGCGAGGGCGGCGCCATGGGCGCGCCGGCTGCGCTCCGCCGCACCGGCCCCCTGTCGGCGAGCTACGGCGGCGGCATGGATCCTTGCTTCGCCGAGCGTCTCACGCTGCGCCTGCGGCCGGGCGAGACGGCGACGGTGATCGCTCTCTTCGGCGAGGCCGAGAGCGCGGGCGAAGCGCGCGAGATCGTCAAGCGGCTCGGCGCCGCCGCCGACCTCGAGGACGCGTGGGAGCGGGCGCTCGCCTTCTGGCGCGCGACACTCTCTCCCGTCGAGGTGCGCACGCCGTCTCGGCCCCTCGACTTCGCGCTCAACGGCTGGCTCGTCTACCAGGCGCTCTCCTGCCGCATGTGGGGACGCACCGCGTTCTATCAATCGGGCGGCGCGTTCGGCTTTCGCGATCAGCTCCAGGACGCCGCCAACCTCGTGGCCTGGGATCCGCAAATCTTGCGCGATCAGATCCTGCTCCACGCCGCGCACCAGTTCGTCGAAGGCGACGTGCTGCACTGGTGGCATCCGCCCGACGACCGCGGCCTGCGCACGCGCTTCGCCGATGATCTCGTGTGGCTGCCGTGGGCGGTGGCGCTCTATCTCGAGGTCACCGGCGACGAGATTCTGCTCGCCGAGCGCGCGGAGTACCTGACGGCGAGCCCGCTCGTGTCCGGCCACGACGAAGAGTTTCTCGAGCCCCGGCGCTCGGGCCAGAGCGGCGACATCTACGATCACTGCGTGCGCGCCCTCGACCGCGCCATGACCCAGGGTCCGCACGGGCTGCCGCTCTTCGGCTCCGGCGACTGGAACGACGGCATGAACCGCGTCGGCAAGGGCGGCAAGGGCGAGAGCGTGTGGATGGGATTCTTCCTCTACGCCGTTCTCGGCGACTTCATTCCCATTTGCGAGAGCCGCGGCGACGACGCGCGCGTGCGCCGCTACCGCGCCTATCGCGACGACGTGCGCGAGGCCATCGAGAAGGACGGCTGGGACGGCGCGTGGTATCGCCGCGCCTTCTACGACGACGGCACGCCCATGGGCTCGGCCACGAGCGACGAGTGCCAGATCGACGCCCTGGTGCAGGCGTGGGCGGTGCTCTCGGGGGCCGCGCCCGCGGAGCGCGCGCGCCAGGCCATGGCAGCGCTCGAAGAGCGGCTCGTGTCCGAGAAGGACGGCATCATCCGCCTGCTCACGCCGCCCTTCCGCCACTCGACGCACGACCCCGGCTACATCCAGGGCTACGCCGCCGGCGTGCGCGAGAACGGCGGCCAGTACACGCACGCCGCCCTCTGGGTGGTGCGCGCTTTTGCCGAGATGGGGCGCCGCGACGCGGCCGCGCGCCTGCTCGAGATGCTGGCGCCCGTGTCGCACGCGCGCACGCCGGACCAGGTGCAGCGCTATCGCGTCGAGCCCTACGTCATCGCCGCCGACGTCTACGGCGAGCCGCCCCATGTGGGCCGCGGCGGGTGGACGTGGTATACCGGCTCGGCCGGCTGGATGCTGCGCGTCGGGCTCGAGTCAATTCTGGGCCTGCGCGTCCGGCAGGGGCGGGCCTTCGAGATCCGCCCGTGCATCCCGGACAGCTGGCCCGAATACCGCATCCAGTACCGGCCCAAGGATCGCGACACCGCGTTCGACATCCACGTGCGCAATCCGGAAGGCAAGACCGGCCTCGTGCGCGAGGCGCGGCTGGACGGCGAGCCGTGGCCGCTCGTCGAGGGCGCCGTGCTCGTGCCCATCGACGACGACGCGCTCGAGCACCAGGTCGAGATCGTCCTCGGATAACGGAGGTCCTCTGACGAATCTGCGAACGCGATGTAGGGCGGCGCTCGCCCTGAGCGTGACCCTCCTGACCTTCGGCGCTTGCGGCATCCCCTCCTCGGCCAACCTTTCGCCTCACTCCGCGCCGCCCATCTTCGCCGCGACCCCCGTGCAGCAGGCGTTCCTCGACACACTGCAGGAGCGCACGTTCCGCTATTTCTGGAAGACCACCGATCCTGCGACCGGCCTCACGCCGGATCGCGCGCCGACGCCGTCTTTCTGCTCGATCGCGGCCGTGGGCTTCGCTTTGACCGCGTATCCCATCGGCGTCGAGCGCCACTCGATCACGCGCTGGCAGGCGGTGCGGCGCGTGAAGAACACGCTGCGCTTCTTCCTGGATTCCAAGCAGGGACCCGAGGCGAGCGGCGCCACCGGATATCACGGTTTCTATTATCACTTCCTCGACATGAAGACGGGCACGCGCTTCAAGGACATCGAGCTCTCGACCGTCGACACGGCGTTGCTCATGGGCGGCGTGCTCTTCTGCGAGAGCTATTTCAATCGCGAGGAGCCCGACGAGATCGCGATCCGCGCCATGGCGGAATCGCTGTATGCCCGCGTGGATTGGAACTGGGCGCAGACGCGCAAGCCGCTCATCTCGCACGGCTGGACGCCCGAGCAAGGATTCCTGCCGTACGACTGGTGGGGCATGAACGAGAGCCAGATCGTCGTGCTCCTGGCGCTGGGCTCGCCTACGCACCCGGTGAGCAAGGGCACTTATTCGGCGTGGATCGGCTCCTGCAAGTGGGGAGAGTATTACGAACAGGAGCACATCGGCTTTGCGCCGCTCTTCGGCCATCAGTACACCCAAGTCTGGTACGACCTGCGCGGACTGCAAGACAGCCTCATGCGCGCCCACGACATCGATTGGTTCGAGAACTCGCGGCGCGCGACCCTGGCGCAGTACGCCTACGCCAAGGACAACCCCGACAAGTGGCGCGGCTACGGGCCGAGCCTGTGGGGCCTCACGGCGTGCGACGGGCCGATGGACGGCAAGCTGACCATCGATGGCAAGGAGCGCGAGTTCCGCACCTACTCAGCGCGCGGCGCGTCGTTCGTGCGCGTCGGCGACGACGGCACGGTGGCGCCTACGGCGGCCGCGGGCTCCATGCCGTTCGCGCCCGAGATCGTCATCCCCTCCTTGATGGCCATGCGCGAGGCCTACCCCGACGCCTTCGACAAGTACGGCTTCGTCGATTGCTTCAATCCCACGCTGAACGTGGCGGGCGCGAAGATCTCGGCCGGGCGCATCATCCCCGGCGTCGGCTGGTTCGACATCGATTATCTCGGCATCGACGAAGGGCCCATCATGGCCATGACCGAGAACTTCCGCACCGGTCTCGTGTGGAATTACATGCGCCGCAATCCGCACGTGCAGAAAGGGCTCCGCGCCGCCGGCTTCACGGGCGGCTGGCTCGACAAGACCGAGGTCAAGCAGTGAAGCAGGGGCTCGCGCTCCTCATTCTGCTCACGCTTGGCTGCTCGAGCACGTCACGCGACACGCGCACCACGATCCGCTTCTGGGGCATGGGCCGCGAGGGCGAGGTGGTGAGCGATCTCGCGCGCGACTTCGAGCGCGAGAACCCGGACGTGCACGTCATCGTGCAGGGTATCCCGTGGACCGCGGCGCACGCCAAGCTGTTGACCGCCCACGTCGGGCGCTCGCTGCCCGATTGCTTCCAGCTCGGCAACACCTGGGTGGCCGAGTTCACGGCGCTCCATGCCATCGAGCCGCTCGAGCCCTGGGTGGCGCGCTCGCAAGCCGTCGATCCGCACGATCAGTTCCCGGGTATCTGGGACACCAACGTGATGGGCGGCACTCTCTACGGCGTGCCCTGGTACGTCGACACGCGCGTGCTGTTCTATCGCAAGGACATCCTCGCCCAGGCCGGCTACGACTCGATTCCGCAGAACTGGGCTGACTGGCGGAAGGCCATGGTGGCCGTGAAGCGCGTGGTCGGGCCCGATCATTACGCCATCTTGCTGCCGGCCAACGAGTGGACGCAGCCGGTGATCTTCGGCCTGCAGAACGGCGCCACGCTCCTCGCCGATCACGACACGCGCGCCGATTTCGAAAACCCGTCCTTCGAGCAGGCGTTCGGGTTCTTTCTCGGCTTGTTCAAGGACGGGCTCGCGCCCCCGGTGACCAACAACGAGATTGCCAACGTCTATCAAGAGTTCGAGCGCGGCACGTTCGCCATGTACATCACGGGGCCGTGGAACGTGGGCGAGTTCCGCAGCCGCCTGGCGCCCGAGCACCAGAGCGCGTGGGCCACGACGCCGCTGCCGGGGCCGAGTGGCGCGGCTTCGGGCGTGTCCCTGGCCGGCGGCTCGAGCCTCGTTTTGTCGCGCGCCTCGGCGCACAAGCAGGAGGCGTGGCGCTTCATCGAGTATCTGTGCCGGCCCGACGTGCAGGCGCGCTTCACCCACCTCACGGGCGACCTGCCCGCGCGCCCTTCGGTGTGGTCAGACACCGCGATCACCAAGGAGCCGGCCCTCGCCGCCTTCAAGACGCAGCTGGAGCGCGTGGTGTCGACACCCAAGCTTCCCGAGTGGGAGGAGATCGCGAACCGCTTGCAAGACCAGGCCGAGGGCCCGATCCGCGGCAAGGTGTCGGGCGACTCGGCGCTCGCGCGTCTCGACCGTGACGTGAACGCCATGCTCGAGAAGCGCCGCTGGCTCCTCGAGCACGGCAAGCTCGCGGCCGCGCGATGAAGAACTCGATCGAGCGCCGCCAGGCGAGCGCGGGACGGCTGTTCGTCCTCCCGGCGCTCGCGCTCATTGCCGTGTTCTTCTTCGTGCCCGTGATCGTGGGCCTGGTGCTGAGCCTCACCGACTTCGACATCTACGCCATCGGCGACACCTCGATCGCGCGCTTCGTCGGCCTCAACAACTACGTCGAGGTCCTCCGCAATCCGGTGTTCTGGAAGGCGCTCGGCAACACGCTCTATTTCGTGTTCGTGAGCGGGCCCTTGATGATGATCGTTTCGCTTGCGGCCGCCCTCCTCTTGAACGCCAAGCTGGCGCGCGCCCGTGGCTTCTTCCGCACCGCCTATTTCCTGCCGGTGGTGACCACGATCGTCGCCGTCTCCATCGTGTGGCGTTATCTCTACCACCCGCACTACGGGCTCCTGAATTTCGTCCTGGGCAAATTCGGCGCGGGACCAATCGATTGGCTCGGCGATCCGCACTGGGCGATGCCGGCGATCATCGTGCTCGCGGTGTGGAAGAACTTCGGCTACAACATGCTCATCTATCTCGCCGGCCTGCAGAGCATTCCCGAAGAGCTGTACGAAGCCGCCCACCTCGACGGCGCGGGCTGGTGGGGGCGCTTCGTGAACGTCACGTTGCCGGGCCTCGGGCCGACCATGCTCTTCGTCAGCATCACGACCTTGCTCAACCAGTTCCAGCTCTTCGCCGAGCCCTACGTCATGACCCAGGGCGGGCCCTTGCAGTCGACGATGACGCTGGTGCTCTTCCTTTACGAGCAGGGCTTCCGCTGGTGGCGCATGGGCATGGCGGCGGCGATCGCCTTCCTGCTGTTCGTCATCATGCTCACCGGAACCCTGATCCAGCTTCGCCTGTCGCGGGAGCGCGCGCGATGAAGAAGCTCCTGCCCGCCACACTGCTTCATCTGGCGCTCTTGGGCGGCGCCGTGTTCGCCCTCGGTCCCTTGGTCTGGATGGTGTCGGCCTCGTTCATGGCCACGGGCGAAGCCAACACGTTTCCGCCGCGCTTCCTGCCAGCAGTACCCACCTGGGAGCACTATCAGACGCTGTTCACGCGGCTGGATGTGGCCACGCACTTTCGCAACAGCCTGATCGTCACCGTGTCGGCGACCTTGCTCTCGCTCCTGATCAACGCCATGGCCGGCTACGCGTTCGCCAAGCTGCGCTTCGGCGGGCGCGACCGCATCTTCGCCATCCTGCTCGGCGCGCTGGTCATTCCGGCGCAGGTGGGCATGCTGCCGCTCTTCCTCATGCTCAAGACCATGGGCCTCGTGAACACGCTGACCGCGGCCGTGATCCCGTTCCTCGCCAGTGTGTTCGGCATTTTCCTCGTTCGCCAGTACGCGCTCGGCATCCCCGATGAGCTGCTCGATGCCGCGCGCGTCGATGGGGCGGGGGAGTGGAACATCTTCCGCACCATCGTGCTGCCCGTGCTCATGCCCATCCTGGTCACCTTCGCGGCCTTCAACTTCCTGAGCGCGTGGAACGACTTCCTGTGGCCGTTGATCGTCTTGAGCGACGACTCCAAGTTCACACTGCCCGTGGCCCTGGCCTCGCTTTCCGGCGAGCACGTGCAGGACACTGAATTGATGATGGCCGGCTCGGTGGTCACGGTGCTGCCGGTGATCCTCGTCTTCCTGTTCCTCCAGCGTTACTACGTGCGCGGCGTGATGATGGGGAGCGTCAAGGGTTGAAGACCTTCGTCGTTCTCCTTCTCCTCGCGCTGGCCACTCCGGCGTGGGCCGCGCCCACCGTCCTCGACGCCTTCGAAGAGGTCGACGGCTGGGAGGCGCGTCCGGCCGACGGTGTCGAGCTCAAGCTCTCCAAGACCGATAGTTTCGACGGCGCTTCGCTCAGGCTCGATTTCCGCTTCGTCAAGGGCGGCGGCTACGCCGTCATCCACAAGAAGTTCGATTTCGACCTGCCCCAGAACTACCGCTTCAAGTTCCGCATCCGCGGCACGGCACCGAGCGAGAACCTCGAGTTCAAGCTCATCGATTCGACCGGCGAGAACGTTTGGTGGAACAACCATCGCGATTTCGCGTTCCCCGCGAGCTGGGATTCGGTGTCACTGCGCAAGCGTCACCTCTCGTTCGCCTGGGGCCCGATCGGTGGCGGAGAAATCCACCATGTGGCAGCCATCGAGTTCGCCGTCACCGCCGGCAGCGGGGGACAGGGCACCGTGTGGCTCGATCAGCTGACGCTCGAAGAGCTTCCTGTCCCCAATGCCAAGCCGCTGCCCATTCAGGCCAAGGCGTCGACCTCGCCTGGCGTCGAGGTCGATTATCCCGGCACGACGACGACGCTTCCGCTCCACAGCGGGGGGCCCGACTTCGCCCTCGACGGCAACCCGCGCACGGGCTGGAACGCGCTCCCGGGCCAGCGGGTGAATCCCTGGATTCGTTTCGACATGGGCGAGGTGCGCGAGTTCGGCGGCCTGGTGATCGACTGGATCGGCGGCAACCCCCAAGCCCCGCACCCCTACGACGTGCAGACCTCGGAAGGCGACGGCAACTGGCGCACGGTGCGTCGCGTGGCCGGTCTGCGCCCGCGCGATTACCTGTATCTGCCCGAATCGGAAGCGCGTTACGTGCGCATCGTCGAGACCTCGGTCGCCCCTGAATCCCCGCCGCGCATGCTCGCCGAATTCAAGGTTGAGCCCGTCGACTGGTCTTCGAGCCTCGAAACCTTCTACGCCGCCATCGCCAAGGACGCGCCGCGTGGGACCTATCCGCGCGGGATCTCCGGCGAGCAAGTGTTCTGGACCGTCGTCGGCGCCGACGACGCCCGCGACGAAGGTCTCCTGAGCGAAGACGGCGCCTTCGAGGTGGGAAAGCGCGGGTTCACGATCGAGCCTTTTCTGTGGGCGAACGACACCCTGCACACTTGGGCGGATGCCAAGACGACGCAGTCGCTCGAGGATGGCTACTTGCCGATTCCGAGCGTGACGCAGCGGTGGGGACCGTGGGAGCTGACGACGACGTCCATTGCGTGGCCGACGTCTGCCGCCATTCGGTATCGCATTCGTAACCGCGCAGCCAAGGAAGGCGGAGCAAGACTCTTTGTCGCAGTTCGGCCCTTTCAGGTGAACCCACCAACTCAATTTCTAAACACGCCCGGAGGGGTGTCTCACATTGAATCATTGGTGCGAGACAAGACTCACCTTTTGGTGAACGGGAGTTGGCGAGTCGGTTACTTAACGGACCCTGAGAGCTTTGGAGCCGCGCAATTCGATGAAGGCGATATCACGGGTTTTCTCCGAAGAGGCGCCGTACCTGCGAAGCAAGACATGGCGGACCCGTCTGGCCTCGCTTCGGGAGCGTTCCTATTTCCCGTGAACCTTGCCGTCGGTGACAGCGTGGACGTGGGGTTAAGGGTTTTCCTTAAAGGGATCACTCCAATAAACAGTGACCTGCTCCTGGATGTTCCTAAAGCGTCGGTGACTCGTGAGCTTGAAAGAGTCAGAGAAGACTGGCGCAAGTCGTTCGACCGGGTCTCCATCGCGCTGCCGCCCGCCTTCGACGACATCGTGAAGACGCTGCAGGCGCAGATCGGCGACGTGCTGGTGAATCGCGATTCGGGCGGGATTCAACCGGGGTCGCGTTCGTACGAGCGGTCGTGGATTCGCGACGGATCGCTCACGTCGACAGCACTCCTGCGCATGGGGCACGAAGATGCGGTGAAGGAGTTCATCGAGTGGTTTGCGCCGTATCTCTACGCCGATGGCAAGGTGCCGTGCTGCGTGGACGCGCGCGGCTCGGATCCGGTGCCGGAGAACGACTCAAACGGCGAGTTCATCTATCTGGTCGCGGAGTACTTCCGTTATACGGGCGATCGCGAGCTGGCCGAGCGCATGTGGCCGGCCGTGTCGCATTCGGCTGCCTATCTCGACTCGATGCGCCAGACGCATCGCACGGCCGAGTGGCGCGCCAAGCCCGAATTCTTCGGTTTGCTGCCGCCTTCGATCTCGCACGAGGGCTACTCGGCCAAGCCGATGCATTCGTACTGGGACGATCTCTTCGCGCTGCGAGGATTCAAGGACGCCGCGTACCTGGCTGGCGCCTTGGGCCGCAACGACGAAGCGCGGCGCTGGGCGGCAGCGCGTGACGAGTTCCAGAAGGACCTGGTGGCGTCGATGAACGCATCAATGGCGACGCACAAGATCGATTACATTCCCGGCGCGGCCGATCTCGGCGACTTCGACGCAACCTCGACCACGATCGCGCTCGAGCCGGTGCAGGGCGAGAACGCCTTGCCGCATGCCGCGCTCGAGCAGACGTTCCAGCGGTACTATCAGTTCTTCCGCGACCGCAAGATGGGCAAGAAGACGTGGGACGCTTTCACGCCCTACGAGGTGCGCAATATTGGCGCGTTTATCCGTTTGGGCTGGCGCGATCGCGCGCAGGAGCTGAACGACTGGTTTCTCAAGTACCGCAAGCCGGTCGGCTGGCGGCAGTGGCCCGAAGTCGTCTGGCACGACGAACGCAAGCCACATTTCATCGGCGACCTGCCGCACACCTGGGTCGGCTCGGATTACGTGCGCTCGATCCTGGATTGCTTCGCCTACGACCGCGAGCGCGACTCGACCCTGGTGCTGGCGGCCGGCGTTCCGTGGACTTGGGTGTCACGGGGGAGCGGAGTCGGGATCGATGGGCTGCGCACGCCCTACGGCAAGCTCAACTACACTTTGCGAGCGAAGGCTGGCGGAGCCGAAATGCACATCGAGGACGGGATCCGTGTGCCCTCTGGCGGCCTCGTGGTGCGCGCGCCGTCGCCCACCAAGGCCTTCCGCTCGGCCATCGTCAACGGAAAGACGACGCCGATCAATGCGAGCGGGGAAGTGGTCGTGCGCGAAGTTCCTGCCGACATCCAGCTGCGCTAATTCCTACCAAATTAGTAGGCGCACCCGTTTCAAGACGGGTTGACCCCCATGTTCAGGGCCTCAAGCGGAAATCGCTGCCCCGTTCGACTCGATGACATCGTGATAGAAGTGATAGCTCGCCTTGGGCGTGCGTTTCTGGGTCTTGAAGTTCACGTGCACGAGGCCGAAGCGCAGCGAGTAGCCCTCGCCCCACTCGAAGTTGTCCAGGAGCGACCAGGCGAAGTAGCCCCGCAGGTCGACGCCGGCGGCGATGGCGTTCCGGGCGGCCGCGAGGTGGCCGCGGTAGTACTCGACGCGTACCGAGTCGTCGAGGCCGCCCGGGGGCGATTCGTCGGGATCGGGGGCGGCGAAGCCGTTCTCGGTGACGTACAAGGGTGCTGCGGCGTAGCGCTCGTGCACCCAGCGCAGGATGCGGGTGAGGCTCGGCGGGTGCGACTCCCAGCCGTTCTTCGAGTACACGCCGCCGGTCGGTTTGACGAGTGCCGCCTGCTCGGGCTTGCCGGCCGGGTCGTGCTTCATCACGCCGCGCTTGTAATAGTTGATGCCCAGGAAATCGATCGGCTGGCGAATCGACGCGAAGTCGCTCTCGGGAAACTCGGGCCAGTCGCGTCCGTACATCTGCGCCAGCTCTTCCGGATAGCGCCCGAAATACAACGGATCGAGATACTGCCGGTTCATGTACGCGTCCGAGCGCTCGGCCGCGGCCCGATCCTCAGGCGAATCGGTCGCGGCCTCCTTGGGCTCGAGATTGACCACGATGCCGACCTGGCTGGCCCACGGCCCGAGCCCGCGGAAGCGCTCGACCGCCGCGCCATGCGCGCGCAGCAGATTGTGCGAGGCGAGTGGCGTCTCGCGCCGGCTCTTGTGCCCGGGCGCGTGCACGCCGTGCAGATAGCCGGCGTCGGTGATCACCCACGGTTCGTTCAGCGTCGCCCACATGGGCACGCGGTCGCCCATGGCGCGGAAGCACACCTCCGCGTAGTCGGCGAACCATCCCGCCACATCGCGGTTCACCCAGCCGCCCAGGTCGTCGATCGCTCCGGGCAGATCCCAGTGATACAAGGTGATCATCGGTTGAATGCCCGACTCGAGCAGCGTGTCGACGAGACGCTCGTAGAACGCGAGCCCGGCCGAGTTCACGCGCCCGCGGCCTTCGGGCAGCACGCGCGACCACGAGATGCTGAAGCGATAGGCGCCGAGCCCCAGCTCACCCATGAGCGCGATGTCTTCTTCGTAACGTCGGTAGTGGTCGCACGCGACGTCGCCGGTGTCACCGTTCTTGATGCGCCCGGCCTCGTGCGAGAAGCGATGCCAGATGCTCGCGCCCGCGCCATCGGCGAGCGGCGAGCCCTCGACCTGATACGCGGAGGTGGCGGCGCCCCAGAGAAAACCTTGGGGGAAGGAGTCGCCCAAGGCGCTCAGCGCCGCACTTCGGCCGAGGCCGCGCGCCCGCTGGCAAAGTAGGCGTCGCGCAGGCTGTCGATCAATTCGCCGCGGCGGTCGTACAAGCGGCGCAGCGGCCGCGGCTCGTGGCGTGCCAGCGCATAGGAGGTGAGCAGCGGCAAGCCGATGGTGGCGTCGGCGTACGCGATCACGGTGCCGGGCAACTGGTCGGGATCGATCTTGCCCCAGCTCACGGCTTCGGCCGGCGTGGCGCCGGACAATCCGCCGGTGTCGGGGCGCGCGTCGGTGACGGCCAGGAAGTAATCGTGGCCCTTCTCGGAGATCCCGAGCACTTCCTGAATCTGCGGCTCGGTCTGCAGCAGGAAGTTCTTGGGGCTGCCGCCGCCCAGGATCCACACCGCGCTCTTGCCGCCGCGCGACTTGGCATCCCACACGATGGCCGCCGTCTCGTTCACGTCGGCGTTGGGATCGAGCAGGAGACGATTGCCTTCGAGCGCTTTCGCCGCCACGTTCATGCCGATGGACGAATCGCCGGGCGACGACGTGTAGATGGGTACGCCGTATTCCCACGCCGCCGCGAGCAAGGAGCGGTGCGAGAGCCCGAGCGCTTCCTCGCGTCCGCGCAGGTACTTGCCGCACAGATTGTGGAACTCGGCCGACGACATGGTGCGCTGGAAGTCGGGTCCCGAGATCAGCTCGCGAA
The DNA here is from genome assembly GCA_036003365.1 of Candidatus Eiseniibacteriota bacterium. Lineage (GTDB taxonomy): Bacteria > Eisenbacteria > RBG-16-71-46 > RBG-16-71-46 > DASYSL01 > DASYSL01. The sequence continues at coordinate 11,964 of DASYSL010000137.1, forward strand.
AGAAGGCGTCGGTGTCGAGCAGCACCTGATAATCGAACAGCACGTCGTAGATGCGCACCACGCCTTGCTCGCGCAGCACCACGTCGTCGACTTGGAACGAGCCGCGGTGCATCGAGAGGCCGAGCCCGAAGTGCGCGTCGTGATACAGGTTCGCGCCCGTGGACACGATCCAGTCGACGAAGCCTGCGCGCATGAGCGGAATGATGGCGCTCATACCCAAGCCGGCTGGCGTCAACGCGCCTGTCATCGACAATGCGACCGTGACCTCCGGCTCGAGCATGCGCTCGACGAGCAAGTGCGCGCCCTCGCGCAGGCGCGACGCGTTGTAGGCGAGGAATGCGTTGTCCACCAGATCGGCGACGTGCTCCTTGCCGGTCAGGGGAGCGGGATCGATGGGCTGGCCGCGCAGGTGCGGACTGGACGATTTGGGAGGGTTCACGAGGGGAGTGTAGGCGCAGGGGGCGCGCGCGACAACCTTTCACCCGCCTGCGTTTCGCGCTACGTTGGGCCGTCCGTCACACGGAGGAAACGATCGCCATCCCGACGAAATTCGCGGGGGAATTCGCGGCTCTGGGCACCGCCGTGTGCTGGGCGGTGAGCGCCAATTTCTTCTCCGCGGCCGGGCGCAGGATGGGCTCCGCCATCCTGAACCGCTTGCGCCTGGTGCTGGGCGCCATCCTGCTCATGAGCGTCTTGTGGATCGTGAAGGGCTCGCCGTGGCCCGCCTGGGCGACCGCCTTCCAGATCGGCACGCTCGCGTTATCCGGACTCGTCGGGTTCGTATTCGGTGACAACTACAACTTTCGCTCGCTCGTCATTCTCGGGCCGGGGCGGGCGTCGTTGCTCTCATCCACCGCACCCATCTTCACGGTCATCATGGGCGTGTTTCTCCTGCACGAGCATCCCGGGCCCTTCCTGCTCGTGGGCCTCGCCATCACGCTCGCGGGCGTCACATGGGTGATTCGCGAGCGCGGCTTCGACGAGCCGCCGCATCACGAAGGCTCGACCTGGATGGGCGTGATCGCGGGCCTGCTCGGGGCAATCGGGCAGGCCGGCGGCTTCGTGCTCTCGCGCGCCGCCGTGAAGACCGGCATCGATCCGCTCTCGGGCACGGTGATCCGCATCTCGACCGCGGCCGCGGCGATCTGGATCTGGACTCTGGCACGCAACCAAGGACGTCCGACGGTCGCCGCGCTCGCCGACCGGCGCGCGGCCGGGTTCATGTTGGGCGGCACCG
>DASYSL010000138.1:0-9798 GCA_036003365.1 Candidatus Eiseniibacteriota bacterium
CGCAGAAGGGCGCGGCCCAGGCTGCCGCCTCCGATTACGCCCACAAGCTGCCGACGCAGGAAGAGGATTTCTCCGGCTGGTACACGACGCTGGTGCGCGCCGCCCAGCTCGCCGACTACGCGCCGGTCAAGGGCTGCATGGCCATCCGGCCGTACGGCTATGCGCTGTGGGAGAACATGCAGCGCCTGCTCGACGCCCGCATCAAGGCGACGGGTCACGTGAACGCGTATTTCCCGCTGCTCATCCCCGAGTCGTTCCTCAAGCAGGAAGCCGAGCACGTGGAAGGTTTCGCGCCGCAGGTGGCGTGGGTGACGCAGGGCGGCGACGACGTGCTCGAAGAGCGCCTCGCCATCCGGCCCACGTCGGAAGCCATCATCTGCCACTTCTATTCGAAGTGGATCGAGTCGTACCGCGATCTTCCGGTGCTCATCAATCAGTGGGCCAACGTGATGCGCTGGGAGAAGGTGACGCGGCTCTTCCTGCGCACCACGGAATTCCTCTGGCAGGAGGGACACACCGCGCATCGTACGGGCGAGGAAGCCGAAGAGGAGACCTTGAAGATGCTCGAGGTCTACCGCGCCTTCCTCGAGGAAGATCTCGGCGTGCCCGTGTACAAGGGCAAGAAGACGGAGTCCGAGAAGTTCGCTGGCGCGCAGGATACGTATTCGATCGAGGCGCTCATGAAGGACGGGCGCGCGCTCCAGGCCGGCACGTCCCACTATCTCGGCATGCACTTCGCCAAGGTGTTCGACATCACTTTCCAGGACGAAAACGGCCAGCGCCAGTTCGTCCATCAAACCTCCTGGGGTACGACCACGCGGCTGATCGGCGCCATCGTCATGACCCATGGCGATGACACCGGCCTGCGCCTGCCGCCGCGCGTGGCGCCGTACCAGGTGGTCATCGTGCCCATCTACCGCAAGCCCGAGGAGCGCGCGACGGTGTACGCCTTTGTCGATCGCGTCACGGCCGCGCTCACCGCCGCCGGCATCCGGCACAAGGTGGACACCGACGACACGCAGAGCCCGGGCTTCAAGTACAACGAGTGGGAGCGCCGCGGCGTGCCGGTGCGCTTCGAGGTCGGGCCGCGCGACGTGGCCGCAGAGCAGGTGTTCGCCGCCCGCCGCGACAAGAAGGAGAAGACGCCGATTCCCATCGCGGCTCTCGCGGAGCGCACTCAGGCACTGCTCGACGACGTGCAGGCCGGGCTCTTCCAGCAAGCGCTCGACTTCCGCGCCGCGCACACCTTCGACGCCGACTCTCTCGACGAGATGGCGCGGATCCTCGAGGACAAGCGCGGCTACGTGCGCGCACGCTGGTGCGGGAGCGCCGACTGCGAGGCCGCGGTGAAGGAGAAGACCACGGCCACCATCCGCTGCCTGCCGCTGGCCGAGCCCGACGATCCCGGCCCCTGCATCGTGGACGGAAAACCGTCGCCGCGCCGCGTCCTCTTCGCCAAGTCTTACTGACGGGGGCGCCACGCTCGGCGTCCGGCTTCCCAACTGGCTCGGCGACGCGATCCTCGCCCGCCGCGCGCTCGATTCCCTCGTGGCGCTCGCCGGCCCGGAATCGGCGATCTTCGCCGCGCCTAAGCCCATCGTCTCGCTGCTCGAGCCAGACTATTCCGGAGTGCGATGGATCGCGACGAGCGGCCATGGTCCGGAGGCGGCGCGCCGCCTCGGGCTCTCGCTCAAGCGCGAGCACGTGGATCGACTGGTTCTCTTCCCCGATTCGCTCTCGTCGCGCATCACGGGCCTCTATGCGGGGGCGCGTGAGCGCATCGGCCATGGCCCGCGCAGCATGGACCTCGAGGCGCTGATCGGGCTTACGCGCAGCGTGCCGCGCCGTCCACGCGGTGAGCGCCACCTCGAGGAGGAGTATCTCGATCTGGCGCGAGCAGTCGGTGGAGTGGCGCTTCCTGCACGTCGGCTCGAAGTGTCGCGCGAAGCGAAAGCTCGCGCGGACGTATTGCTCGGTGACGCTCGATCGCCTCTCGTGCTCGCGCCCGGCGCGCGCTACGGTCCGGCCAAGCGTTGGTCGCCGACGCGCTTCACGCAGGTTGCGCGTGCCTGGCGCGGCCCCGTCGTGCTCGTGGGGGACGAGTTTGACGTTGAGGAAGCGATTGCCGTCTCACAGGCTCTCGAACGGCGCGCCCTCAATCTCGCCGGCAAGACCGACCTGCCCACGCTGGCCGCCGTGCTCGCTCGCGCAGCCGCTGTCGTTTCCAACGACTCCGGCGCCGCCCACGTGGCAGCCGCACTGGGGCGGCCGACGATCGTGGTCTTCGGCTCGACCGATCCGGGCTGGACGGCCCCGCGCGGGGAGCACGTCACTGCGATCTGGGATCGTGTGCGCTGTGCCCCGTGCTTTCGCACGCGCTGTCCCTACGAGGATTCCTATGCTTGTCTGCGCATCGTGGAGAGCAGCCGCGTGATCGAAGCACTGCCGCAGTGAGAACGCTTTTCGTCATTGGCGACGCCGGGCTCTGGGCCGCCGCCCGCGATCTGCACGCGCGCGGTCATGAAGTCACGGTGCTTGGCAGCCCCGGCACCGACATCACGTCGGCAGCCGGAATCCACGTGTATGAGAGCCGGGGCGCCGGCTGGCGGACCGCCTATGGGGTGGGCCGTCTGCTCGCCCAGCGCAACGTCGAGCTCGCCGTCGCCAACGACCCGCGCTCTTTGGCGCTTCTCGGCCGCGCGCGCTGGCTGCATCCCTCGACCGCGATCACGGCACTCGGCGAGGGCGATGCCGAGCGTCAGCTCGAATCGGCACGCGCCACGCACCGCCGTTACGGCCGCGCCGTGTTCCTGGATCGCGACGGCACCCTCATGCCCGAGATCGGCGCTCTCGGGCGTCCCGAAGCCGTGCGCCTCATGCCGGGCGTGGCGCGGGCACTGCGCGCGGTGAACGCGGCGCACTACGAGCTGGTCGTGGTCTCGAATCAGTCGGCGATCGGCCGCGGCACGATCACCGAGCAGCAGGTGCGCGATGTGAACGCGGCGCTACGCCGCGCCCTGCGCGCCGAAGGCGTCGAGCTCTCCGGCATCTATGTTTGTCCGCATCGTCCGGAAGATGCGTGCGATTGCCGCAAGCCGCTACCGGGACTTTTGCTCCAAGCCGCGAGCGCACTCGGCCTCTCGTTGAAACGCTCTTGGCTCATCGGCGACTCGACTCGTGACACCGACGCCGCGACCGCCGCCGGCGTGCGCGGCATCCTCCTCGAGAGCGGGTGGGGAGGCGCAGACCCCGCTGCCCCGCGGGGCGCCTCTTCGCCTCGCCGCGCGCCCGATATAGGAAGAGCCGTGCAGTTGATCTTGCGAACCTGACGTTCGCGCCCTAAACTCATTGCCGACATCCTCCCTTGGCTCCCGGAACCCGATCCGGCAGCCCGCCCCGGCCCCCAGCCGGCCTATCAACCGAGAGGAGGACCCGATGCGATTTAGTCCATCTCTCCCCCTGTTCGTTCTGTTTGCCGCACTCGCTTTTCCGAATTCCGTCTCTTCCAATCCTCTCTATCATGCGTTCTCGACCCATTACCGGACTAACATCTTTGCCTATGGCGTGGTAGCCGGCGACTTCGACGCCGACGGTCGTCTCGATTACTTCCTCGACAGTCCGAATCAACTCGGGCGTGGACACGGTGACGGAAGATTCGATCCCGTACAGGCACTGGGTGGATCGATTGCGGGACCAGCCAGCGTCGCGGATCTGAACGGTGACGGCGTCGATGACGAGGCGATCGCGGGTCTGAACGGAATCTCGATTCGCTATGGCTCTCCGGGCTTGGGCCTCGGTCCGGAAACCGTCCTCGATGGGGGAGTCGCGCTGGACTTGTTCGTGGCTCTGGCCGACGTGAATGGCGATGGCCGGCCGGATCTGGTCACGGGCAACGGCGCCAACCTTTGGGTGCACCTCGCCACCGGACCAACGTCGTATGGGCCGGGCCTCTCGAGCCCGATCGGCGGAGCTGATGGCGTAGGAAGACTCGCGGTCGGCGACGTCGACGAGGACGGAAAGCCTGACGTTCTGATTCAAACCGGAGCTTATGCCGTCGTCTGGTCGAAGGGTCATGGCGATGGAACCTTCGATCCTGCGGTGTCGCTCGGGCTTCCTGCGGCGGGCTCCGGAGTGTTTCTCGCGGACGTGAACGGGGATCACCACCTTGACGCCATCGGCGATCACCAATGGTGTGCCGGAAACGGCTTGGGGGGATTCGGGCCACCCGTGGACGTGGGGCCGATCGACATCCTCGCTGTTGGTGACCTGACCGGGGATGGCGCGCCCGACATCGTAGGCGGATCAGGGGCCAATGACTCCATCATTAATGGCAGCAGTCTCGATGTGTACGTGAACGACGGCGCGGGCCACTTCACTCATACGTGGTCGCAGTCGCTCCTCGAAACCGACGTCGCTTCGTTGGGCGACTTCAACGGCGACGGCTTGAAGGACATCATCGTGTACCAAGCAGTCTTCGGAAACGTTTCGGTGCATCTCTCCAACGGTGACGGCACGTTCGGAAGAGAAGCCCACTATCTGACCGGCAACCGGCCTTCTGGAATCGTGCTTGCCGACATCACACGAGACGGGCGACTGGATGTCATCACTTCCGACCGCGCCGATGGAACCCTTTCCGTGCTTCCCGGTTTGCCTTCGGGAAAGTTCGATCTGCCGATCCATTACGCCGTGGGCTCAGGGCCCAATGGACTCGCCACCGGCGATCTGAACGGCGACGGGCTTCCCGACATCGTCACCGCCGACGGCGGCTCCAATACCGTGACCGTGCTGCTCGGACAGCCGGGCGGCGGGTTGGCGAGTGCCGGGGCGACCGGGGCCGGATCCGTCCCGTCTGCGGTTGCGCTCGTCGACATGAATCGTGACGGCAAGCTCGACGCGATCGTTCTCGATCAGGGCAGTAGTCTGTGCACGATCCTGTACGGAAACGGTCTCGGCGGCTTTTCTTCCTCTTCGTCCACCGCGACCTCACCTTCTCCCGATGCCCTGTCCGTCGACGATCTCGATGGTGATCTCTGGCCCGATGTCGCCATCATCACGGGCACGCAGAGCCACAACGGCAATCTCGATGTCTTGCTCAACAACAAATCGGGGGGACTCTTGCCCAAGGTTTCCTATTTGGAAGGAATCAGCAACCGCGCTGTCGGTATCGCGGATGTCACAGGTGACGGGGTTCCCGACGTGATCGATGTTGACCGTAACTTCGTCAGGGTCATGCGCGGCACCGGTGGTGGGGCCTTGTCGGCCCTCCCCGGCTTCCGTGTGAGCCAGAGTCGAGCGCTCACCATCGCCGACGGCGATCTCGACGGGAGGCCGGATCTCTTCATCGCTGCCGACTGGGCCAATTGCGCCTGGTTCGTGAAGGGAACGGGCGGCGGCAACTTCGCCGAGGGTGAAGGCTATGGCACCGGACGCGGTCCCAACGGCATCGCGGTGGCCGATCTCAACGGCGACGGCGCCCCCGACATCGTGACCTCCGATGGCGACACCAGTCTGGTCTCGGTTCTGCTGGCCGACCACGAGCAGCCCGTGCCGGCGCTCGCCACTTTAGTGGACGCCGCGGCGACGGCGAGTGGCGTGCGCATCGAGTGGATTACGGGCGGGGGATCATTGGTGGCCGTAGAGCGCTCGGAGAACGCAGGCGCGTGGATGCCGGCGGGCCGCATCGTGGCTGACGCCTCGGGGAATCTCGTGTTCGAGGATCACGACGTGAAGACTGGTCTCGACTACGCGTATCGGTTGGGCTTCGATCAGAGCGGGCAAACCGTATATGCGGGATACGTCTCGGTGCGTGTGCCGTCTGGGATGAACACTCTCGCGTTGGCCGCGAGCCCCAATCCGGCGCTGGGCGCATTCGGTGTGTCGTTCACGCTGCCCGATGCACGTCCGGCGCGCCTCGAGATCTACGACGTGAGCGGACGGCGGATCCTGTCCCGCGAGGTGGGGGCGATGGGGGCGGGAGCGCACGTGCTCCGTCTCGACGAAACGAGCCGCCTCGCCTCCGGACTCTATTGGCTGCGCCTCGTGCATCCGCAACGGACGCTGGTGGCCCGAGCCGCGATCGTACGCTGACCGACAGGCCGCGCGGACCACTTAAGCTGAGAAAGACAAAAGGCCCCGGAGATCACTCTCCGGGGCCTTCTTGTGTTTCGGCTCGTCGCTACTTCTTGGCGGCGCTCAGCCGGTACGTCGAACCGTCGTTGGCGCGGATGTAGCGCAGATCGTAGCCGTCGAACTTGAGCTGGTTGGCGTGGAGCCACTCGCTCTGCACGAGGTCGTCGAGCTGGGCCGGGTAGGCGCCCTTCTCGGCCTTGTAGACCTCGAGCGCCATGGTGACGTCGTTCCAGCGCGAGCGCTGGTCCAGATCGCGGTCGGGTGGGAGCCCGGAGGGAGCGATCGGGCTCCGGAGCGGCGCGGTGATCAAGAGCAGGAGCAGGGCCAGGCCGGCGAGCATGCCGGTGAGCACGAACTCCTTGGTGCGCGAGACGCCGGGCACCGGCAGCAGCTCCTCGCGCACTTCGCCGCCCACCTCGCGCTTGCCCACGATCTCGATCCAGCGGCACTCGAGCAGACGCGCGAGCCCTTCCATGGCCTCGTAGTCGGTGGTCGGAGCCTCCTGGACGATCTCGGCCAGGGTGCGCTTGCTGTCGACCAAGCCGAACAGCTCCTTCTCCTCGTCGGAGAGAGGCGAGTCCGGATCGGGCAGCTCGCGCAAGCCCAGGATCAGGTGACCGTCAGGCAGCTGCTGGAGCTGCCGCTTGTACTCGTCGACGCGGCGCGCCGCCTCCATGAGGATGCTGTCGGTGGAGAGTGAGATGCGCAAAGCACTCTCGGGCGGGACCACGGCGCTGAACGAGTAGTCGCCGCTTTCCCAGCGCAGCATGCGGAAGATGAGGTCGAGCACCATGCGCTCGTACAGCGATTCGAGCTCCTCGGCCGCGACGTAGCGGCCGTTGATCAAGAGATCGACCAGGTCGCGCCCGCTCTCGGCGTTCAGGCTCTCGATGCCGCGCAACTGCTCTTCGCTGAGCCAGCGCACGCGACGCAGAAAGCGCATGAGCGGATCGTTGGGCGCAAGCCCGGGCTCGCGGGCGCCGGCGATGCGGCCGTCGAGGAAGTAGATCGACACCGCCTCCTGGTTGTTGCGCAGGGACAGGCACCCGGTCTTCTTCTGGCTCGACAGGAGCTGGACGATCTCCCAGAGCGCGAATTCGTGCAGGGAACCCTGGAGGGCCATGGCGATCCTCTACGCGGCGCGTGGCACGCGGGCCACGGCGCGCTTGATGGACTCGGGCTCGACCTCGCGCAGCTTGTCCGGACCGCGCAGCGCCAGATAGGTGACGAGCGAGATGGCCAGCGCCAGGCACAACAGGGCGAAGGCCGCCCAATTGAAGTGCATGGACGACAGCGGCCCGACGCGCGGGTCGTAGGGGAAGGGGCCTGGCGTGCCCACGAAGCCAGTGAGGCCGGCCATGCCCAGGACGAGAGCACCCCACGCGAGCCCGAGACGATCGACGAACACGGGGCCCAAGCCGGGCAGGACGGTCGAGAACGCGGTGCGCCAGCGGCCGCTCGCGCGCCGCACCGTGCGGCGGCGACGCGCCAAGAGGAGGCGCGCGAACTCGGGCGTGCTGGCCTCGCGCAAGGACGCGCTGCAGCCGGCGCAGAAGACCTGGTCGCGGCGGCGCGAAGCGCAGCGGCGACACACGGCGTTCTCGCAGTTCGAGCACTGACGCACCGGCAGCCTGGTGCGGATGAGGGTGCCGAGCGCGATGCCGAGGAGCGCGCACAGGAGCGTCACCCAGAACACGGAGCGGCCGCGCAGCTCGAGCCAGCCGCGCCAGCTCGCCGGCACCGGCATGGTGCTCGGGGTCGCGGGCTCCGACAGCATGGCATCCCAGAAGGTGTTGGGTCCGAGCCATCCCCAGGCCGGCGGCAGCGGATCGCCGGGGTGGAGCTGGGCTTCGGCTTGCAGGTTACGCACCAGGTCGAAATCGAACGATGCGGCGCGCGCCAGCTCCTCGGACGCCTGCGCGTAGCGGAACTCGCGCGTGTAGAGCTGGCCGAGATTGTAGTGCGGCATGGCCCACGACGGGTCGAGTGCCGAGGCCAGGTGATACATGCGCTCGGCCTCGTCGTTACGGCCGCCGATCTCCGCCAGGTTGCCCAGGTTGTTGGGAATGCGCGGCTCGTTGGGCCACAGCTTCTGCGTTGCCTGGAACTCGCTCCGGGCGAGGTCGTAATCGCCGCCGCGATACGCCATCCACGCCGTCGAGAAGTGCAGGAACGGATTGTCCGGATGATCGGCCACCAGCTTCTCGAGCTCGGCCAGACGCTCCGGCGTCGAGGGAGCGTTGGCGAGATCGGACGTGCCGTAGAAAGGGGCCCGCTGCGGGTGATCCGGATAACAAAGCGGCGACACGCTCGCGTACCCGAGCGGGAGAAGGACCAGGAAGCCGAGAAGGAGGAAGGCGATCGCGCGCTCGCTCTTGCGCAGCGAAGGCCAAGCGGCGCCCAGGGTGAAGAGCGTGGGCAGCGCGAGCCCGATGCCTACGAGGAAGGGCAGCGCCAGGAGCGCCCACGAGCTGACCGCGGCCAAGCGCTGGCTCAGGAACTGGCTCAGGAACTCGGCATACGCGTGGCGCACTGCCTCGCGACGCAGCCAGGCGACGTAGAGCGCGGCCAGGAGCGTGGCGAGGAAGAGCACGAGCGCGCCGTGGTAGGCGAGCTGGATGGTGAGGTAATGCTGAAATGGGAAGTACGTCTTGGCCAGATCGACGATGCGGGCCAGCTCCATGAGCGACTGGCTCACGTCGCGCGTGCCGAAGAAGGAGAGCAGCGCCACGCGCGGCGCGAGGAACGTGGGGTCGAGCTGGCAGGAGCCGCGCAGCATGCGCACGCCGTCTTCCGAGCCACCCGAGCGCAGCGTCTCGACGCCGCGTCGGTAGAAGAGCTGGGCCACCGCGGGCAAGGACGGCGAGCCGAGCGCGCGCTGGTACTCGAGCCATTCGGTCAGGTCATTACGATTGGTCGGCGGCGCGGGCGGCAAGGTCGGTGCGGTTTTGGGCGGGGCGGTCACGGTGGGGGCCGTGTGCGCCGAAGATCGTGAGGCTCCGAGCAAGAGAACAAAGACCAGGGCTCCGGCGGCGGCCAGGAACCGGGTGCGGCGTACAAGTCGTGGAGATACAGCGAGCTTCGGCATTCGCCTCGTCCTTGACAGGTCTCGAAACCGCGGCTAGCGTCCGGCTGCCACTCGCGGGCAACGTGCAGAACGCAAGTCGGTTATCGGCGGTGGCACCCGGCACTTGAGGGCCGTGAGCGCCTGTTACGGGCCCCCTCGTGCCGCTCTCGTTTTGAGGTCCGGCCGTTGCCTCTCCGGACCGCTCCCCATCCCCACGGAGCACGCGTTGGAAACGATCCGTATCGAGGATGCCGGCCGCCATGTCGGCCAGAGCGTCCGCATCCAGGGTTGGCTCACGCATCGCCGCTCGAGCGGCAAGCTGCTCTTTCTCGTGGTGCGTGACGGCTCGGGCTCCATGCAGTGTGTCGGCAGCCTCTCGGACGTGGGCGAGGAGGTGTTCAAGCGCCTCGATGCGCTGCCCCAGGAGTCGGCCCTCGCCGTCTGGGGCACGGTGCGCGAGGACAAGCGCGCCCCCGGCGGCAACGAGCTGACGCTGGCCGGCGCCGAGGTCTGGCACGAGAGCCTGCCGTACCCCATCAGCCCCAAGGAGCACGGTGTCGAGTTCCTCATGGATCATCGGCATCTGTGGCTGCGCTCCTCAC
>DASYSL010000139.1:0-17546 GCA_036003365.1 Candidatus Eiseniibacteriota bacterium
GTCTCGGCGATGACCAGGTTGCGGTACCACTTGTGGTCGGCCGGGACCACGTTCCAGGGCGCCCACGTGGTGTTGCACAACGTGAGCGCGTCATCGTAGGCCACGCGGTACGGTCGCCACTTGCTGCGCGTTTCGAGGTCGGACTCCGAGAACTTCCAGTTGCGCGACGGATCCTGGAGCCGCTGCAGGATGCGCGCCTGCTGCTCCTTCTTGCTGATGTGCAGGTAGAACTTGATCACCCGCGTGCCGTTGTCGGTGAGCATGCGCTCGAACTCGTTGATCTGGTCGTAACGCTTGCGCCACACCTTCTCGGGCAGGAGCTTCTCGACGCGCACCGCGAGCACGTCCTCGTAATGCGAGCGGTTGAGGATGCCGATCACGCCGCGCGGCGGGCAGGCGGCGTGGATGCGCCACAGGAAATCGTGCGCCAGCTCGTTCGGCGTCGGCACCTTGAACGAGTGCACCTGACAGGCTTGCGGATTCACGCCCGCGAACACGTGGCGGATGGTGCCGTCCTTGCCGGAGGCGTCGAGCCCCTGCAACACGATGAGCAGCGCCTGCTGCGACTCGGCCGACAGCTTGGCCTGGAGATCGAACAGCCGCTCCAGCCTCTTCTTCTCTGCCGCGGCCGCCGTTTCCTTGTCCTTGTACTTCCCGGTGTCGGCGGGATCGATGTCGTCGAGCGCGATTCGCTTGCCGGGCGCGAACGTCTTGGGCTTGGGCATGGCGATTCCAGACGGTCCTTTCCGCGGGCGAGGGGCGAAACTTTCCTGACCACCGAAACGTCGCAAAGAGGGGGCAAGTGTTCAGTCCGCGTCAAACCCCTCGCCGGACGGCCGCTTGGAACCCCGCTTCCGGCCACGCGCGGTTGACGATGCCGATTCTTCACTGCTTCAATGATTTGCACAACCGGTCGAGTGTGGGCCACCGCCTTGGGTGGCCGGTTCAACGCGTGGGGGTTATGAAGATCATCCGTCGGATCGCCCCGACTCCGGCTGGGAACCGCGTGTTCCCGGGCTTGGTCGGTCCTCTTGCCTTCCCGTTCGTCCTCGCCCTGACCCTGATCGTGAGCGGATGCGGCGCCCAGGCGGCCAAGCGCGCGCAGCGTGTGCCCGTCCTCGTGGCTCGCGCCGAGAGCCGCACCGTTCCCTACGAGATCGAAGCCACCGGCACCGTCGAGCCCATCCAGACCGCGCAGGTCACCTCGCAGGTGGCCGGCATCGTGACCCGCGTCTACTTTCAGGAAGGAAGCGACGTGCGCCGCGGGCAGCCGCTCTTCCAGCTCGACCCGGCCATGATGCAGGCCGCCCACGCCCAGGCGGCGGCCAATCTCGCGCGCGACCGCGCCCAGCTCGAGAACGCCCGGCTGGCGCTCGTGCGTGGCGAGAAGCTCCACGAGCAGAAGCTCATCGCCGACATGGAGCTCGATCAGCTGCGCAGCACGTACGGCGCAGCACAGGGGACGGTGCGCGGCGACTCGGCGGCAGCCATCGCAGCGCGGCTCAACGTGGAGTACGCGACCATCCGGGCGCCCATCGGCGGCAAGACGGGAAGCCTCAAGATTCACGTCGGCGACCAGGTGAAGGCCAACGATCCGCAGACGCCGCTCGTGAGCATCAACCAGATCCGCCCCATCCGCGTGCGCTTCACCTTCCCGGAGGACCGCCTCGCCGACGTGCGCGCGCGCTTGCCCGGCAAGAACGTGCGCGTCGAGGCGCAATCTTCCGACGCCGACTCGGCATGGGCGCAGGGCAAGCTGGCTTTCGTCGACAACGGCGTCGATCCGTCGTCGGGCACGGTGCTCTTGAAGGGCGAGTTCGCGAACAGCGACGGCCGTTTGTGGCCGGGCCAATTCGTGCGCGTGCGCGTTCGCCTCTACGACCAGGGGAACGCCACCATCGTGCCCACGACGGCGGTCACCAACTCGCAGAGCGGCACGTACCTCTTCGTCGTCAAGCCGGACACCACGGTGGAGGCGCGGCCGATCACGGTGCAGCGCACCTGGGGTGACTTCTCGGTGATCGATTCCGGCGTCCAGCCGGGGGAGACCGTGGTCACCGACGGCCAGCTTCGCTTGTCGCCCGGCGCCAAGGCGTCGATCCGCCCGGCGGCCGGGCAGGCGCAGGGCGGGAAGACGTGAGCCTTTCCTCTCCCTTCATCAAGCGGCCGGTCGCCACCACTCTCATCATGTCCGGCATCTTCCTGTTCGGCGTGTTGGGCTTCCGCCAGCTTCCGGTGAGCGATCTTCCCAACGTCGACTACCCGGTGATCAACGTGCGCGCCAACCTGGCGGGCGCGAGCCCCGAGACCATGGCTTCGGCGGTGGCCACGCCGCTCGAGAAGCAGTTCACGACCATCGCCGGCCTCGATCAGATGACGTCGACAAGCACGCTCGGGTCGACCAACATCACGCTCCAGTTCGCGCTCGACCGCAAGATCGACGCCGCCGCCCAGGACGTGCAGGCGGCGATCGCGCAGACGCTGCGTCAGCTGCCGCAAGGCATGCTGCCGCCGTCGTATTCGAAATCGAACCCTGCCGACTCGCCCATCCTCCTGCTCGCGCTCCGCTCCGACCTCCTGCCGCTCTCGCAGCTCGACGAGTACGCCGAGACCTACCTCTCGCAGCGCATCTCGACCGTGAACGGCGTCGCCCAGGTGAACGTGTTCGGTGCGCAGAAGTATGCGGTGCGCATCCAGCTCGATCCGCAGGCGCTGCAGGCGCGCGGCGTGGGCATCGACGAGATCAACGAGGCTGTCGACAAAGCCAACGTCAATCAGCCGACCGGCGTCTTGTGGGGCAAGGAGCAGGCCCAGACCATCAAGGTCGACGGCCAGCTCACCAATGGGCAGGGGTTCCAGTCGCTGATCGTCAAGTCGGTGAACGGAGCACCGGTCAAGCTCGGCGACCTGGGCCAGATCAAGGACGACGTCCAGGACAACCATGCCGCCAGCTGGTTCAACGGCTCGCGCGCCATCGTGCTCGCCATCTTCCGCCAGCCCGGAACCAACACCGTGCAGGTGGCGGACAACGTCCTGGCGATGGTGGAGAAGCTCAAGCCGCAGATTCCGGCTTCGGTGAAGCTCGAGACTTTGATCGATCGCTCGGTGTCGATTCGCCACTCGGTGGCCGACGTCGAGACCACGCTCCTGATCGCGCTCCTGCTGGTGGTCGTGGTGATCTTTCTCTTCCTGCGCAACATCTCGGCCACCGTGATCGCGAGCCTGGCCCTGCCGCTCTCCATCGTGGGCACGTTCGCGCTCATGAAGCCCCTGGGCTTCAGCCTCGACAACCTGTCGTTACTGGCGCTCACGCTCTGCGTCGGGTTCGTGGTCGACGACGCGATCGTCATGCTCGAGAACATCGTGCGCCACGTCGAGATGGGGAAGAAGCCGCGCGAGGCGGCGGTCGAGGGCTCCCAGGAGATCGGCTTCACCATCTTGTCGATGACCCTGTCGCTGGTCGCCGTGTTCATTCCGGTGCTCTTCCTGGGCGGCCTCCTGGGCCGGCTCTTCCACGAGTTCTCCCTGGTCATCACCATCGCCATCCTGGTCTCGGGCTTCATCTCGCTCACGCTCACGCCCATGCTGTGCAGCCGCTTCCTGCGCGCCGACAAGCCGGAGAGCCATGGTCCCCTGTTCCGGCGCACCGAGGCCGTGTTCCAGCACGCGCTCGATGGCTATACCCGCAGTCTCTCGTGGGTGATGGAGCGGCGCCGGCTGGCGCTTTTCTTCTCGCTCCTCATCCTGGGCGGGACGGTCGGGCTCTACATGGTCGTGCCCAAGGGCTTCATCCCGAGCGAGGACATCGATCAGATCCAGTGCACGACGGAGGCTGCGGAGGGCACGTCCTTCGAGGGCATGGTGCGGCGCCAGCGCCAGCTCGCGGCCATCGTGCAGAAGGATCCCAACGTGGCCGCCTTCATGTCGTCCCTGGGTGGCGGCGGAGGCGGCACTTCGTCCAATCAGGGCCGCATGTTCATCCGGCTCAAGCCGCGCGGCGAGCGCAAGCTGAGCGCCGACCAGGTGATCCGCGAGCTCACGCCCAAGCTTTCCACGGTGCCGGGCATTCGCGCCTACCTGCAGAACCCGCCGCCGGTGCGCATCGGCGCGCGCAACGCCAAGAGCGCCTACCAGTTCACGCTGCAGGGGACGGACATCACCTCGCTCTACGCCAACGCGACCAAGCTCGAGGGCAAGCTCAAGAGCGCGCCCGCGCTCGACAACGTGACCAGCGATCTCCAGGTGAAAAATCCCGAGATCCGCCTGCACATCGATCGCGATCGCGCCGCGGCCATGGGCGTGACTCCGGTGCAGATCGAAGACGCGCTCTACGATGCCTACGGCTCGAGCCAGGTGTCGACCATCCTCACGCCCAACAACCAGTACTGGGTCATCCTCGAGCTCTTGCCGCAGTACCAGCGTGATCTCTCGGCCTTGCGCCTGCTCACCGTACGCTCGTCGAGCGGCCAGCTCGTGCCCATTGCCGCCGTGGGCGACCTCTCCATGGGGCTGGGGCCGTCGAGCGTGAACCACGCCGGCCAGCTGCCGTCGGTGACGCTCTCGTTCGACACCAAGCCGGGCTACGGCCTCTCCGACGCGGTAGGCCAGGTGCAGACGCTGGCGCGCCAGAATCTCTCGTCCGACATCACCACTAACTTTGCGGGCACGGCACAGGCATTCCAGTCGAGCCAGCAGGGGCTGGGCTGGCTCCTGCTCGCCGCCATCCTCGTCATCTATCTCGTGCTCGGATGCCTGTACGAAAACTTCATCCACCCGATCACGATTCTTTCCGGTTTGCCGTTCGCCGGCTTCGGCGCTCTTCTGACTTTGTGGATCTTCCGCACCGATCTTTCGGTGTATGCGTTCGTGGGCGTCATCCTGCTCGTCGGCCTGGTCAAGAAGAATGCGATCATGATGATCGACTTCGCTCTCGAGGCCGAGCGCAACGAGGGCAAGAACGCGCACGACGCCATCCTCGAGGCGTGCCGCATCCGTTTCCGCCCCATCATGATGACCACGATGGCAGCCCTCATGGGCACGCTGCCCATCGCGCTCGGCTGGGGCGCGGGGGCCGAATCGCGCCGTCCGCTCGGTCTCGCGGTGGTGGGCGGCCTCGCTTTCTCGCAGCTCATCACGCTCTACGTGACGCCGGTCTTCTACACGTATCTCGACAACGTGCAGCGGCGCTTCGCCAAGCCCAGGGTCAAGCCCGAGCGTCTCCGCCTCGCCGAGGAGGAGGAGCCGGGCGTGCGCCGGGCGGCGGGGGCGGGAACCGTCAGCTAGGCGCTCCGGCCCTTTCCCCTGGTTCCGAGTCCAAGCCTGCGCTAGCCTCCCAAGGCTCGTCCCTCCCGATGGGACGTGCCTCGCGTCACCTGCTTCTCGCGCAAGCACCGGAGGATGCCGCCGCGTCTTCCCGACGTTCCGTCGCGGCTTCAGACACGACGTCCGCCTCGACTCGCCCTCGTGCGGGCTGGGCCACGGCTTTGTCCGTGGCGCTCTTCGGAGGCGTTCTCCTGGCGCTTCACGGAGGCGCGCTCCGCTTTCCGTTTCTGGCTGACGACTACTTTTTCTACGACGAGACACGCCCGGGGAGCGGCTGGAGCCCGCTCGAAGCGGTGGCGCTCACGCGCAACTACTTCCGGCCGGTGGGGCGCGAGCTCTACTTCTACGTCCTCTCGCGCGTCTTCGGCCCGCATCCGCTTCTCTTCCATCTCTTCAATCTCGCGATTCTGCTCGTGTGCATCGGGCTCGTGTTCGCCCTGGCGCGCCGCCTCATGGGCGAGCGCGCCGCGGCCCTCGCTGCCGGCGCCTACGCGCTGCGCTACGCCCATCGCGTGCTCCTCGCCTGGGTGTCGTGCGCGCAGGATCTTCTCGCGGCCGCCTCGGGATTGGCGGCGGCGCTTCTCTACGTGCGCGGTCAGCGAAGGTGGGCGGCGCTGGCCTTTTTCGTCGGGCTCTTCGCCAAGGAGAGCATCGCAGCACTGCCGCTCGTGCTGGCGCTGTGGGAAGTGTGGCAGCTCGTCGGCGTGCCTCTCGGCGAGCGGCTGAAGGCCGCCGCCAAGCGCACGCTTCCTCTGTGGGTCGCGGCGGCGGCCTGGGCCGTGATCGTCGTGATCGTGCGCTCGACGCAGCATGCCTGGATGGTGCCGGGCGAGGCGCTCCCCGTGGCCGATGTCGTGCTCAAGCCGGAAAGTCTGTGGCTTGGCCTGCGTCTCGCGCTCCTCACCTACTTGTATCTCGATCAGCCGCTTTCGTATTTGGCCGAGGCGGCGCGTCACGTCGCGTGGCCGGCGCTCGCGACGCTGCTCGCCGTGGCCGCGGTTCTCTTGCTGCGCTGGACGAAGGTCTCGAGCCGCCGCACGGAGCTCCCGACGGCGGCGGGCTGGAAGCTCGGGCTCGTGTGGGCGGTGGTGGGGGCGCTGCCGGTGGCGCTGGTCGGCCATCACTACAGCGCCTATTACGTGTGCTTCTCAGCGGTGGGCTTCGCGCTCGCCGCGGGCTGGCTCCTGGCGCGCCTCCCGCTTCCCGCCACGGCCGCCGTGCTCGCCCTCTGCGTGTGGGCCGACGGGGTCGCCAACGGCGTGCAGGCGTTCCGCGTGGCGCGCGAGATCGAGGAGAAGCCCGGCGTGTCCTATGTTTCGATCGCGCGCCTGGAGTGGCAGCGCAAGTTCGTGGACTCCTTGCACGCCGCCCTCGCCGCCGACCCGCCGCCGCGCGGCGCGGTCATCTACCTTTCGCACGCACCCAGCTATTTCGCACTCGCGACCTTTGGCAGCCACGGACCGCGGGTGTGGTTCGACGACCCGACGCTCGAGCTGTCCTACATCACGCACTACACGCCCGGGGACGAGACCAGGCCCCGGCGCTTCGTGAGCTTCGACGATCAGCGCTGGTCCTTCGTCATGCTCTCCAATGCCCTCGTCGACGAGATCTATCGCGGCGAGACGGCGCTCGCGCAGGGCAAGCCCGCTGATGCCAAAGCGGCGCTGGCCTCCGCGCTCTCGATGATCGGACCACGTCCGACCCCCGAGCGCGCGGACGTCGAGAACACGTACGGGCTGGCCGCGTACCAGACGGGGGATAGCGCTCGGGCGCGCCAGGCTTGGCTCTCGGTGCTGGCGCAGGATCCGCACCATCGCGGCGCGCTCCTCAATCTCGCGGCGGTGAGCGCGGGGCGGGGAGACTTCGCGAGCGCGCGCGCATGGACAGCGCGCGTGCTGAGCGACGCTCCCCAAGATCCCACCGCGCTCTACTACATGGCGCGCATCGAGCGCGCGCTGGGGCACGAAACGGAAGCCCGCCGCGCCTGGGAGATGCTGGCTTCCTCGCAGCCTGCCTTCGCCGATTCCTTGGCCCGAAGCGGGGCCGCGCCGTGATGCGCCGCGTGCCATGGCTGCTCACCTCGGGCGCAGCCCTCGCTTGCGCGATCTTCGCCGCGATTCGCCACCTGTGGTGGTGCGACGACGCGTTCATCTCGTTTCGCTACGCCCAGAACCTCAACGCCGGCCTCGGCCTCGTCTACAACGCCGGCGAGCGCGTCGAAGGTTATTCCAATTTCCTGTGGACGATCTGGATCGCGCTCGGCATGCGGCTCGGCGTGAGCCCCGAGGCGTGGTCGGCGGCGTGGGGGATCGTGTTCTACGCGGCCACGGTGGCACTGCTCTGCCGGCTGGCCAAACGCGACGCGGGCGGTTGGCTCGGCCTGCCCCTGGCCGGCTGGCTCGCGGCCGTGCACAAGGACCTGTCGATCTTCGCCACCAGCGGCCTCGAGACCGCTTGCGTCACGTTCCTCGTTCTCGCCGCCTATGGCCTCGCGACTGCTCCCGAGAAGAGCGCGAGAAACGCCGCGCTCTCCGGGCTGGTTTCGGCACTGGCGGCCCTGACCCGCCCGGAGGCCATCCTGGTGGCGCCGATCATCGGCGCCTGGCTCGTGTGGACGCGGCGGCCGCGTACCCCCTCCGTGCTCGCCTTTGCCGCGGCGTTCCTCGCCGTCTTCGCGCCCTTCCTCGCCTGGCGGATCGCTTACTACCACGACTTTCTGCCCAACACCTGGTACGCCAAGTCGGCGTGGCTCCCTTGGTACGGCCAGGGGCTGCTCTACCTCGGGCTCTATGCGCGGCAATACGCGATCGTTCTCGCAGGCTTGCCGCTCGCGCTCGTGGCGCTGTTCCTGCGCCGGCCCTCCGACGAGGACTGGAGCCAATCGCTCACGCTCGCCGCCGCGCTCGCGCTCGGTTACACGGTGTATGTCGTCCGTGTGGGCGGGGACTTCATGTATGCCCGCCTGCTGTTGCCCGCGACGCCCTTCTATTTGATCCTTCTCGAGCGCGCCCTGGCGGCTCTGCTTCGCGGCCATCGGCGCCTCGAGCTCGCCACCGCCGGGCTCTTGGTGGTGGCGCTCTCGGCCGCTCCCAAGCCGTTCTCCGGAAAGGATGGTCCGGGCGGCATCGCCAACGAGCCCCTGTATTATCCGGCCGACGATCTCGAGGAGCAGCGCCGCCAGGGCCTCACGCTGCGCCGTTATTTCGCGGGCGCGCCGGTGGCCGTGGCTTACTGCGCTTCCCAGGCGCGCCTCGTCTATTACGCTCGGCCCGAGGTGGCCATCGAGTGCGCGACCGGGCTCACCGACCGTTGGATCGCGCACCAGCCGCTCGCCCGGCGCGGCCGCGTCGGACACGAGAAGCCGGCGCCGGTCTCCTATCTGTTGCGGCGTCGCGTGGACTTCACGCTGGGCTTCGCTCACGCCGAGGCCCTGCACCTCGGCGATTACGTTCCCTGGACCCGCATCTGGTTCGACGACGTGCCCGGAAACGTCGTGCACTGGGATCCGGCGATCCTGGCCGAGATGGGACGGCGGGGGGCGCGCTTTCCCGATCTGCCGCGCTACCTCGACGGCTACGGCGCCGCCATCGACTCGATTCCCGTCGACCAGGTGCGGGAGGATTACTTGCGCTTTCGCCGGTTCTACTTCGAGGGGGCGGGGGATAGCGTGCGCGAGAGGCCGTTTCTCGTCCGCTTGGCGGCCGCCGAGGCGACGCCCGGCCGCTGACCGGAACCGCGGCTCGTCCGCCGCTGTACAACTCCTTGATGATCCGCGTGCCTGCCCCTCTCCCATTCTCCGTTCTCGCCGGGCTCACGGGGGTTTGTTTTCTTCTTGTCGTCTCGCCGGGGGAAGGTGCGCCCGCATCCCGACCCCATGTCTATCTCGGAGAGATGCGAGCCGACACGATCCAGGCCACCCCCAAGGAGATCCGTCCGGCCGCCCAGCGCGCGCTGGAGACCGATCACTGGGTCGTCGCCTCGTCGTCCACCGACGCGCGTGTGGTGACCGAGTGGAAGGCGTTCCGCCATCCGCTGGCCCGCCTTCTCCTCGGCAACATCAGGGCGCGTTGCGTCGTCGATATCCAGCCGCTCGACGGGCGCATGACCATCGTCCGCTTCCAGGGTGGGCTGGCGTCGCCGGACGACGTCGAAGACAATCCTGTCTTCACGGCCGCGCAGTCGCAATACCGAGATGCGGTCGCGAACTTCTATCGCGATCTCATGGAAGGGATTGCCGAGGCGCGCAGCGCCGAGCCCGCCGCACCCGAAGCTTTGCGGGGCGCGCCCTAAGGTTCAGTGCTTGACGTTGAGCCTGGTCGCTGGACCCTTGGTCTGCGTGGTGTCGGCGCCGGCCTTGGCGAGCTTGCGCTGGAACTGCGCCATGATGCGCTGATTCTCCTTCGCCTTGCGCTCCTCGAAGGCTTTCTTCTCCGCCGCCTGGCGCTGCAGGATCTGCTGCTGCACCTGAGCGGAACGCGCCTCACGCAGCTCCAGCTGGTGCTCGCGGGTCAGCTCCACTTCCTCGCGCTCCTGCGCCGATTGCGCCTGCCGGATCTCGGCCTCGCGTTCCCTCTCGATCACGTGTGCGCTCGGAGCGGGCTTGCTCGGTGGCTCGGAGCGGGGAACGCTCAGCTGGGTCAAGGACGTCGGGCGCAGCTTCTCCCTGAACATGCGCACCGTGGTGCCGGTCACCTCCTGCGACTTTTCGTGTTGAGGCTCGCCCGTGTTCACGATGGTGAGCCGGGGCACGCGACGCCCTGACGCCTGTTCGATGGCGGCGAGGTCGATGCCTTCGTTGACCGGGCTTCCGCCGCGGAGCTCGTAGCGCGTGGCGTCACGCGTGCGGCCGAGCAGCGTCGCGTTGCGCGCGCTCGAAGTGATGTTTGCCCGCAGGTCCGGATCGGTGAAGTGCTGTCCGCGCACGAAGCACCATTGCTCGGGAGGAATGGCGGAGCCTTGATATCCGCTCAGTCCGGAGGAGCCCCACTCGGCGTCGGGGGGGAGAGCCGCCCAGCCAATCCAATCGTTGCTGTATCGCCATGCGACCCACGCCGGCGCCCACTCGTTGCTCGGCACCCAAACCCAGCCGTAGTACCGATCATCGAGCCAGCGGCCGTAGTGGTACGTCGCCCAGCCCCAGGGCTCGTCGGAGATCCAGGTCCAGCCGTAGTCGGTGTACGCCCACGAGCCATAGGAATACGGGCGCCAGCCCCAGTCGACGTCGTCGGGCGTCCAGCACATGCCGAACGGCTCGACGTCGACCCACGTGCCGTAGTGGTCGAGCTGCGCGTAGAAGATGGTTTCGTCGACATATTGGGGATAGGGCGAAGATGCGTACTGGCTATCGCCGCCCAGGCTCGCGCACCCGGCCGAGATCAGGAGAAAAGGGGCGATTCCGATCAGGGCGACGCGCACACGCCGGATCATGGGTTTACCTCCGCTGAAGCCATTGTGCATGCATTGGACCAATCCGCGTCAGGGGATTGTCAGACGTGGAAATCCCCGGGAAACCGCGGGTTCGACCCTTCGTCACGAGCCGGTATCCCTCCGCCGCGTTCGCCCTGACGGGCACAGACGTCACTCTCTGTAGCGGCTTCGTGGCCGAATCTCACCGAATCGATCGGTCCAGCGTCGCTCCCTTGCCAGGGGAAGGAGGCTCGATTCCATGAGCGCCCGGCTCATTCGGCAGGCGTCCGTCCTGCTGCTTTTCACGCTTCTCCTCACGGACCCGATTCCCGCGCGCGCGGCCATCTACACCTGGAATGCGGGCACCGGCAACACGAACGTGAGCGTGAACTGGAGTCCTGCCGGGCTCCCTGGCCCGAACGACGACACGCGCTTCTGGCAATCGGGCATCATCTACGCCATCACGACCGTGTCGCCCATCGATACGTTCGCGACCCTTTCGGCGAGCAGCGCGAGCACCCTCAAGTTCTTCGGCGACGATCCGATTCGCGTGCGCAACGCCTTCCAGGTGGACGGCGGCGTCACGGCTTCGATCCTCTCCGGCATGGCGCGCGCCGGATGGTTCACCGTGGGTCCCGGCTCGCTCACCGTCTCGGGCAACGGCACGCAGGCGATCTCGACCAATCAAAACGCTTACAACGACGTCGGTACCACGAGCGGATTCACTTCGACTCTCGGCATTGGCGGAGGAGCGTCGTTCGTCGGCGACCTCATGCAGGTTCCGCAGGTCGCGGGCGCCACGGGCATCCTCAACGTCACCGGCCGGGCCACCGGAGGGCCGGTTTCGAAATTGCACCTCTTGAATCCTGCCGGAGGTGCGGGCGATCTCGATGTCGGGCGGCAGGGCACCGGCGATGTGGAGCTCAGCGCGCAAGCCAACATCACCACGGATCGCAACTTGTATCTGGGCGCCGGTGGCGCGGGAAAGCTGCACCTGTTTCGCGGCGCCGGGCTCTTCCAGGGGCCGCCTTCCTTGATCGTCGTGGGCACGACGTTCATCGGTGGCAACCAGACTCCAGGTGCGGCCGGCGGGCAAGGAACGCTCGCGGTCGACGTCGGCTCCGTTGACTGCGTCGAGGTGATTCGCTTGGGCGACGACGATGGCGGCGCGCCCGATACGCTGAGGAATCTCGGGGGCACGATTCTGGCGGAGAGGGGCCTGTACGAGAGTCATTCCAGTCCTTGCGTTCTCGATCTGCAGGGTGGGTCCCTGCGCGTGGTCGCGCTCGGTCAGACCATGGACGTGTATCAAGCGAGTCCACTTTCGATCACCGGTCCGGGTTCGGGGCCTACGCTGACTCTTCTCGGCGAGGGAGGTCTGGGTTCCCAGATCGCCAGCTCAGGAGCCACCGCCCTCGTCGTGGGGCGAAATGGCGGGGGAACTCTCGGGGTGGTCTCGTCCCCTTTCATCTTCGACCATTACTACCTGAACGTGATGGGAAACGTCATTGTCGCGGACTCCACGAGCGGCACGGGCATTTTGAGCGCTGATACGTTGGCAGAGGTGAAGGTGACCGGGTCGATCACGGTGGGACCAGGAAACGGGCTGGTCCGCCTGGGCGTGAATGGAGTCGTGTCCTCGACCGGTCGCATGAGTCTGCTCGCCGGTCCGACCACCGCCGGCTCCATGATTCTCGACTTCTCTTCCGGCGCCGACGTCCAGGCACTTTCGATCGGAGGCACCGGCGACACGCCCACGCCCGGTCTAGCGAGCGTCTTGGCCGAACACGGCAGCCAATTGACCGTGGGAGCCGGAGGCCTTCAGATCTGGGGCGGAGGCGCAAGTCTCGAGCTGAGTGGGTCGTCTCTCACCGCCGACAGCATGGATTGCCGGGGCACGATCAAGCTTCTCCACGGGAGCATCCTTTCCAGCCTGGTGAACGGCGGGCTCCATTTGAGTCACGGCGGCGTCTTGCACGGAATCGGCACGGTGGACGGGTTGGTGCGGCTCGACGATGCATCGGACACTCTGGGCGTCTTCGCAGCCGATTCCTCGAGCGACACGCTCTGGGTCGGAGACAAAACGATTGCCAACGCTTTCGTGTCCAACGGCACGGTGCGAGTCGACCAAGGTGTGGTCGCGCTCCGAAACAAGCTGGGCGCGCCTCTCGGCCATGTTTTGCTGGCGGGCGGCACGCTTTACCTGCCCGACGGAGGCCTCTTGCGCCCCGGCGACGTGCTCGACGGTAGCGGGCGCATCGCTGGCAGCCTCATGGACGACGGGCTGGTGAGCCCCATTGGAAACATCGATCTCGCCGGCCACCTCACCATGGGAACGGGAGACATTTCCGGAGCCGGCCTGACAGTGCTCCCCAGCGCCGAGCTTTCGGCGCACGGGGTGATCTCCGGCTTGCTGACGATCGGCGGCTCATGGGACATGGGGACCTCACTCGCCAGGCTCGAGCTCAAGCGCGGGCCCCTCATGCAGCCGAGCGCCGTGCTCACGATGCGCATCGGCGCGCAAGCGCATGGCGCGCAGGACACCCTCGTCGTCGACGACGGCCTCACGCTCGCCGGGACACTCGATCTGCGCACCTGGAAGGCCGATCCGCCCGCGGCCGGGGACACGCTCACCCTGATCACGGCGCCTTTCGTGCATGGAACCTTCGCCGCCGTCACCATCGATGGCGTCAACGCGCCTTCCTACGTGGAAGCGATCTATGGGCCGACCACCGTGCGTGCGGTTGTGCACCAGACCACCACCACCGATGTTCCTCCTCCGCCCGTTGCAGGAAGGGCCGCGAAGCTGCGCTTCGCCGCCGAGGGAACGCTGCGCGACCCTTCGTTGGCACTCGATCTCCCCGAGAGGGCCCAGGTGGAGGTCTCGATCTATAGCGCGACCGGCCGCCGCCTTGCTCAGCTCGAGCGCGGCCCGCTCGAGCCGGGCAAGTACCGTTTCCCGATCGGCGGCGGGCCGGGCGTCTACTTCGCACGCGCCTGGGTGACGGACGCGACCGGTCGCCACCAGCTCGCCGCGCGCGCCGTGCGCGTTCCCTAGTGACCCGAGGTTTGTCTCTGACGAGGGGAAGCCTCGATTTCCGCACGGCGTCGACGCGCCGCCGCGCGGTGCCCTATCCTCAATGTCGGCGGAGGGCCGGCATGAGCGGAAAGATTCCCGGTGCAAGACCCGACATCCATGCGTCGACCCGAGACCTCCTGGTCACCTCGGACCTGTTGCAGCAGGCGAAGACGGGCGATGCCGCCGCCCTCGACGCGCTCATGGCTCGCTATCTTCCCCGTCTCCAGCGATGGGCGTGCGGGCGCCTTCCGGCGTATGCGCGCTCGCTCTTCGACACCTGCGATCTGGTGCAAGAAACCCTTCTCAAGACGCTGCAATCCCTCGATCGCATCGAGGGACGGGGGCCGGAGAGCTTCCAGGCCTACGTTCGGCAGGCGATTCGCCGACGCATCCTGGATCAGATCCGCTGGAGCTCGCGCCGCGCCGGCTCCGAGCCGGTTTCCGACGATCTCCTCGACCGCGGCTTGTCCCCGCTCGAGGAGATCGTCGGCGTGGAGCTCTTCGAGCGATACGAGAAAGCCTGTGCCGAGCTTCGAGAAGAAGAACAGCTCTTCTTGCACCTGCGCATCGAGCTGGAATTGAGCTACGAGGAAATCGCCGAAGCGATGAATCGCCCGAGCCCGGAAGCCGCACGCATGGGCGTGCAGCGCGCTCTGCGCAAGCTCGCCGAGATCATGGGTCATGAGCGCTGACGATCCCCTGGAGTCGGTGACCGGCTCGATCTCCGATGGCGATCCCGTGGATTGGACGTTGGCCGAGTCCTCGGTCAGCCAAGACGACGAGCAGGGGCCGCTGCGCGCCTTGCGCGAGATCGAAAAGGTGGCGCAAGGCTTCCACGCGCTCCAGGCTTCGCCCATCCCCGGAGAGCTGGAGGGGAGCGCTGCGCTGCCGGCGGAACGCCGGGGCGAGCGCAGGCAGTGGGGCGATCTCGTGGTTCTCGAGCTGGCGCGCTCCGGCGCGAGCGGCGAAGTTTGGCGCGCCTGGGATCCGTGGCTCCAGCGCGAAGTGGCTTTGAAGTTCCTCCAGGTGCAGCAACGTCAGGAGAGCCGCTTCGAGGATTCGACGCTCCTGGAAGAGGCGCGCCTTCTGGCGCGCGTGCGCCACCCCGGGGTCGTCGCCGTGCACGGGATCGCCGAGCACGACGGCCGGGTCGGGATGTGGATGGAGTTCCTCGAGGGCACGACCCTCGCCGCCGAGATCGAGCGCGCGGGAAGCCTGCCGGCCGCCGAAGTGCTCCGACTCGGTCTCGCCCTCTGCCACGCTCTCGAGGCGATCGAGTCGGCAGGAGTGGTGCATCGCGACATCAAGCCGAGCAACATCGTGCTCGAGCGCACCGGCCGCATCGTGCTCACCGATTTCGGGCTCGGGCGCCGATGGGAGCTGGCGGACCGGGGCTGGCGAGCCTCGGGCACGCCCATCTTCATGTCACCGGGCATTCTGGCGGGCGAAGAGCCCACGCCGCGCTCCGACATCTACGCTCTTGGCGTCACGCTGCGCTGGGCACTGACGGGGCATCCGCCGTTTGCGGCCCGCACCCTGGAGCAGCTGAAGGCGGAGGCGGAGAAGGGTCCGTCCACCTCTCTCGCGGCCGAGCGCCCCGAGGCGCCGCCTGCTCTGGTCGCGGTGATCGATCGGGCGATGGCGCCGAACGCCGACCATCGTTATGCCGGCGCCGCCCAGATGGCCTCGGCCTTGGAAGCGATCGCGGCCGGAGAGCGCAGACCGAAGCGCCACATGACCACAGCTCTCCTGGCGGGAGCGGGAGTCGTGCTCCTCTTGTTCCTCGCGTCCTTCTTCGTGCGCCGCTCCGAGGTCCGAGCGCCCGAGTCGGTGACCCGCTTTTCCGTGAGCGCGCCGCCCCACATGACCCTGGACGGCGATCCGACGAGCGCCGTGGTCTCTCCCGATGGTCTCCAGCTCGCCTTCGTGGCGACCGACTCGAACAACGTGAGCCGGCTCTGGCTGCGTACGTTGCGATCCTTGTCGGCGCACGTGATCGAGGGCAGCGAGGGCGCGGGCGCTCCCTTCTGGTCTCCCGACAGCCGGAAACTGGCGTTCTTCGCCAACACCAAGCTGATGAAGGTCTCGGTCGATGGCGGCTCGCCGGAGGTCTTGTGCTCGGCCCCCGACGAACGCGGTGGTACGTGGGGGAGAGGCGGCATGATCGTCTTCGCCCCGCAAGCCACGGGTGGCTTGATGCGCATTTCCGCCGAGGGCGGTTCGCCGGTGCCCGTGGCCGTGCCCGACTCGTCACGCCACGAAATCGCGCTGCGCTGGCCGCAGTTCCTTCCCGATGGCAAGCGCTTCTCGTTCGTCACGCTGCCGGCGCGCGAGGGCGCGTTCGACGTCTATGTCTCCTCGATCGACTCTCCAGCGCGTCGATTGCTCGTCCGCTCGGAAGCCAGCCCGATCGTCGCGGGCAAGGACCAGATACTTCTGGTGCGAGACGGCCATCTCATGACCCAACGGGTCGACTGGGCGTCGTTGCGCCTGCTCGACGAGCCGGTTTCGCGCGGGCCCTCGCCTCATTCGGACGTGAGCATCGGTCAGCCGCTCGCCTCGGCTTCGATGACCGGAGTCCTGGCCTATCCGAGCACGATCCTTGACAACACGCGTTTCGTCTGGCTCGACCGCGAGGGGCGGCCTCGAGGTGTTCTCCCGGTTCCGGAGGGCCGCTACGAAAAGATGAGATTCTCGCCCGATGGACGCCGACTCCTGGTCATGCGCAGAACCTCGCCCACCAACGTGGATCTCGCGCTCGTCGATTGCGCCACCGGCTTGGAGACGCGGCTGACATCGGGATCGCAGACTCGAATCGGAGGCGATCCGACGTGGTCACCCGACGGGCGAAAGGTCGCGTTCAGCTCGAATCGCAGCGGCCCGACCGACATCTTCGTCAAGAACGTCGATGACGGCGCTCCGGAGACGCCACTCTATCGATCGAGAGCGCTTTTCAAGGAGGTCGACCTGTGGTCTCCGGACGGCCGCTTCCTGGCGTTCGAGCAGGCGGACCCGGCCACCAGCTGGGACATCTGGCTCTTGCCGCTGACCGGCGAGTCCAAGCCGATTCCCTATCTGCGCACGAGCCTGGGGGAGATCCCGCGTGCCTTCTCGCCCGACGGAAGGTGGCTCGCCTACTACACCTCGGATGCGGGATATTTCCAGATCTGCGTTCAGACCTTCCCGGTTCCCGGCGAGAAGCACGTGATCTCGGATCTGTCGTCGCAATGGTGCGCGTGGTCGCGTGATGGCAAGGAGCTGGTCTTCCTCACGATCGACGGCTTCATGTGGGCGGTTCCAGTCACCACCGTGCCCACGTTCCACGAAGGCACGCCGAGAAAGCTGTTTCGCGCGCCCGAAAACCAGCTGTGGATTGCGCCCACGCCGGACCTGCACCGTTTTCTCTCGCTGGTGCCTGCCGGCAGCGCGCCTCCCACCACGATCACCGTGGAGCTCAACTGGCCGGCGGAGAACGAGCGCCGCACGGCCGCTCGCTGAGCCTTGTGCTCAGGAAATTGCGGATGGCTTGATTCGTGCGTGATGGAGGGGCATGCGCACTTGGACCGCCCCCCAAGTGCCCCCTCATTGCCCCAACGAGAAGTGCTACTTCCATCGAAACGACCGGCACTTATGGCGTTTCGTGAAGAACGGGTCCTTCTCCCGCCTGGCTGACCCATGTGTCATCCAGCGCTACAAATGCTGTCATTGCCGACGTCACTTCAGCAACCAGACCTTCTCC
>DASYSL010000140.1:0-12579 GCA_036003365.1 Candidatus Eiseniibacteriota bacterium
TCCTACTTCGTTGATAGGAGTACCCGTTTCAAGACGGGTTGACCCGGTAATTTAGGCGTTTAACGCCAGAAGTTTAGTAACATCTACATGCCGTACGGCATGTCGAGGGATCATAAGGGCCGGGAGGGAGTCCGAAGTGAGCGACGGCCGCCCGCTGCGCGAGCGGCGGCCCGCCGGTTGCGCCAAATCCGGCCCATCCCTTATATTGCCCATTCCGCCGGGGTGATCTCCCCGGCGCCCGGAGACCTCGACCGGCAAGCCTTCTGGAAAGGGGCTTCTCGGTGAGGTTTCCACGGGACCCTCCGCCAGAGCAGCAAGCGGACGGCGTCTCCGCACCCGGGCTCGAACCGGGTGCCGCGTCCCCCAGGACGCGTCCGATCCGTGCGAGTTTCTTTTCCTCGTTCGACCAGAAGCCAAGAGCGCTCACGGCCCCGTGCCGCGAGCTTTTGTCTCTGCGGCCAACCGCCGCCGAGCACAGGAGGTTCGTTTCATGGCCATCGTGCCCTTGAGCGGCGCGCTTCGTGACCGCGCCGGCAAAGGTCCTGCGCGCGCCGCACGCCGCGCCGGCGACATTCCCGGGGTCCTCTACGGACACGGGCAGGCCGCCACGCCGCTGACGGTGAACCAGAAGGAATTCATCAACGCCATTCGCCACGTCGAAGGCGGCAACATGATCGTGTCGCTCAAGCTCTCGAACGGCGACAAGACCGCGCTCGTGCGCGAGGTGCAGCTCGACCCGATCTCGCACGACATCATCCATCTCGACTTCCAGGAAGTGTCGCTCACCGAAACGGTGCGCGTGCAGGTGGCGGTCCACTTCACCGGCACGGCGACCGGCGTCAAGGACGGCGGCGGCATTCTCGAGACCATCGCGCGGCAGGTCGAGGTCGAGTGCCTGGCGACCTCGATCCCGAGCTTCCTCGAGGCCGACGTCTCCGCGCTCGAGGTCGGCGACTCGCTGCACGCGAGCGACCTCAAGCTGCCGGAAGGCGTGACCCTGCTCACGGAAGGCGATCAGACGATCGCCACGTGCGTGCCTCCGACCGTGTACGAGGCACCGGTGGCGGCCGAGGCGGCGCCGACGGCGGCCGAGCCCGAGCTGGTGGCGGCCAAGGGCAAGGAAGACAAGGAAGAGGGCGAAGAGAAGCCGGAAAAGGGAGAGAAGGAGAAGAAGTAAGTGTGGCTCGTGGGGCTGGGGAATCCCGGCTCCCGTTACGAGGGCACGCGCCACAACGTCGGCTTCGACGTGGCGCGCCGCCTGGTCGAGCGCTGGCGGGCCAAACCGGACGCGCGCACGCCTGCCTTCGCGGCCTGGCGCGCGCGGGTTCCGGGGGGTGCCGGCCGCGAGGTCCTGATCCTCGAGCCTTTGCTCTACATGAACAAGAGCGGCGAGGCGATCGCGGCGTACGAAGCTCATGCGGGCGAGCGCCTGCTGCCGGCCGAGAGTTTGATCGTGTGCGACGACATCTATCTGCCCGTCGGCGGGATCCGGCTGCGGGCGCGTGGCTCGACCGGCGGACACAACGGGCTCGCGTCGGTGCAGGAGCGTTTCGGCACCGCCGACTATCCGAGGCTGCGCATCGGAGTTGGCCACGCGAGCGGTGAAGAGCTGGTGGATCACGTGTTGTCCCGCTTCGACGACGCGGAGCGGGAAGAAGTCGACGCGGCGCTCGAGAGCGCCGTGGAAGCCTGTGAGACGTGGGCGCGCGACGGCATCGTCGCCGCCATGAATCGCTTCAACCAGAGAGCTCGGGCGGAAGCCCGGGACGAAGGAGAGAGTTCGTGACCGACAATCAGCGCGAGTACGAGACGATCTTCATTCTCGATCCCACGCTCGAAGACACCAAGGTCAACGAGGAAGTCGAGCGCGCCGGCGGCGTGATCCGTGATCAAGGCGGGACCATCGGCGACATCGAGAAGTGGGGACGCCGCCGCCTCGCCTACGAGATCGGCAAGCGCCGCGACGGTGTGTACACGCTGATCCGCTACCACGCTCCGGGCGACACGGTGAAGGAGCTGGAGCGCCGCCTGCGCCTGAACGAGAGCGTGCTGCGCGTGCTCACCGTGGTCGTGGATCCGCGTCACAAGGAGATGCTGGCGCAAATGGCGGCCGCGCCTCCGGCGGGAGTCGGCGAGGATGGGACGCCCGGCGCCAATGGCGACGAGGACGAGTCTCCGCGCCGCCGCTCGCGCCGCGACCGCGACAACGACGACTAGTCGGTAGCCGGCGCGATCCGTGTCCGACCTCCGACTGGCTCGCGTCAACCGCGTGCACCTGTCGGGACGCGTCGTGCAGGACTTCGCGCTGCGCTACGCGCCGGACAACACGCCGGTGGCCGCGTTTCGGCTGGCGTTCAACCGGTTCGTCAAGCAGCGCGACGGATCATGGCAGGAGATCGCGAGCTTCATCGGCGTGATCGCCGCGGGGCGGCTGGCCGAGCGCTGCGCCGAGCAGCTGCACAAGGGCAGTGCGGTGTATCTGGAAGGGCGGCTGCAGAGCCGGAGCTACCGGGTGGCCAACGGGCGCTCGCACACGGTGATCGAGATCCGCGCCGACCAGGTGCAGTTTCTGGAGAAGGACGCCGGGCTGGACGATTCGGAGGCGACGCACGACTCGCACGAATCGCA
The DNA here is from genome assembly GCA_036003365.1 of Candidatus Eiseniibacteriota bacterium. Lineage (GTDB taxonomy): Bacteria > Eisenbacteria > RBG-16-71-46 > RBG-16-71-46 > DASYSL01 > DASYSL01. The sequence goes on from DASYSL010000140.1 coordinate 2,629, forward strand.
CAGCCACGGCTCGCGGCCGGAGGAAGGCGAGCTTTTCCCCGGCCTCGATTCCGAGGAAGAAGGATCCGGCGACGCCGGATCGAACTGAAAAAGGAGAACATTCGTGGCGCGTAACGAGGCCCGCGGGGCCGGCAAGAAGAAGTTCTGCAAGCTGTGCATGGAGAAGGTGCCGTTCCTCGACTACAAGGACGACAAGCGCCTGCTCCGCTTCCTCACCGATCGCGGCAAGATCGTGCCGCGTCGCATCTCGGGGAATTGCGCGCGGCACCAGAAGCAGCTCACCACCGCGGTGAAGCGCGCGCGCATCCTCGCCATGGTTCCGTTCACGAGCGATTCGTACCGCTAGTCGACGCACCGTGACTTCCGTGGCGCCTGTCGCACCCGCCGTGGCCGCGCAGCCCGCGCGCCCGCGTCCCTTCGGACTCGCCCTGCCGGCTTTGCTCATGGCCGTGGGCGCGCTCGAGACGCCGGCGCCGTGGCACGTGCTGTGGCTCGCGGTGCCCGGCCTGGGGGCGCTCGGCTACCTCGCCAACCTGCATCGCCTGCGCTGGGGATGGCTGGCGCCATTGGGCGCGGCGGTGTGGATGGTGGTCTCGGGAGAATACGCGTCGATCTGGGCCTGGCTGCTCGTGGGCGGCGTGGCTTCGGCGTCTCTGCTCGGGCTCGCGCGCGGCCAGGGCGCGCCCTCGGCGCGCGGGCTCTGGGCGTTTCTGCCCTTGCTCTCGCTCTCCGCCGTGTTCCCGTTCTCTTCGCTGTACGGGCCCGCCATGGACTCGGCCCAGCGCGGCATCGAGCGCATCGCGCAGGATGCCTACGAAGGCTACCGGCAGATGGGCATCGAGGGCGGCTCGCTCGGCGAGATGGCGCAGTGGCTTCATCAGGCGACGATTGCGTGGACCTGGCTCGTGCGCCATCTCCTGCCCACGTTCCTGTTCGCGTTCGGCGCCCTGCTCGTGGCGCTGGCCGTGCTCCTGGCGCGACGCGCCGCGCGCGCGGCCGGCAAGCCGATTCCCGGCAGCGAGCCGTTCGCGCGATTCCGTCTGCCCGAAGGGGCGATCTGGGTGCTGCTCGTGGCTCTGGCCATGGTGGCGCTCCGCCGCCCCGACCTGGTTCCCGCGGGCGTGAATCTCGCGCTCTGCGTGGGTCTCGGCTACTGCCTGCAGGGCATCGCGGTGCTCGACTTCGCGCTGCTCGCCCGCGGGCTGCCGCAGGGAATCATCTGGGTGCTGTTTCTGTTCGTTCTGCTTTTCGCGGTGCCGGTTCTGGCCGTGACCTCCACCGGGCTCGGGTTGATCGATGTCTGGGTCGACCTGCGCCGGGGTCCGCAGGACCGTCTCGAAGATCCGGAGTCGTAGTCACAGCCGGCGCCGCTTGGGCGTTTGCGCGACGCGACTCGCGTTCGACAAGGAGCTGATCGTGGAAGTCATCCTGCTCGAAGAAGTGTCCGGCCTCGGCCGCCGGGGCACGACCGTCAAGGTCGCGTCCGGCTACGCTCGCAACTTTCTCCTGCCGCGCCGACTCGCGGTGCCCGCCGGCACCACCACGGCGGCGGCGCTCAAGACCATGACGCAGGCGCTCGAAACGCGTGACGGCAAGCTGCGCCAGGACGCCGAAGCCTTCGCCGCGCGCTTGAACGGCACGCGCGTGACCATCGCGGCTCGCGTCGGCGAAGAGGGCCTGCTCTACGGCTCGGTCAGCGGCGGCGACGTCGCCGACGAGCTGGCCAAGAAGGGCTTCGAGGTCGATCGCCGTCAGATCCAGCTCGACGAGAACCTGAAGCAGACGGGCACGTTCGAGGTTCCGGTGCGCCTGTTCGGCGGCGTCAACGCGCACATCACCGTGGAGGTCGTCCCGCAATGACGTTCCGCCACAGCACTGCCCGCACGCTCTTGGTCGCGGCCGCTCTGTTGGCATTGCCGTACGTCGTGGAGGCGAAGAAGAAGGACGACGACAAGAAGTCGTCGACTTCGGCCAAGTCCACGGCGGCGGATCCCAAAGACATCCTGGCCTGGGTGGACGGTCAACCGATCACGCGTCAGGACCTGGAAGGGCGGCTCGACGATCTGTCGCCCGCGTATCGCACGCAGTTCGGCACGCCGGAAGGGCGGCAGAAGCTGCTCGACGGCATGATCGAGGAGCGCGTGTGGATGTCGGCCGCCACCAAGGCCGGCGTGGCGGCGCGTCCCGAAGTGGCGCGTCAGATCGAGGCGGCCGAGCGCAATCTCGTCATCCGCACCTATTTGGGTGACGTGATGCAGGGAGCGCCCGCGCCCAGCGACTCGGCGATCCAGGCGTATTACGAAGCGCACAAGACCGAACCGATGTTCCAGACCGGCGAAACGCGTCGCGCGCGCCACATCCAGGTGGCCACGGAAGCGCAGGCGAAGGACGTGCTGCGGCGTCTCAAGGCGGGAGCCGATTTCGCGGCCCTGGCCAAGACGCTGTCGAAGGACGGCGCCACCAAGAATGTCGGCGGCGAGCTCGGCCCCATCGAGCGCAGCGGCATGATCGCGAGCCTCGGGCGCCAGCCGGCCATCGCCGAGAGCGTGTTCGCGGCACCCAAGGGCGCGTTCGTCGGTCCCATCAAGACCAATGTCGGCTGGCACGTGGTGCAGGTCGAGGAGATCGTTCCGGCTTCTCCGGTGTCGCTCGATGAGGCCAAGCCGCGCATCGTGTCCGTGATCAGCCGTCAAATGCAGGAGGACTACTACAAGGCGCAGCTCGCAAAGGCGAAGGAGGGCTCGTCGTTCCGCTACAACCAGGCGGTGGTCGACAGCTTCCTGCACGGGCAGAAATCATCGGCCGATCTCTTCCGCGACGCGCAAGATGCAAGCACCACCGACGAGCGCATCGCCGGCTACGAGCGCGTCGTGCAACAATATCCGCACAGCGAGCAGGCCCCGCAGGCGCAGTTCATGGTGGGTTTCGTTTACTCGGAAGAGAAGAAGGACTACGATAAGGCCGAAAGCGCGTTCAAGAAGCTCCTCAAGGACTATCCCAAGAGCGAGCTCGCGCATTCCGCGCAGTGGATGCTGGAGAACATGCGCACGGATGCGTTGCCCAATTTCGATCTTCCGGGCGGCGTGCATCGCTCCAACGATGCGGCCACCGCCCCGGTGAAGACGGACTCGACGAAGACGGGCTCGGCGACGCGTAAGCCGTAACGCAATTCACTCGGCAGGGACGTCTCGCCCCAGGACATCACGGGACGCACCTCCTCCGCGGGAGGCAGGCGCATGGTCGTCGAAGTCAAGGTCTCAGGCCTCGCCTTCGATCCGCGCGTGAAGAGCCACGTCGTGGTGCTGAAGGAGATGGAGGGCGAGCGCGTCCTGCCGATCTGGATCGGCACGAACGAGGCTCAGGCCATCGCGCGCGAGCTCGCCGGCCAGCGATTTCAGCGGCCTTTGACGCATGACCTGGTCGCCACCCTGGTGGAAGGTCTCAAGGCCCGCATCACGCGCATTCTGATCTCCGACCTGCGCGAGAACACGTTCTTCGCCAACATCATCGTGGAGCATGGGGGCGACGTTTTGTCAGTCGACGCGCGTCCGTCCGACTCCATTGCCGTCGCGTTGCGCGCCAAAGCGCCCATCTTCGTCGACGACCGCCTGCTCGAGCATCAACCCCAGCTCGAAAAGTCCGAGGAAGAGAAGGCCGAGGAGCTCCGCCGCTACCTCGAGAATCTCGACCCCGAGGACTTCGGGAAGTACAACCCCTGAAACAACTCGTCTCGGCCGCGCTCTTGCTCGCGCTCGCGTGTTTGGCGCGCGCGCAGGAGGCGCCTGGAGTTCCGGAGGGCGGCAAGGGTTGGGCGCTGCCGGATCCGCGCGGAGCCGCCACACCTTCGTGGGCCAAGAGCGACCCGCAGCATCTCTCGCAGTATCTCGCGCTCGCTGACGGCATGCGCAAGCGGTCGCAATGGCTCGAGGCTGCCGGTCTCGCCCTCGTCTCGCGGCGTGATGTTCCGGCGACCGCGCGCGACGCGGACAAGCTCCTCAAGGATGTCGTTCCGCACCTGTCGGCGGCGCAGGTCGCTTGCCTACAGGCGTGGCTAGGGCGCAGCTCGCAGCTCGAGGCGCGCTACGCCCGGGCCGCGCTGGAAGGCGGTCATGCTGCCGAGGCGCGGGTCCAAGCGCTCGTGACGCTGAGCCGCGACCCGTCCAACAAGGAACTTCAGGATCTTCTCAAGCGCACCGGCGCTGCTCCGAGCGCGGACTCAATCCCTCTCGCCCCAGGAGCAGTACAGAGTGTCTTTCGCGTCTCGCTTCTCTCGCCACAGACAGGCGATTACGAGGCTTATGGTCGCTCGCTCCGCGCGGGGTTGGAAATCGCCGCTCAGGAATTCAATGCTCACGCCGCCACGCCGGTCCGGCTCGACATCCACGAAACTGCGGGCGAAGGCTGGCTTGCCGCGCGCGAGGGGAGAGCGGCGCTCGACGCCGGCGCCGGAGTCCTGGTCGGCGACGTGCTGACCGTGCCAACGCTCGTGCTGGCCGGACTCGCCAATCAGACGGGCGTGCCGTTGCTCTCGCCCTCGGCGACGGATCCGATGGTGGGGGCGACGGGGCCGCTCGTGTTCCAGACCGGCGCGCCGCTCGAGGCGCAGGCGCGCACGCTGGCGGGCTATGCGGTGCGTAACGACAAGCGCAGAATCATCGCCGTGCCGGCGAACCTGGATTCCGCATTTCTCGGCGCGTTCGAAGCCGAGGCCAAGCAGCTGGGGGCTTCGGTGGCCCGGGTTCCGGCATCGTCAGGCATGCGCGATTTCCGCGCGGTCGCCAACGAATTGAAGCGCGTGCGCGCCGACGCGGTGCTCTTACCGCTCGATCCGGAGCAAGGCGAGCTCTGGGTGGGCGGGCTCATGAAACAGGGCGTCTTCTTACCCTACCTGGCGACGGACGCGCTCGATCCTCAAGGCTTTCACCCTGAGACGCGCCGGCTTCTCGACGGCATGGTGGCGGTCAGCACGGACTACGCGCTTCCCGAGCAGGCCTTCGCGCGCATCGACTCCTTGGCCCGCGCCGCATACGGCCTCGACGCCGATCGCTTCGTCCGTCGCGGCTATCTCACCGGCCAGCTGATCACCAAGACGATCGCGGCCGGAGCGGATTCGCCGGCTTCGTTCGCCGCCCTCGTGCGCCGGCGCGCCGGCCGTCTCGGATTCGTTCACTACGAAGACGCGGAAGCCACGCTCCCCATCCTGACTGTCCGGCGCGGGCAGCTCGTCCGCGTGCACTGAGCATGCGACCCCTGCGCTATTCCATCAACGTCACCTTGGATGGGTGCGTCGATCATCGGGAGGGGATCGCCGACGAAGAGTTGCATCGCCATGCGGCCGAGAACCTCGCCCGCGCCGATGCGCTGCTCTTCGGCAGGGTGACGTACGAAATGATGGAGGCGGCGTGGCGGCCAGGGCCAACCGGGGCCCGGCCCGAGTGGATGGAAGATTGGATGGAACCCTTCGCCCAAACGATTGACGCCGCCAAGAAGTACGTCGTCTCGAGCACCCTGGATCGGGTCGATTGGAACGCGGAGCTTGTTCGCGGGGATCTGCGCCATGCGGTTCAGCAGCTCAAGCGCGAGCCGGGCAAGGGACTGCTGACGGGAGGCGTGACACTTCCGCAAGCGCTGGCGGAGCTGGGGTTGATCGATGAGTACGAGCTCATCGTGCACCCCCGCATCGTGGGCCATGGCCCGACTCTGTTCGCGGGGCTGTCGAAGCGCCTCGATTTGAAGCTCGTGAGCCGCCTGGAGCTCGGCTCGGGGGCGGTAGCCATGCGATACGAGCTGAGAGGTAGGCCCGCTGCCCCCCAGGGGCAGTCCTAGCGAAAGAATCGACGCGCTGCCCCTGGGGGGCAATTACGAAAAGCGACGCGAACTGCCCCTGGGGGCAGTGCAACACGGGGTGTCACCAGTGCCCCCGCGGGCAGTCCCACCATTCCGGTCACAATTGATTCTGTCGCAGTAAACGCGTAGCCTAGAATGGCTTCGGCGTTCCCGACTGCCTACCCGGAGAGCCCCTGCGCCATGTTCCGTTTCCTCAGCCGTTACACGATTCTCTTTTCTTTGCTCGCCTTCGCCGGCTGCAGCCGCGTGGACGACGCCTCGCGCGCGCAAGCCTCCAACGATGTTTCGGCCACGGCGCGCGAGGGGACGCGCGCGGTCTCCGTCGTGGTCGTTCGTCCCGGGATGGATGCGGGCGACTCGCGCCGCACCGTGCTCGAGCCCTGGATCGATGCGCCGGTGGTGGCGCGCCACAAGGGAATCATCCGCCAGGTTCTGGTCATCGAGGGGCGGCGCGTTCCCAAAGGCGCGGTTCTGGCGCGGCTCGAAGACGATGAGTATCGCCTCGATCTCGAGCGCGCGAGCGCACTCTCGAGCCAGGCCGACGCCGAAGCCGCGCGCGCGCGCAAGTCCGCCGCCGACAATTTGATCTCGCAGCACGAGCTGGAAGTGGCCGAAGCTCACGCCCGCGCCATGAGAGCCGACCGGGATCTCGCGCGGCTCGAGTGCGCGCGCTGTGAGATGCGGGCGCCGATCGCAGGCGTGGTGCGGTTGAGCCGCGCCGAGCCCGACGCCTTGGTCGATGAGGGCGAGATCCTCTTCCACGTGTCCGAGACGGCGCGCCTGCGCGCGAGCATCTATCTCAACGCGGCGGAGTTCACGCCGTGGGCAACCGGCGGCGCCCTGATCGCCCGCATCACGCCGCTCTCGACCGCCGCGGCACCGGCGCAAGCCGGCCACGTGCTGATCGCCAATCCGATCGCCGATCCGGTCACCGGCCTCCATCATGTGGAGATCGAAGTCGCGCCCGGCCCCGGGCTTGCCCCTGGCGCCGAAGTCCTGGTCGACCTCGCCGCCAGCAAGAAAGGCGGCGACAGCTCAACGCAGGCGGTCCTGCCGCGCGGCGCCTACCTCGAGCGCAACGGGAACGCGCTGGCGGTCTACCGGGTCGCCCAGGGCAGGGCCGAGAGGGTGGTGGTGCAGCTCGGCGACGCGCGTGCCGACGGCTTCCCCGTGCTCGCGGGGCTCGCGCCCGGTGATCTCGTGCTCGCCTCGGGCGAACTGCCGCCGGCCGCGGGCACGCCGGTCCAGGCCAAGCTCTCCTCGGTTCGCTGAGGGGTCACCCCGTGTACGAGTCGGCCTGCCCACGTTTCCGCCAGGATCTCGTCGTCCGCCGCGTCGTCGAAGCGGGGGACGTGGGCTACACGATTCGCGATCCAATGACCGGCGATTACTACCGCCAGCATCCCATGACGCGCGAGCTGTGCCTTTTGCTCGACGGCGAGCGCACGCCCTCCCAGGTGCTGACCGAGATGGGGCGCCGCTACCCGCAGTATCGCTTCTCGAACGACTTTCTTGATGAAGCGCTCGAGTCGCTCCGGCGCATGAACTTCCTCGAGGACACGTTCAAGCGCAATCTGATGCTGATCGAGCGCGGGCGCGTCGAGCGGCGCGGGCTGCTCGAGCCCGAGTCACTCAAGAACGTGCTCAACATCCAGCTCGGCGTCGTCGATCCGTTGCCCACTTTCCAGCGCATCCATCCCTACGTGCGCTTTCTCTTCAACCGTACCTACGTCGTGTTCGCGTGCGCGGTGTTCGCGCTCTCGCTGGCGCTGATCTACAACCAGCGCGAGCTCTTCGGGCACAACGCGGCGGCCATGTTCACGCTGCAGAACGCGACGCCGCTCCACTTGCTCATTCTCTATGTGACCCTCTTCTGCACGATCATGGCCCACGAGTTCGGCCATGGGCTGTGCTGCTATCACTACGGGGGCGAGCCGCGCCGGATCGGCTTTTTGCTCATGTATTTCATGCCCGGCATGTTCTGCGATGTGTCGGACACGTACTTCTTCGAGAATCGCTGGCCGCGTGCCGCCACGGCGCTCGCCGGCACCTACGTGGAGATGCAGGTGTTCTCGCTCGCCACCTTCGTGTGGCTGCTCACCAACCCCGATCTCCTGATCCACGACATCGCCTATCGCGTCATGCTGTTCGCCGGCATCTCGGGGTTCATCTTCAACATGAATCCGCTCATCAAGCTCGACGGCTATTACGTGCTCATGAGCTGGCTCGACATCCCCCGCCTGCGCGAGCGCTCGTTCGAGTGGGTGGGGGCGCGTTTCCGCTCGCTGTTCACGCGGGACACGAGCAAGGTGCCGCGGGCCACGCGCCGGGAGCGCCGCGTGTTCCTGATCTACGGCCTGGCCTCCATGGCCTACTCGATTCTCATCCTCACCGTCGTGCTGCGCTTCTTGCGCCACGTGTTCGTCAGCAACTTCCACGAGACCGGCGTGGTCATCTTCATGATCATCATGCTGGCGATGACCAAGCGTTACTGGGGCAAGGCGTGGAAGAGAGTGAAGCTCTTGGCCCTGGAGCGCTCCGGGTCCGCGCGCCGGCGCGTGGCGCTCACGCTGGGGGGAGCCGCGGCCGCCATCGCCCTCTTCGTGACCCCGCTGCCCTATCTGCCGCGCCACGAGGCAGCACTCGACGCCATGAACGCCGTCCCGGTGCGTGCCCCGGTGAGCGGCACGATCTCCGACGTGTTCGTGGCCGAGGGCAATCGTGTTCGCGAGGGCACCGTCCTGGTGCGCATCACGGGGGCCGAGAGGGAAGCCGAGCGCCAGGTGGCCGCTGCGAGTCTCGCGAACGCCACCATGGAGGAGCGCGAGCGGGCGCTTCAGGAGCGCAGCGGGCTCCCGGGCGAGATCGACGCCGCCATCGCGCGCAGCGGCCGCACCACCAGACATTCGAACGAGGCCTGGCTCTCCGCTCCCGGCGAAGGCCTGGTTCTCTCCGCGCGCACCGGCACGCTCTACGGGCGCACCGTGGCCATTGGAGACTCGGTCCTCCTCGTCGGTCGCATGGATTCGCTCCGTGTCACGATTCCATTGAGTGAGCGCGAAGCTCAGGAGGCGGCCATTGGCCGGCGCGCCGAGCTGCGCCTCCTCGTCGATCCGGGCCGCGCATATCGCTTCCGGATCGATGGCGTCGACCTGGCGCCCGAAAACGCGCGCTTCGACCGGGCGAACGCCACCGCGCTGGCCGGATCCGAAACATCGAGTCGCACATTCCGAGCCTACGGCTCCATCGCCAATCCGGAGGGCCGGCTGCGTCCCGGCCTCTCCGGCATCGTGCGCATCGAGGCGCCTCCCCGGAGTCTCTTCGATCGCCTGGCCCATCTCTACGCGCAGCTGGTGCGCGCGGACTTCTGGCTATGACCGACCAAGGAATCGACCGCATTCGCGAAGAACGCGACCGCGCCTACTCGCAGCTCGCCGAGGTGACGAGCCGGCTCTTGTCCGTGAACGAAGCCTCCGAGCGCTTCGTTTCCTCCCATGAGGCCGAGGACATCGCGGTCGCGATGCTCCAGGTCTCTTCGCAATCGGTGGGGGCCAAGCGGGGCGCCGTCTTCCTCGCCGAAGGCGACGGCTCGTTCCACCTCCTGGCCCAGCTCGGATTCGGTCAGGCCGCCTTGCAGCTCGCCCATAGCCTCGCCGACATCGCGGTGCTGCAGCTCGTGGAGAACGAGGGCCGCTCGTTCGACGCCGCCGAAGCCAAAGCCGACGAAGCCTTCATGGAGTGGGCGGCGGGGGCGCGGGCCGAAGATCCGGAAGCTCTGGTCGAGCCTGCGCTCGATCTCTTCCTGCCTTTGGCTCTCGAGGGCCACATCATCGGCGTGCTGGGACTGGGACGGAGGACTGACGGCGCCCGCTATACCGAGGAGGATCGTCTCTTCCTCGAGAACATGCTGACCCAGGGCGCTCTGGCCCTCGATCGCACGCTTCTCTTCGCCCAGAACCAGAACCGGCTTCGCGATCTCGACGCCCTCCTCAAGATCAGCCGCGAGCTGACCTCGACCCTCGACATGGACGCCGTGCTCCTCACCGCGGTCAATACGACTTCGGCCATCGTCGAGCGACAGCGGGCGGTGCTCGCGCTGCTGGA
>DASYSL010000141.1:0-2935 GCA_036003365.1 Candidatus Eiseniibacteriota bacterium
GCGCAGCGCATCCACCGTCGCATGGTCATGGGTCTGCGCACCGGGTCCGATCGTCTGCTGCCCGGCAACTATGCGGTGCTGCGCCAGACGCACGTGACCGCGGCGGTGCTTGGCGAGGCGTCGTACCTCACGTATCCACCCACCGAGAAGCGGCTCGCGGATTCCTCGGCCACCGAGCTCGAGGCCCAGTGCTACTTCATGGGCTTGCTCGATTACTTCAAGGACGGCGTGCCGCGCGTGGCTTCGGTGATGTGGGATCCGCAGTGGAGCGGGCCTAGCTCGCAGCGGCCTCTCGTGGCGCGCGGGACCGGCGCGGTCGACGGCCTGCGCTGGCTGGTGGACGGCGACACGGTGGCGGCGTCCCGCGTCACCATGAGCACGACGGACCAAGGCGGCTTCGCGTTGCGCTACGCGCCGGCCGAGCCGTGGAGCGATGGCGCGCACGTCGCCTGGGTGCAGGTGCGCAACATGGCCGGCAATCATTCGGCGCCACGCGTGGATACTTTGGACGTGGGCATGCCCGCGGTACGGCTCGAAGCCGACGCCTGGCCGGAGAGCTCGGTCGCCGGGCCGATTTCCGTGCGCTTGCGGGCTTTGGATCGCTTCGATCGGCCGGTCGCCGACACGCTGCAGGCGGCCGACATTCACTGGGATTCCGGCGTGACCGGGCTCGCATGGCTCAAGGAGATGACGGCGAGCGGCCCGGGCGAGGCGCGCTACTACTTGGCACCGGTGGAGAAGCGCGGGCGCCTCGCGCTCACCGCGCATTGGAAGAACCTGCGCACGTCGGTGGCGCTGCCGGCGAGCGCGTCGGCATGGCGCAGCGGATTCGTACGGCGCGCCGATACGGGCGCCGGGCTGGCGGGCGCGCAAGTTGCTCTCGAGGGCGGAAGTGCCGCCGCCACCAATGCCGACGGCTTCTTCGCGGTGCCCGGTTCGCGCGAGGCGGCGCTGCGCGTGAGCGCGCCCGGATTCCTGGATACCGGACGGATGGATCGCGGCGATGCGTTGGTTTCTCCCGTGGTCGGCGGAGCGCTGCTCGGCCGCCGCATCACGCTCGATCCCGAAGGGGGCGGCGACGAATCCGGCGGCACGGGCCCGACCGGCGTGCGCGGCGCGATCGTGAATCTCGCGGTGGCGCGCATCCTGCGCGAGGATCTCGAGCGCGCGGGCGCTGCCGTCGTGCTGACTCGCGAAAGCGATGCTTCGGTGAGCGCGCTGTCGCGCGTGCAAACCTCGGAGAAGTTCCGCTCCGATCGCCTGCTGCGCATCGCGCGGCGGCTCGGCGGGCCGACGGCGGTGGGTTACTTCCCGAGCAGCGCCGGCGGCCGGGCGCTCGCGTCGCGTGTGCACCGCCGCATCTGGGAAGCGGAAGCAGCGGATACGTTGCGCGCCGATACCACCGGGCGCTCGCGCCGTCCTCCGATCATGATGGATGACGCCAATTACGTCTTGCAGCAGACGTCGGTGCCCTCGATCTCGATTCGCTCGGGCGATCTCGCGCGCTCGAGCGATGAGCTGCGCTTCCTCGATCCGGGCTGGCGCCATCGCGAGGCGTACGCGCTCTACCTGGCTCTGGCCGAGGAATTCGGCGCGCGCGGTGACTCGCTGGGATCGGCGCGCGTTCTGGTCACCCGCTCCGGTGGGCCGGCGCCAGGCGCGACCGTGCGACTCGACGGCTTGCCCCTGCTCGCAGACGCGCGCGGCGAGGCGCGCTATGCGCTCCTCGATGCGCGGCTGCCCCACCGGCTCGAGGTGGCGTGGAGCGAGCGCGGCCCGTGGCGCAGCGAGTGGATCGATCTCACACGCGGCCGCGTGTGGAGCTGGGACGCGGCCGACGCGGCGCCCAAGCCCGCGGTTCCTTCTCCTTAAGGAGGTCCCTCGATGAAGTCACGCGTGGCATGGGCCCTCGTGTCGCTCCTTGCCTTCGCCTTGGCGCCAGCCGCCTACGCCAAGCCGGCGGCGCCCAGCGGTGCGGGCGCCACGCTCACGAATCATGGCGCCAAGATCTGGTACGAGGTGCGCGGCCGCGCCACGGGCCGGCCGCTGGTCATGGTGAACGGCGGGCCGGGTTTCGATCACACCTATGTGCTGTGCTCGGACGCGTGGGATCACATTGGCCAGCGGCGGCGCGTCGTGTTTTACGACCAGCGCGGTAACGGGCACTCCGGCGCCTTGGCCAAGGACGAGTCGTGCACGCTCGCCGACCAGATCTCGGATCTCGACCCGCTGCGGGAGCAGCTCAGGGCCGCGAAGATCGACCTGCTCGGGCACTCCTGGGGCGGCTATCTGGTGATGGCCTATGCCGCGCGGCATCCCGAGCACGTCGCCCATCTCATCATCACCGACTCGGCCGCCCCCAAGTGGGCCGATACCGAGTTCATCTTCAAGTACATCTTCCCCGAGGGCGTCGACCGTCAGGGCCGCCTGGATTTCGCCGACGCCCTCGGCGACTCGGCTTCGGGCAAGGAAAGCCTGCATGAATACTTGAAAATGCTGTTCGTCTCGACGGAAAAGCGCGACGAGTTCCTCTCGCGGTCGAGCACGTACCAATACAACCGCCAGGTCAACGAAGCGCTGAACGCCGATCTCGCCAAGTACGACATGTGGCCGGTGCTTCCCACCTTCAAGATGCCCACGCTCGTCATCACCGGGCGCTACGACATCAACGTGGCTCCGAGCACGGCCTGGAAGATCCACAATGCCATCCCCCGGCTCCCTCTGGCAGGTCTTCGAGCACAGCGGCCACCTGCCCTACTTCGAGGAGCCCGAGAAGTTCGCCCAGGTGGTTGGAGACTTTCTGGGCGCGTCCTAGCCCTCACCGACAAGTGGTCACACTCCGCACCGCGCCCAATGGGTGGCCGCACGGCATGCAAGTGGTCATATTTCGCGATTGACCCACTTGCCTGCCGTGACAGCATTTCAGTGACATCGC
>DASYSL010000142.1:0-6388 GCA_036003365.1 Candidatus Eiseniibacteriota bacterium
TCGGCCAGAGCGCGGCCAGCGCGGTGAGGACGATGAGCAGGGCGTGCACCTTTCCATACGTGCGGCCGAAGAGCGCCAGCACGGCCCAGCCGAACAGCGTGTTCAGTAAGGACCCGAGGGAACGACCGATCCAAGCCAGAAGGGCCTGCAATAGAGCCATGTCTCACGATTCGCGCCACGGGACGCCTCCGTCAACCCCACGGGCAAAGATTTTGTCCGCCGCGGGGACACGGCGCTCGTGACGGGCGTAGAGTGAAAACAGGAGGAAGGAACGATGCGCGCGGGGATGATGACAATCGTGCTCGGTCTCACGCTTGCGGTCGCGTCGCACGCCGACCCGGAACCTTATGAAACGTTGTCGAGCGTGCGTCCTGCCGAGCTCATCAAAACGTTCAACGCCGAGTCCGATCACGCGCGCCTTCTCGTCCTCCTTTCCCCTACTTGAAAGGAATGCCAGCGGGGGGCCTCCGCTCTGCAAACCTTCCTGGCGCAGAATCCCAAGGGCGATGTGCGCGTCTACGTGGTGTGGGCGACGGTGCTGGAAAACGATATCGACCCGCCCACCGCGGACATCTCCGGTCTTCTCAAGGACGGTCGCGTTCAGCAGTACTGGGATCCCGCGCGCGACCTCTCCGCCATGGTGCGCGCGGCCGCCGACAGCGGCATGACGGCCTTCCACGATTTCAAGACCGGCGGCCACATGCCCTATGACATGGCGATCGTTTACAAGGCCGGGGCTCATTGGGTGGAGAGGATTCCCAAGCCGCTCTGGGTGGGCTCGCCAGTCGCGACCGCGATTCCGGACCTGAACAAGCAGCTCGCCGCCGTCAGCTCGCGCGCCGCGCATTGATTTCGCGCGCGACAAGTCAGTTCAGAGCGGTCGCAAGGCCGAGGCTCCATCCGTGCGGCTCGGGAGTCACGGTCCAGCAAAAGCGCTGGAACCAGCCCATGCCGTGTTTCTCGAAATGGTTCTCGACCGCGGTCGCGGTCCACGAGCCGAGGGCCGCGCCGGCCACCACGTCGCTCGTCCAGTGCTCGTCATCGTGGATACGCGACCATCCCACGAGCCCAGCCATGGGATAGACGACGAATGGCACCCAGCGCGCTTTCGACTCGCGATCGATGGCCACCGCGGTGCAGAACGCGATCGTCGTGTGTCCTGACGGAAAGGACTCGTTGCCGCTGAAGGGCTCGAACTGGAAGGGATCGCCAGGGGAATCCTTGGGACGCTTGCGGCCGATCGCGTTCTTGAGAACGAAAGCTTCGAGGCTGGCCGTGACGTCGCTCGCGCCGATACGCACCGTGGAGCGCACGAGCGACGGCTTGTCCGTGAGATGGGCGGCGCCCCAGGTCACGGCGAGTGCCGCGCCCACGAAGGCGGCGTTCCCGAAGGGTTCGGCGAAATCGGAGAGACCCTCCTCGAAAGCGGTGTGGGACTCGTCGGTCTCTTCCTCGATCGTGCGGTCGAGACAGGCGGCGCCGCCGATGGCGACCACCGTGGCCGCGCCCCAGAGAAGCGTGTGCGATTTTCGGTGCGCGGTCGCGGTGCTGTCGGCCGCAGGATCGGCGAGCGCCGGAGTCGCGAGAGCCAGCGTGAGAAGGACGGCGAAAGCCGTTTTCACGAAAGCGTCGGCGCCTTCTGGCGCGCGAGCAATGACGGAAGCACGAGGAGCAGCAGGAACGCCGACACCATGAAGCCGCCGATCACGGCGATGGCGAGCGGGCGCAGGAGTGCCGACCCGGAGCCGATGCCGAGGGCGAGCGGCGTGAGCGCCGCCACCGCCGCAGCCGTGGTCATGATCACGGGCCGCGCGCGTCGCCGCGCCGCCGCGGTCGCCGCTTCTCCGGCCGTCTCCCCCGCGGCCAGCCCGCGGCGATGCTCCATGACCAGGAAGTAGGCGTTCTCGGCCACGATCCCCACCATCATCACCGCGCCCACGAAGCTCGTGACGTTGAAAGGAACTCCGGTGACGAGCAGTGCGGCGAACACGCCGACGAGCGACGCCACGGCGACGACGACCACCGAGCCCGCCTCCCACCACGAGCGAAACGAGATCAAGAGCAGGAGCAGCACCGAGGCCGTGGCCGCGAGCAGCACGGTCGCGAGCCCCTGGAACGAAGACTTCTGCTCGCGCCACAGCCCGCCGTATTCCACGGTCATCCCGGGCGCGAGCGGAAGGTTCTTGGCGATCTTGGCCTGAATCTCGCGCATGCCCGAGCCCAGATCGCGCCCCGAGAGCCGCCCGGTGACCGCCACCATCTCGCGCTGGTCGTCGCGCTCGATCTCGGTCTCACCCGGCTGCACGGCAATGGTGGCGACGTCACCCACGCGCACCCAGTGGCCCGCGGTGGCGGGAATGCGCGCCTGGCGCAGCACGTCGACGCCGCTGGCGTCGGCGGGGAGCGGCAGGTAGACGCGCAAGGGCCACGAGCGCGCGCCGCGCTGGATCTCGCCCGCATCGATGCCCTGCAGATAAGCCTCGAGCTGGCTGGCCAGGTCGTCGCTGCTCAAACCGAGGCGCTGGGCGCCGGAGGCGGGCTGGATCTCGAGATTGGGACCGCTCACCACGACGCCGTTCCGCACGTCGACCACGCCGCGCACGTGCTCGATCAGATCGGCGGCCTGGCGCGCGCGCTCTTGCAGCACGGCGCGATCCTCGCCGAAGAGCCGGATCTCGATCGGCTCCGGTGTGGCGATGAGATCGCCGATCACGTCCTCCACCAATTGCCCGAACTCGATGTCGAGCGTCGGCTCGGCGGCATTGATGCGTCCGCGCAGGTCGTCGGCCACCTGGTCCGACGAGCGCCGCCGTCCGCTCTTCAAGCGCAGCACGTAGTCGCCGACGTTGGGCTCGGTGGCGAAGAAGCCGAGCTGGTCGCCGGTGCGCCGCGACCATGCGGCGATGTCGGGCACGGAGTCGAGGATGGCTTCCACGTGGCGCAGCTGACGGTCGGTCTCGGTGAGCGAGGTGCCGGGAATGGCCACGTAGTCGAGGATGAGCGAGCCCTCGTCCATCTCGGGAAGGAATCCCGTCCCCACGCCGAGGAGGAGCAAGGGAATCGCCGCCAGGAGCACGAGCGGCACCGCCCAGCCCACCCATCCGTGACGTGGGCCGAACTGGAGCGCGCGCTCGGTCCATGCCGGTGCGTGGCGGATACCGTGCTTCTTTTCGGTGCGTGCTCCCCGTCCCACACGCGGCAGGACCAGAGCGCAGAGAAGGAGCGAGCTCGTCAGCATGAGCGCCATGCTGAGCGCGAGCACGCGGAAGAAGGCGCCGGTCACGCCGCCCAGCGACATGAACGGCAAGAAGATGGCGAGCGTGCACAACGACGAGCCGAGCAGGGACGGAAAGACCTCGGTGATCGCCGACTCGACCGCTTCCGCGCCGGCGCCGGCGGCGAGCGCGTGATCGAAGTGCTCGACCACGACGATGGCGTCGTCGAGCACCAGGCCAACGGCGGCCGCGATGCCGCCGAGCGTCATGAGATTGAGCGACTGATGGCCGAGCCCGAGGCCCAGCAGCGTGAGCGCGATGCTCCCCGGCAAGACGAGTGCCGCGGCCAGACCGAGGCGCAGGCTGCCGAGGAAGAACGCGACGATGGCGATGGCCATGAGCGCGCCCACGAGCAAGCTGTCGCGCACGCTGTTCACCGAGGCGCGCACCAGGTCGGCCTGATCGTAAAAGGTCTCGACCTTGACGTCGGGTGGCAGCGTGTTGCGGTTCTGCTCGATCCAGCGGTGCGCCGCCTTGGACAGCGCCACCGTGCTCGCGGCCGGCTGGCGCAGCAAATTGACGAGCACTGCCTCATGGCGGTGCGCGGCGTAGCGCGTGAAGCGCGGCGCGGGCACGAGCGCGATCTTGCCGAGCTGGCCGAGCGGCACCGGCGGCCCGCTGTCCACCGGCACCGGCACCTCACCGAGCGCATCGAGGTTGGCGGGGCGCGCGTCGGCGAGGCTCAAGTAGAGCTCACGGTTGGCTTCGAGAAGGCCGACCGTGTGCAGATCCGAGGCGCGTCGGATGGCCTCGGCCACCGTGGGCGCGTCGAGGTGGCGGCCCTCGAGGCGCGCCGGATCGAGCGTCACCGTGGCTTCGAGCGGATCGCCGCCCTGCACGATGACCTGGGCCACGCCCGGCAGCCGCGACATCGCCGGCTGCCAGCGCACGCGCGCCAGGTCGCGCAGCTCGGCCAGACTGCGCGTCGGCGAGGTGAGCGAGAAACCGATCACCGGGAACACGACCGGGCTCATGAGACGGGTCTCGACCTGCGTCTGGTCGGGCAAGGTGCCGCGCACGGCGTCGACGCGCGCCTGCACGCGCTGCAGCGTGAGGTCCATGTTCGAGCCCCACGCACAATCGAGATTGAACTCGGCCGAGCCACGGCTCGTGGTGCTACGCATCTCGCGCACCCCGGGCACGAGCCGAAGCCCCTCCTCGAGCGGGCGCGTGACCGCGCGCAACATCTCCTGGGCCGGGCGCTCGCCGCTCTCGGCCACGACCTTGACGCGCGGGAAGGTGACCTCGGGCAGGATGGCCGAAGGCAAGCGCAGGCCGATCACGAGCCCGATGAGCACCGCCGCCGCCAGCAGCGCGTCGGCGGCGCGCCGCTGCGCGCGCAGGAAGCGGAAGAAACGGATCACTTCGCTTCCGCGACCTTGGTGCCGTCGGCCAGCCCACGCTGGCCCTCGGCCACGATGCGCGTGCCGGGCGCGAGCCCGGGCGCCGACACTTCGCGCCAGCCGTTCTCGGCGATGCCGATCGCCACTTGCCGCCAGTTGAGGACGCCTTGCGCGTCGACGACCGCCACGCGGTGCTCACCCGTGAGATCGTCTTCGATCACGGCGGAGTCGGGGGCCGCGAGTGCGGTGCGCGGCGGGCCCAGCGTGATCTGCGCGGTGCCGAAGCGACCGAGCGCGGGCGAGGGCGTGAGCACGCCGGGCTTGAGCCAGATGAGGATCGTCTGATCGGCCTCGGACGCCATGGGCAGCACGCGCTCGACCTTGGCGACGCGCGTGGCCCCGTCGGGGACCTCGACCAAGGCCGCCTGGCCGGGCCGCACGATCGAGGCCTTGGCCGCCGGCACGTGCGCCTCGAAGACCACCGTGCTCCAGGGCGCGATGGCCAAGATCTCGGCGGCTTCAGCGAGCGAGGAGCCGGGCTCGGCCGAGCGCCGGATGACCACGCCCGCCTCCTGCGCCACGAGCGGCACGCGCACGAGATCGCGTTGCGCGAGGTGGAGCGCGCGCTGGCCGTCGGCGCGCTCGGCGGCCGTGCGCGCTTCGCCGACCAGGATCCTGGCGCCCTGGAGGCCGGCCCACGAATCCCGCGGGATGAGCGTGCCGACGCGTTGCCCGGCGCTCACGCGGTCCCCGACCGCGACGCGCAGATCCTCGAGCTGCCCCGCCGTGGCCGCGTTGATGACGAGCTCGCTGCCCGATTGCCACTGCCCCGGCGCCGAGAGCACGTCGTGGAACGAGCGGCTCTCGAGCGCCATCGTGCGCACCGGCACCGGAGCGCCCGCGCCTTCGCTGTCCGCCTCTTGGCCCCCGCCGCGCGAGCAGCCGGCGACCAGCACGCCCAGCAGAACGATCCACGTCTTCATCGGCGGATCTCCCCTTCCCAGTGGGCGAGCCGCGCGTCGGAGCGCGCGTCGGCCAGGCGGTCGCGGGCGTCGTCCCATTGCTGCAGCGCGTCGAGCAATTCGAGCAGGCTCGAAGCGCCGCCCGCGTAGAGGCTGCGCATGCGGGTCAAGTTGTCGGAGGCGCGCCCCAGCGACACGCGCGCCAGGTCCGCGCGCGCGGCGGCCGTGCGCCAGCGCGTCAGGAGGTCGAGCATCTCGCGGCGGCGGTCGGCGAGGGCGGCCGATTGACGCAGCTCGGCGGCGCGCAGCCGCGCCTGCTCGGCCTGAACCGCGAAGCCCGTGGTGGCGTCGAACAAGGGCTTCTTGAACTGGAGCGAGATGGAAGCGCCGAGATCGCGCTGCAAGCGATCGCCGAACGTGGCGCCCGGATCCTCCTGCCGGAGATCGTCGGGCACCCACTTCGTGAGGTCGGCGCCCCACAGGCCGGCGTCGGCCGCGAGATCGACGTGCCAGGCGTTCTTGGCCCGCGCCTCGGCGAGCGCCACGCGGCTCTTGGCCACCTCGGCGCTGGCCGTGCTCACTTCCGGCGCGCGCGCCAGCGCTTCGGCCAAGGCCAGGGAGTCGTCCGCCGTGGGCATGAATTCGAGGCTCGCCTCGGGCTCGAGCACGTAGACGCGCTCGCCCGGTGCTCGCCCCACGAGCTGCGCCAGCTCGCGCGCCAGCGCATCGCGCTCGGCCGCCGACGTGAGCACCTCGGACTCGAGGTCGTCGCGCTGGAGCTGCGCGCGCACCGCGTCGGAGCGCGGCC
>DASYSL010000143.1:0-22414 GCA_036003365.1 Candidatus Eiseniibacteriota bacterium
GCAGGACTTACCGGTTTCGAAACAGGAATTTCGCTACGGGCGGGGGCTGTCGTCATCTCAAAGGCACCCGGAGGGGCCGGGTCGTGGAGGACGCCGTGGATCGGAGAACCAACCTGAAAGCCCATCTGCATCTGGTGGAGGACGCGCTGCGCGAGCCGGTGGACGGGATCCCCGCGGAGGGTCCCGCTACGCCTCCCGACGATTCTCCGCTGCTCGACGCCTATTCGCGCTCGGTGGTGGCGGCGGCGTCGCGCGTGAGCCCCGCGGTCGTTCGCATCGAGGTGCGCGGCGAGCGTGAGGGGCAAGGCTCGGCGGCCGGCTCGGGCTCGGGCTTCGTGTTCACACCGGATGGATTCATCCTCACCAATAGCCACGTCGTGCACGGCGCCAAGGAGATCGAGGTCACGCTCCTCGACGGCCGCCACCTCATGGCGCAGCTCGTGGGTGACGATCCCGACACCGATCTCGCCGTGATGCGTGTCTCGGCCGGCGACCTGCCCGCGGCCTCCCTCGGCGACTCGCGCTCGCTTCAGGTCGGGCAGCTCGCCATCGCCATCGGCAATCCCTACGGATTCCAGTACACGGTGACGGCCGGGGTCGTGAGCGCCGTGGGACGGTCCCTGCGCTCGCGCTCGGGACGTCTGATCGACAACATCATCCAGACCGACGCGGCGTTGAATCCCGGCAACTCGGGCGGACCGCTGGTCGACTCACGCGGCGACGTCATCGGCGTCAACACGGCCATGATCCTGCCCGCGCAGGGCCTGTGCTTCGCCGTGCCCATCTCGACCGCGCGCTTCGTGGTCCCCCATCTCATCCAGAACGGCGAGATGCGGCGCAGCTGGATCGGCTTCGGTGGCCACAACGCCAAGCTGGCGCGGCGCGTCGTGTACGGGCTGGAGCTGGCGGTGGAGAGCGGCGTGCTCGTGCTCTCGATCGAGAAGGGCTCGCCTGCGGAACGGGCCCAGCTCGCCGAGGGCGACATCATCATCGGCTTCGACGGCGAGCCGGTGCGCGGCATCGACGACTTGCATCGCCTGCTCACCGCCGAGCGCATCGGCCAGGCGGGGCGGCTCGACCTCCTGCGGCGCGGCCAGCGCCTGGCCCTCGAGGTCACTCCGGTGCGGAGTCCGGGACTCTCCGACTAACTTTCCTGTGGCATACTGGCCGCCCGATGACCGCGGCCGGCGCGCTTCGACAGCTCGAGCGATGGGCGAGGCGCGAGCCGGGCGGTGATCCCGCGGCGGTTCGCGCCCTGTCGCGCGCCAGGCTGTCCTCGGCGCGTGACATCACGCGCCTGCACGAAGCGCTGCTCTTCCTCGCGGCGTATCCGCACAGCCAAGCTGAACATCGTGATGCGATCTCGCTTCTCGACCGTTTCGACCGCCGGGCCGATCTCCGCCGCTTCCGCCACGCTCTCGCCAACTCCGGCATCGCCGGGACCGAGATCCACTTTCCCTTCTTCTGGTTCACCGCGCTGTGGATCGCGCGGCGCTGGCCGGAGCTTCTGCGCGTGGATTGGGAGTCATTCGACAAGGAAGAGGATCTCGAGCCTCTGCTCGCCCTCCTCCTTCCATATGCCGAAAGCGTGGCGCTGGACGAGCTGACGGGTGCTGCGCAGGAGTGGATTCGCCGTCTCAAGCGCAAGGACGAGACGGACGGCGCCTTCCTGGTGCGCCGCTTCGCCGCGCTCGCCGGCGACTCATTCGTGAAGGAGCTCGTGTACGAGCGGCTCGATCTCCCGCTCGTTCTTGCACCGGGACCCGGCACGCCCTCGCGCACGCGCGATCGGCTGCGAGTCACGGGTCTGGCCGCGCGCCCCAGAGGCCTCGACCGCCGGCGCCCCGATCTCGCGGCCGAGTGGCGGAGGCCGCTGGTCAGCATCCGTTCCTGTGGCGCCCGCGAAGCCGACCGCCTGATCGCCCTGGCGCGCGGCGCCATGATCACGCGCAGCCGCGATCTCAATGTCTTCGAGCATGCCGATCCCCAAGACGTGCGTCTCGCCGACGCGGGCGATGGTCTGCAATTCGCCTGCCTGGGCGTGGTACCCGAGCGGCGCCTCCTGCTCGAGTCCGCGTACGGATTCCTCACGCTGCAGAACGGGATTCCGGTCGGCTACGTGCTGCTCTCGGGTTTGTTCGGCAGCTCGGAAGTGGCGTTCAACGTCTTCGAGACGTTCCGCGGCGGCGAAGCGGGCCGCGTGTTCGGCCGCGTGATCGCCCTGGCGCGCGCGTGGTTTGGATCCGACGCCTATACGATCGGCGCCGACCAGCTCGGCGAGGACAACGAGGAAGGCCTGCGCTCGGGCGCCTGGTGGTTCTACTACAAGATGGGATTCCGCCCGCATGCAGCGAAGGTCAAGCGCGTGCTGGCCGGAGAGCTACGCGCGATGAGGCGCCGCCCGGCGCACCGCTCGAGCCTCGCCCAGCTGGTTCAGCTCTCCAGCGAGAATCTCTACTGGTACTCGCGCCGACCGCGCGCCGACGTTCTCGGGCGCGTCGCCCTCGGCAACATCGGCCTCGCCATCTCGAAGCGTCTGGCCGAGCGCGACGGTGCCGATCGCGAGCGCGGCGTGCGTGACGCGGCCGATGAGGCGCAGCGCCTGCTCGGCGCTCGCCGTTCACGCGCGAGCGAGCGCCTGGCGTGGGAGCGCTGGGGACCGCTCGTCGTCGCCTTGCCTGGAATCGAGCGCTGGTCGAGCGCCGATCGCCGGGCGCTCGCCGACATCCTCCGCGCCAAGTGGAACGCGCGAGAATCCGAGTTCGTGCTGCTCTTCGACCGCCATCTTCCCTTGCGCCGGGCTCTCCTGCGTCTTTCTCGCTAGAGCCCCCCGACAACTTGGCGGCGCTGGGCCGACACTTTGGCCCGGCTCGTTCTCCGCTCGCGGGCTCGAGTCGCCGCCAGGTCGGATCTCGGCGAGGGCACGCCCTATGCTGCTCTCGGCGCCCGTAAACCCAGATCCAAGGAGGGCGCCCCATGAGAAGCAACTCGACTAGGAGAATCACCGCCGGTCTGGTTCTAGCCGCACTCGCCGTGGCCGCCGGCGCCGGAAGACTGGCCGCTCACTCCAACGGAGTCTCCGGCAAATACGCGTTGGCGACCGGTTGCTCCTGCCACGGCGCCGCCGCCAACGGCAACGGCAATGTGGTCGTGGACATCGCCGGGCCAACCACCGTCGGACCCGGACTCACCGCGCATTACACGTTGACGGTGAGCGGCGATCCAGCCGGCTCGACCGGCGGAGTGGATCTCAAGGCGAGCGCGGGCACCCTGGTTCCAGGCACTGGCACCAAGCTGTCGTCCACCGAGCTCGTGCACAGCGACAACCTCCGGCGCTCGTGGAGCTTCGATTGGCAGGCGCCGGTCGCCGAGGGCAGCTACAACTTCCAGGCTGTCGCACTTTGCGACAACAATGACGGCAGCACAGACGGCGATTCGTGGAACTGGTTCGGCGCTGTCGCGGGCACCGCTTTCGCCGTCACGGTGTCCCAAGCGGTCGACGTGGATCCCCGCTCGCCGCTGACGCTGCAGATGGAGAGTCCCTATCCGAACCCCAGCGCCAATCAGGCGCGCGTGACGTTCACGCTGCCGCGCGATGCCCGGGTCGATCTCGAGCTCATGGACGTGCGCGGCCGTAGCGCGGCGGTCCTGATCTCCGGCGTGTTGCAGGCCGGACCGCACACGATCCTGTGGGATGCGCGCGATCTCTCGGGAGGATCGACTCCCTCGGGCGTGTATTGGCTCCGGCTTTCGACGGGAACCACGACGCTCACCCGGCGCTGGACGCTGGTCCGCTAGACCAGGCTGCTGGGGCGCCGAGTCTCGGGAGGGGTGGCGCGAGCCGCCCCTCTTCATTTTCAGCTCGGCGCGAGCTCTCGCTTGCGCCAGCGCAGGAGCACCAAGAGCCACAGGAACACGAAGAAGAGAACGACGAAGGGCGCGAACAAGGCGAGCGCGCTGAGCATGAGCGTCATCACGTCCTCGGCGAACGAGATGAAGGGATTGGCCGTGCCCGCGGTGAGGAAGGTCGAGCCGAGCCGGAGCTTGGCGCGCAGGGCGTGCAGCGCCAGAGCGCCGCCGCCCAAAATGAGCGCCACGATCGCGCCCCAGGGCGCCGGCCAGTGCACGAAGACCGCGTAGGCGCCGAGCCACGCGGTGGCGGGTCGCAGCACCGAGCCGATCACGTCGAGCACATGATCGACGACCGGGATCTTGTCGCCGATCAATTCGATCGCGGTCGCCGCGCCGAGGGCGACGAGGCTGACGTTGCCGGTGAGCCATTGCACGTGCGGATCGAGCGGCAAGTGGGCGAAGCGCCCGGCCAGGCCGAGACACAGAAGCGGCAGGAAAGCGCGGAGCCCGCACGCCGCGGCAATGCCGATGCCCGCCGCCAGGGCGAGCCAGAAGCTGAGGGTCACGTGTCCTCCTCTTGAAAACCTGCCGCGGAAGCATACGCTGAAGACGCCGCTCGCGTTGCCCCCTCCCCTCCCCTCCGCTCCCCTTCCCGCCCCCGGGAGCCGCTCGCCTTGCTCGCTCAAATCGCTTGTGCCGCCCTGGTCGGGGTCGACGCCGTCCCCGTCACCGTCGAAGTCTCGGTCGAGCGCGGCCTGCCGTGCTTCCTCGTCGTGGGTCTGCCCGACGCGGCCGTGCGCGAGAGCCGTGATCGCGTCGCCGCCGCCCTCCGCCATGCGCGTCTCGAGTTCCCCGCCGCGCGCGTCACGGTGAACCTGGCGCCGGCCGACTTGCGCAAGGAAGGCACGTGGTATGACCTTGCCATCGCGCTCGGCGTGCTCGCTGCCTCACGGCAGATTCCCGATCGTCGCCTGCACGAGCGCTGCGTCCTGGGTGAGCTGGCGCTCGACGGGCGCGTGCGCCCGGTGCGCGGCGTGCTCGCCGTGGCGCTCGCCACCGCAGCGAGCGGTCGCGGGGCGCTGCTCGTGCCGCGCGAGAACGTCGAAGAAGCGCGCGCCGTGGGCGGCATCGGCGTGCTCCCTGTGCGCGATCTGGCGCAAGCGGTGGCGTGGGCGAAGGGGCGTGACCCCGAGCCCCAACCGAGCGAAGCCAAGCCCGCCGACGAGCCGGCGGCGGAAAACCCTCTCGCTTCGATTCGCGGCCAGGAGACCGCCAAGCGCGCGCTCGTGATCGCGGCCGTGGGCGGCCACGGGATTCTGTTCGCGGGCCCGCCGGGCACCGGCAAGACCATGCTCGCGCGCGCCCTCCCCTGCCTGCTCCCGCCGCTCACGCGAGCGCAGTCGCTGGCCGTGTCGCGCATTCATTCGGTGGCCGGCGCCCTGCCCACCGGCGCGGCCGTGCTCACGCGCCCGCCGTTTCGCGCGCCCCACATCTCCGCGTCGCCGGCCGGCCTCCTCGGCGGCGGCTCGCCATTTCGGCCCGGCGAGCTGAGCCTCGCCCACGAGGGCGTGCTGTTCCTGGACGAGCTGCCCGAGTTCTCGCGCTCGGTTCTCGAGTCGTTGCGCCAGCCGCTCGAGTCGGGCGAGATCGTCCTCGTACGCGCGCGTGGCACCGTGCGACTGCCGGCGCGCGTCCAGCTCGTGGCCGCGATGAACCCATGCCCGTGCGGATTCCTGGGGCATCCGCGGCGGTCGTGCACATGCTCGCCCGCCGACGTGGCGCGCTATCGCCGGCGCGTCTCCGGCCCGCTGCTCGAGCGCATCGATTTGTTCGTGGAAGTACCGGTCGAGTCCAAAGGGATTCAGCGCTTGTGGCAACCGCCCGAGGCCGGTGCCACGGACCTCACCCGCGACCAGGTTGCCGCGGCGCGCCCAGCGCATCGTCCGTGCGTGAACGCGAGGCTCAAAGGAGAAGCGTTACGCGAGAGCGCGCCACTCGAGCCCGCGGCCGAGCGCCTGCTCGCCGACGCCGCCCATCGCTGGTCGCTCTCGGCGCGCGCCGTGCACCGCACCCTGCGTGTGGCGCGCAGCGTGGCCGACCTGAGCGCGAGCCCGACCATCAACGAAGTGGCAATCGCCGAGGCGCTCTCCTATCGCCACGAGGGCCGCGTCAACGGTACGTCGCCTTGAGGCTTCCCCAGGTCAGGGTCACGGTGGGCACGGGTGCTGTGTACTGCACCTTCAGGATGAGGTCGTTGGCGAAGTCGGCGAGATACATCTCGCCATTTGGCCCCGCCGCGAGATCCGCGATCGAGGGAGCCGCTGCACCCTGCGGCTTTGGCGGCAGCCATTTGTCGAGCTGCTTCAAGAAGTCATTCGACCACACCAGGATCTCGTCCGGATACCCCAGATACGTGGAGACGAATTCCACGTTTCCCTGGGGATCGACGGAAAGCCCTTGGGAACCTGCCTCTGGATCTGCCGAGCCAGGGGTATAGGCGAGTAGAGCCCCTTCACTCGAAAAACGTTGCATGTGGAGGCGTCCGCCGTTGACGAAAATCGACCCTTGGCCGTCGCACTCCAAGCTGAGCCCGTTCGAGAGTTGCGAGGTGAACGACATCAAGAACTGCCCCGACGCATCGAACTTCAGCAGGTAATACGGGTAGCCGTTCCCGACGTAGAGATTGCCGTCGAGATCGACCGCGACTCCACGCGGTGCGGCGATCTGCGGATCCGCGAAGCTCATCAGATAGGCGCCCGCCGCCGTGAACTTCTGCACGCGGTCGGCCGCGTCGGACACGTAGACGTCGCCATCCTTGTCGATGGCGATGGCCTGCGGCGTTTGGAACTGCCCCGGGGCTGAGCCGCTCACGCCCCATTCGCCCACATAAGCACCCGCGGACGTGAAGTACTGAACCCGATTGTTGCCACGATCCACGACGTACACGTTGCCATCGGGGGCGATGGCGACGTCGCGAGGGTGGTCGAACTGGCCAGGCCCGCTTCCATGGCCGCCCCAACTCGTGAGGAGCACGGGCGAATCACTGGCATACGCGACGGGCGTCAGCAGAAGAGAGGCGAAAAGAAGCAGAATCGGTCGCAAGGTTCTCCCGCAGAATGCCTATCCGGCGTATCGGTCCGGAAAAAGAGGATGGCGACGAGTGAAAATGAATTTCGTCCCGCATCGCGGAGGAGTCAAGAGAGACCGCCCGTCGTCCGAAACCCTCGAAACCTTGCGTGTTTTGCGCCGCTGAACCCACCGGCGACATCACCCACTGCTAGAAATCCGATTCTCCGTTTGGAATGGGCACATGTTCATGTATCATCGTCGCCGCTGGGGACTCCCCCTTACCCACAGCAGTTGCGCACGGAAATTGAGCTGTGCCGCCGGTCCCTGCGAAGGCTCGCAGGGCCAACGAGCTTGCGCAGGACCGCGAGCGATCTTTGCCCATCGCACGGTCCCGCAAGGCCAACGGTGCGGCAGCGCAGGTTGAAAAGGGCCAGGGCATCCGTTCGAAGGAGTGAACATGGTCATCTGGCTTAAGCGGTCTCTGCTCCTCTCCGCGCTTCTCGCAGTCGTCTCGCTCGCGCTCGCCGGTCCGGCGAGTGCCATCAATCAGCGGTCTCCGCAGGTGGTGTTCAACTACGGTCCCTTGCAGGGCTATCTCAACACGGTGGACCCGGGCATCAACGTCGCGACGGATCAGCTGGACGCGCAGGTGTGGTCCGTGTCCGTGACCGGGAACTCGGATTTCACGCTGGCACTGCGCTCTCCCATCGGCGCCGGCGATGCGTTCGGGGTGTACAACAGCTCGGCACCGATCGGCCCGGTCCCCCCGCTCTTCCAGGTCTTTCCGGGCGGAGCGGTGGCGGGCTGGTATGCCGCCCTCCACTTCGGCGGCGGCAATCTGGTCGTGAGCTTGTTCAACCAGAATTCCATCTTCATGGGCAGCACGGTGTATCCGGGCGTGAACCCGAACAGCTTCGCGTACTATCTCCAGGGCCCCGGCGGCCTGTGGTTCTCACAGGACGCGCGCAACACTCCGCCCGGACCGCAAATGCTGACCTACGGCAGCCTCGGAAGCCCCGGTGATTTCTGGCTCGCCTGGGATCCGGTCGCTTACAGCCCGGACGGCAGCTTCGACGGCGTCGTGATCAACGTGCAGTCGGTTCATCCGACGCCGGTGGACAGGACGACTTGGGGCCAGCTGAAGGGCAAGTACCGCTAGCAAAGGGCCTCACCTCAGCAACGAAACTGGGAAGGCCCCCGGCGCGACCGCGACGGGGGCTTCCCGCTTCCAGTTGAGCGTGTACCGAGTGCGATGAAATTCGCCCGCCCCCGCGTTTTCCCTGATCGCGCCGTGAGGCGCGCTTCGCCTGCCCTGCTCGCCTTGGGACTGGTGAGCGCGGCACTCGCCGTGCTGGGCGTACCGGCCCGCGCCCAGACGGTGCGCAACGATCTGCCGCTCACCAACGGCATGGTGAACGCGCTTCTCCTCTCGGGGAGCAAGCTCTACCTCGGCGGAAGCTTCACCCGCATCGGCAATGCCACCGGATGCGGCGTCCCCATCGATACCGCGAGCGCCGCACCGGTCAGCGGGTTTCCCGCGGTGACCGGAACCATCCAGGCTGCCATCCCCGACGGCGCGGGTGGCTGGTTCATCGGCGGATCCTTCACCTCGGTCGGCGGGCAGCCGCGCCAGAATCTCGCGCACGTCCTCGCCGACTTGAGCGTGTCCGGCTGGAATCCCGGGGCCGATCAAACCGTGTTCGCCTTGGCCCAGCGCAACGGCGTGGTCTACGCGGGCGGCGACTTCCAGAACATCGGCGGGAGCGCGCGTGCGCGCCTTGCGGCCCTCGATTCGTTGAGCGGATCGGCTGTCGCGTGGAATCCTGGCGCCGACGGCACCGTGCGCGCTCTCGCACTCACCGACAGCGTGATCTACGCGAGTGGGTCATTCCTCAATGCCGGTGGCGTCCTGCGCCTGCGGCTCGTCGCGCTCGATCTGGTGAGCGGCGTCGCTTCGCCCTGGAATCCGGGCGCCAACGGCACCGTGTTCACGCTCGCCACCGGAGCCGGCGTCGTGTACGCAGGCGGATTGTTCAGCCAGCTCGGCGGATCGTCGCGCGTCGACCTTGGCGCCATTGATGCGGCCACCGGCGTCGCCACCCCCTGGAACCCTCAGCCCGACAACCAGGTTCTGACTCTCGCCGTGAGCGGACCCCTGGTTTATGCGGGCGGCATGTTCACGAAGTTCGCCGGCGTGTCCCACGGCCGCATCGCGGCCTTGGACGCCGCTACCGGAGCCGCCGTGACAGGTTGGAATCCGGCGGCCAACGGCAGAGTGCTTGCGCTCTACGCGAAGGGTCCGGTGGTCTACGCCGGCGGCGAGTTCACCATCGTCGGCGGACAGCCGCGCACCTTCGTCGCCGCGCTCGACTCGGTGTCGGGGAACGCGACGGGATGGAACCCGAGCGCTTACGCGCCCGTGCTCGCGCTCGCGCCCGGCGGCAGCGCGCTCTACGTTGCGGGCAGCTTCAACGGCATCGCGGGAACGAACCGGCGCTCGCTCGCGGCCGTCGATCTCACGAACGGCGCCATCACGTCCTGGGATCCGCAGGCCAACGCTCCGGTCCTCGCCCTGGCGGCAGGCAACGGAACGATTCTCGCGGGCGGATCCTTCACCAGCGCCGGTGGACAGGCGCGCGGCGCCGTGGCCGCGCTCGACACGCTGAATGGCGCCGCAACGTCGTGGAATCCGGGCGTCGACAACATGGTGTCGGCACTGGCGGTGAGCGGTGCCACGGCCTACGTCGGCGGAACCTTCACCACGCTCGGCGGCCAATCGCGCAGCAACGTGGGCGCCGTCGACCTGGCCAGCGGAGTCACGACGAGCTGGAACCCGGGCATCGATGGACAAGTGAGCACGATCGCGCTCAGTGCGGGACGCGTCTACGTCGGCGGCTCGTTCACCACGGTGAACGGGCAAGGTCGCCAGAATCTCGCGGTCGTGGACTCCGCCACCCAGACGGTAGGCGCCTGGAATCCAAACGCGAACGGCACGGTGCGCGCCCTGATCCCCACGTGCGGCGAGATCTACGCGGCGGGATTCTTCACCACCATCGGCGGGGCGACGCGCAATCGCATGGCCCTGCTCGACGCGACGACGGCCACCGCGGGGGCATGGAATCCCAACGCCAACGGCCCGGTCTTCTCGATGGCGCTCGAGAACGGCGCGCTCTACACGAGCGGCCTCTTCAGCACGATCGGCGGCCAGTCGCGCACCCGGGTCGCGTCGCTCGATCCGGCTTCGGGCAGCGCGACCTCGTGGAATCCCGGCGCCGACAATCTCGTGCTCTCCTTCGTCAAAGACGCGAGCACGGTCTACGCGGGCGGGAGCTTCGCCAATCTCGGACAGGCATCCGTTTCGGG
This sequence comes from Candidatus Eiseniibacteriota bacterium, assembly GCA_036003365.1. Lineage (GTDB taxonomy): Bacteria > Eisenbacteria > RBG-16-71-46 > RBG-16-71-46 > DASYSL01 > DASYSL01. The sequence continues at coordinate 10,285 of DASYSL010000143.1, forward strand.
TCTTGCCGGCATCCAGCCCGACGGCTCGCTGAGCTGTCCGGCGCTTGCCTTCTCCCCTGCTTCCCTGCCGGACGGTTCGACCGGCGTGGCGTACAACCAGACGATCGCGCCTTCGGGGAGCACGGCTCCCTACTGCTTGGCTTTGACCGGTACTTTGCCGCCGGGACTGACATTCGACGCGTTGAGCGGCCATGTCTCGGGCACGCCGACCGCTTTCGGCACCTTCCCCTTCAGCGTGACCGCGACGAGTGCTACGGCCTGCCCGGGCGCGCACGACTACCAGATCGTGGTCGCGCGCACGTGTCCACCGATCACGGTCGCTCCGCCGACCTTGCCCGCGGCGCGGCTCACCTTCGCCTACGACGAAACGCTCAGTGCATCGGGAGCGGTGCCGCCCTCCACGTTCAGCGTGAGCAGCGGATCGTTGCCGGCCGGCCTCACGCTATCGCCGGACGGGGTGCTCTCGGGCACGCCCACGACCACCGGTACCGCGAGCTTCACCGTGACGGTCAGCGACTCGTTTCTCTGTCAGGGGTCGAAGAGCTACACGATGAACGTGTTCCCGCCCTGCTCGGCCATCGCCATCGCTCCCCGCTTCCCGGCGAGCGGCGTGGTGGGTGCGGCGTATGACCAGGGCTTCACGGCCTCGGGAGGTCATCCGCCTTACACGTGGTCGGTGGCCTCGGGCACGCTCCCCGGCGGGCTCACCCTCGATGGCGCGACCGGCCACGTGCACGGGACGCCCGCCCTGGCCGACACCTTCCCGGTCGTGCTGGCCGCCACCGATTCGATCGGATGCACGCAAACGCGCTCCTACGTGCTCGCGGTCTTCGCCACGACCCCGGTGTCGAGCGTGGCCGCGGACGTGAGCGGCCTCATGATCACCAACGGCCATGCCTGCGTGAGCGTGCCGGTGAAGTGCACGCGCGGCGAGTCGGCCCCGCTCCAGAGCCTCCGCTTCACCCTTGCGCTCGAGACCTCGCGGCTCGCCCTGTGCGCGCCGGGAACGCCCGCGGCGACGATCCATCCGGGGAGCTGGCTGAACGGCCATCCCAACGCGAGCTTCGGCGTGACCGACAATGGCGACGGCTCCTACGACGTCGATCTCGAGCTCGTCGGCGAGCCGTGCGGGGTGGATTCAGGCGGCACGCTGGCGACGATCGACCTCACCGCGGCGGGCCCGGATGGAAGTGGGAGCATCACGGTGCTCGGCGCCGTGGCGCACGACTGCGCCGGCGCCCTCGCGGGCATCGTTCCGGGAGCGCCGGCCCAGCTCGCGATCGATCGCCAGGCGCTCGCCATCCAGCCCACCGTCATCCCCGGCGGCGCCGTCGGCGCGCCCTACGCGGTGACGCTGTCGACCAGTGCGGGAAGCGCGCCCTTCGCGTGGTCGGTCACCTCCGGCTCGTTGCCTGCCGGACTCTCGCTCGGTGCCGCGAGCGGCTCGATCTCCGGAACGCCGAGCGCCTCGGGTTCGTTCTACTTCGGCGTCACCGCCGTGGACGCGTACGGCCGCACGGGATCGAGGAGCTATTCGGTCGCCGTCTTCGACTCGCTGCCGGGCTCCATGGTGTACGCCGCCACCGCCGGATTGTGTCTCACGACCGCAGCGCCCCAACGCTCGGTGCCGTTCGTCTACAGCCGCGTCGATGCGGCGGCCGCGCGCGCCGTGAGCGTGACCTTCGAGATCGACACCTCGAAGGTCGCGCTCGCCACGCCCGGGAACGCGGCCGCCAGCGTGCACGTCGGCACCTGGCTCGCCAGCACGGCGCACGTGTTCTTCGTGACGCCCAACGGCGGCGGCTCCTACACCGTGGACATGTCGGTACTCGGCAGCTCGCCGTGCGGTCTCACGACCGGTGGCGAGCTCTTCACCGTCGATCTCGTCCCCGGCCTCGCGGACGGTCAGGCGACGCTTGCGGTCACCGCCGTGCGCGTGCGCGACTGCTCGAATACGGCGATTGCCGCGGCCGCCGGACCGCCCTCGACCTTGAGCGTGGACCGTGCCGGCCCGGTCGCCTTGAGCGCGCTCGCGGCCACGGCCCAGACCGTGATCGGCAGCTCGGACAGCACGATCCGCGTCGCGCTCCAGTGGAATCCCGGCTCGGTCGGGCAGGTGAGCCTCTACCGCGCGCCGCATGGCACCTACCCGCTCTATGCCGATGACTCGCCGGCGCCCGACACGACGCTCGTGCCCGGAGGCCCGTGGGTTCTCGTGGCCACCGATCCTTCGCCCGGCTTCGTGGACCTGCCGCCGGGGCGCGGCCTGTGGGACTACGTCGCGGTGACCACCGACGCGTGCGGCGTGACCGCGATGTCCAACACTACGCGCGGCGTGCTCGATTACCTGCTCGGCGACGTCTCGAACGGACTCCGAGCCGGCACCGGTGACGATCAAGTGGGAACGGCGGACGTCTCGCTGCTCGGCTTCCACTATGGAGTCATCGGCGCCGCGTCCGACTCCGTGGGTTACCTGGACGTGGGCCCGACCCTGAGCGGCCTGCCCGATTCGCGCCCGCTCCCGGATCATCAGATCGATTTCGAGGATCTGGTGATCTTCTCCATCGCCTACGGCAACGTGGCCAGTCCACCCGGACCGGCTCCGTTGCGACCGGCGCGCGCCGCCATCGCCACCGCGAAATCTCCCGCCATCCTGGGTGCGAACGAGTTCGGCGTGTTCGGACCGTCGTCCGTGGAAGCCGGTTCCGAGATCGCCGATACGTTGCGCGTCTCCGCCGGCGGCGGCATGCATGCCTTCTCGGCGCGTCTCGTCTGGGACGCCACCGTCGTCGAGCCCCTTGCCGTGCAGACGCTGGGATTCCTCGAGGCTCAGGGCGGCGTCGTGCTCTCGTCACGACCCGGGACCGTGGACGGAGCGCTGCTCGGCGTGAGCGGCAACGGCGTGAGCGGCGACGGCGACGTGGCCGTGATCCGTTTCCGCGCGCTCAAGAGCGGGCTCACCGGCGTTGGACTCGGCAACGTGGACGCACGCGACGCCACGAACCATTCCATCTTCCTCGCCACCACCGGCACGGGCTCGGTACCGAAGCAGACCCTGCTCCTGGCCCCGGCGCCCAATCCGGCGCGCCAGACGGCGGGCTTGAGCTACACGCTCGCGCACCGCGCGGCGGTGAACCTCGTGGTCTATGACCTCGGCGGACGGCGCGTGCGGACCCTCATGAGCGGCGTCCAGGAAGCGGGCGCGTATCGCCGGATCTGGGATGCCCGTGACGACCGCGGCCGGGCCGCGGCGGCAGGCGTGTACTACGTCGTGTTCCAAGCCGACGGCCACCGCATGAGCCAAAGGCTCGTGCTCCTGCGCTAGAGACTCACAAGCGGGGCTCGGGCAGAGACCTTTCCCAGGCGCCAAACGACTCGCGGCGGAAATGCTGGTGCCATGTGCCGCGCGGCATCTGGTGAACCGAGACGAGATCCTCGTCGGTGAGCGCGACGAGGGCGCTCAGGACTTCACCCATCACGGCCGCCAGATCGTCGGGAGGAAGCGCCACCGTGCGCGGGATGCGCTCGGCGATCCGTCGGGTCTCGGTCTCGTAGTCGTCCTTCCACCAGTAGCCTTCGACCCAGCCCCGGCTCTCGCGAAGCTCGATCACGATCTGACCCGTCCCCCCTTCTGGATGGCGGAAGTGCAGCGCCCAAAGGGCCACGTCCTTGAACCACGGCTCCACGTGGAGGCGGTGCTTCCGCGCCACCTGCTCGATGTGCGGAATCGCGTCGCGGAAAAATTCGCGCTCGGGATTCTGGAGCCAATCCGGAAGCTTGGTCATTCGGTGGAGTTTGCAATCGCCCCGGCGCGAGAATCAAGGCGGTGTGCCTCTCGGCCGATACCTTGGGCGGATCCTGGGGGCCACGATCATGTTCAAGAAGTGCGACAACTGCGGCGCACGCGTTCTGAAGGGGATTCAGGTGGAGCAAGGCCTCTTCTGCTCGAAGGAGTGCCAGAGCTACGCCGCCCATCCCGGCTTCTGCCCCGCCTGCACCTCCATCTCCACCGACAAGGCGAGCGGCGGCACCTACACGATGAACGGGATCGGCACCACCCTCTATGGCGCCAAGGATCCGTGCTCGGTCTGCGGCGCCGTGACCCAGACGCATTGGATCACGCTCGTGTACGTGCCGGTCATCCCGCTCGGCAAGTACCGCGTGAAGTACATCCGGCCGCGCCGTTTCTTGAGCCGCAAGCTGGCCGCCTGAAGCCGCGCGAGTCTTTCGCGCACTATTTCCCGCTCAGGCGCGCCAAGCCCTCCTGCGCCGAGCCCAAGCCGGGATCGAGCGCCAGCGCCTGACGGTAGGCCGCGATCGCGTCGTCCTTTTTTGCGGCGCGCGCCAAGCCCTCGCCGAGGCTGTCCCAGACATTGGGCGACCGTGGATAGAGACGCGCGTTGAGGCGAAACGCGGCCAGCGCCCAGTCCAGCCGTCCGTCGTTCAAGAAGCCGTATCCCACCTGATTGGCGACGTTCACCAGACGCCGAAAGCGATTCTTCTCATCCGCTTGCGCGCCCTTGATGACCCGCTCGGCGGCGACCGAGTCGCCGCGCTCGACGGCGGCGCGCACCTGGCCGACCAAGTCCGGGCGCGAACCGTACGCGAGGATCGCTGCGACCGCGGGGTCGCGCGCCGCCAGGTCATCCGGCGAGCGCACCGGCGTATAGATCGCGGGCGTGACCGCGTCGCGATGGTCCTTGGGATCGGGCGGATACCAGGCCAAGGTCGAAACCTGCACCTGCATGCCGCTCCTGGGCAAGTTGAGCGGCTCGTGGTCGCCGAACACCACCGTCGCGTTTCCGGTGGGCTCGCCGACGAAGGTCGCGTTCGTCCAGTGCTCGAGGTCGAGCACCAGGTTCATGGCGGCCGAGAACGTGCGCTTGCCGATGACCACGAAGAGCCGGTCCTTGCGGTCCAGCGCCGGACGCTGGATCAACGCGCGCACGACCTGGCGGTTGTTGAAATTGTTGCCGCCGATGTTCTCGCGAATGTCGAGCACGAAGCGGGCCACCGGCAGCGAATCGGCCAGCGCGAACACGCGATGCCAGAACTCGGCATTGGTTTCGCCGCCGTAGCTGTCGAGCACCGCCCGATAGCGGACGTAGAGCAAACTCTCGGAAGCGGTGTACTCCACGTCGAAGAGCTTGCCCGGATCACGCCGCCACAGCGGCAGCACGCCCTCTTTGCCGAGCGTCGGCCAGCCGGTGCGATCGATCCCGGACAAGGGATCGTGCCCGTGCGGCGTGATGGCGCCGGCGGGACCAAGGGTGACGACGCTCCGCTTTCCGGCGCGCTCGATCTCGAGCCGCAGATGATCGGGATCGGGAGCAATCCCGAGGCCGTTCAGCAGCTCGGGAATCACCAGGCGCTCCGGCGCCCAGGCACGCGACCACCACTCGTTCTCGGTCGAGACCGTGCGCGTGGCCGCGGCGAGCGCCTCGTCGATCGAAGCCGATCCGATGCGCAGCACGCGCGCGCCGACGAGGGCGGCATGGGCCGGATCGGCGCGGCGGATGAAGACGCCGTCTTCGTACGCGTACAGCTCGATGGGATAGAAATGGAAACCCAGATGGGGATCCAGGCCGGGCGAGATCAGGGTGTGCCCGTCGTGCGGGAGTGCGACCAGCTCCATGAAGGCGACGATGGTCTGGTTGCGATCCATCGCCGGCAGGCGCGCGTCCACGGCCGCGACCGCCGAGTCCCAGCTCGCTTCGCTCATCCGGTAGAAGAGATTGGGGTGGCGCCGCGGCATCTCGGTGGCCAGGAAATGCAGATCCTGGCGCCAGGCGTCGACGTCGGGCGTGGCATGCGCAAAGGACGGTGCGAAGGCGAGAACCAAAAACGAAAAGGCGAAGTGTCGCACGGGCTCCCTCCAGAAGGTTCCGCTGAAGTTACGAATCGCGGGAGCCGGCCGTCTTGAACGAATGTAGCGCTCGGGCTCGCACTTCTCCCGGCGTGAGCCCGTAGCCCACCCTCACGTCGCGGGTCATGTGGCTTTGGTCCGCGTAGCCGGCGCTGTCGGCCACTTCCGCCAGGTCGAGCGCGCTCGAGGCGAGAAGGCGCCAGGCCCGCTTGAGCCGGCGAACCCGCTCGTATTCCCGCACCGTCGTCCCATAGTGCTCGCGGAAGGCGCGCGCCAGATGGACGCGATGCACCCCCTGCTGGGCCGCAAGACGCTCGACCGAGCGCCGCTCCTCCACACGATCGAGTTGCGCACGAATCGCGCGCAGCCAGATGGGCGGCTCGGCAGCGCGGCCGAGGAGCCGGCGCTCGATCTGCGCGACGAGCTCGGCGGCGGGCTCTTCGCCCTCGGCCAGCGGACGGCTGATCGCTTCACGGCGCCGATTCAGCTTCCCGATCACACGCCACAGCCATGCATCGGCGAACAAGAAACGCGAACGCTCGATCTCGGGCACGTTGAGCTTTCGCGGATGGAGAATCAGGCAGTCCGCGCCATGGATGGAGAAGTCGATGTCGTGACGGCTCGCCGGCGAGACACGAATCGTTCCCGCCCCGGCGTCGACCCAAGCGCGACCGCTGCGCTCGACGAAGCCGCCCGCAAGAACAATGCTCACATGGAGCCCCGTGTGCTCGTGTCTGCGGAAGCGCGTGTCTGCGGGGATCTGGAATCGGTGCGTCGGCATCATGCGAAGGTTTCCCCGGGGGTGCCCATGCTCCTTGGACGGGTCCTGGCCACCCAATGGTTGGAAAGGCTGGCCTTCTCCCCTACGTTCGAAACGGCTGGGAAGATTCCGACGACCCCTGCGCGTGACCGAAACCCCCGTTTTGCCGTACACTCCGGCCCGGCCGATCACACCACCCATGGAGCGGAGGGTCCCTGATGCTCCGGAAGCAATCGCGTTCGCTGCTGTCCGCCGTCGCCTTGTTCGTCCTGCTCACGTCCGCCACCGCCGCCCTTGCCCAGGACAAGGACAATGGCTGGCCGCGCGAGATGAACACGAGCAAGGGCATCCTGACCATCTACCAGCCGCAGCCCGAAAAATTCGAGAAGGACGTGCTCACCGCGCGCGCCGCGGTGTCGCTGCTCGCGGCCGGGAAGACGAGCCCGGTCTTCGGCGTGGTGTGGTTCACCGGACGCGTGGACACCGACCGTGACAAGGGCACCGCCCTCTTGCGCGAGCTCAAGTTCGTGAACGCCCGCTGGCCGGAGAGCACCGAGGCCAAGCAGGCCGAGTTCACCGCCTTCATGAACAGCCTCATCCCCAAGACCGACATCCCGATCTCGCTCGAGCGCCTGAAGGCGAGCCTGGCCACCGTGGAAAACCAGAAGAAGAGCATCGAAGGGCTCAAGCACGATGCGCCCAAGTTCATCTTCAAGGACCAGATCGCGCAGCTTCTTCTCTACGACGGCACGCCGCGCACGATGGCCGTCGAGAAGACCGATTACGAATACGTCGCCAACTGCACCTTTGCCGTGCTCAAGAACAAGAAGACGGGCACCTATTACCTGAGCGGCGGAAAATACTGGTACAGCGCGCAGGACCCGATGGGCCCGTGGAACAACATCTCCAAGCCGCCGGACGAAGTGCTCAAGATGATGCCGCCTGACACGTCGAAATCGGTGGCGCTCAAATCGCCGCCCCTGATCGTGACGGCTTCCGAGCCCACCGAGCTCATCTGCACCGACGGCGCGGCCAAGTGGGAGCCGATCGGCACCAACGGCGAGCTGGTCTACATCACGAACACGGAATCCAAGGTCATCAAGGAAGTGAAGTCGGGCAAGCTCTTCGTCCTGGCCTCGGGCCGCTGGTTCTCGGCGCCCGGTTTCGACGGACCTTGGTCCGTGGTTCGCCCCGATCAGCTGCCGACTTCCTTTGCTGACATCCCTCCCGCCTCGGCGCTGGGACCGGCGCGCGTGGCCGTGGCGGGCACGCCGGAGGCCGAGGACGCGGTCCTCGACGCGCAGGTGCCGCAGACCGCCGCGATCGAGCGCAGCAAGGCCAAGTTCGAGCCCACCTTCGACGGCGATCCCAAGTTCAAGGACATCTCGGGCACCAAGGTGGCCTACGCCACCAACACGGGATCGCAGGTGTTGCGGATCAACGGCAAGTACTACGGCTGCGACAACGGCGTCTGGTTCATCGCGGACAAGGCCAAGGGCCCGTACAAGGTCGCCGACAGCGTGCCCGAGGACGAGATCGCGAAGATTCCTCCCTCGGAGCCGGTCTACAACACGAGCTACGTGCACGTGTACGAATCCACGCCTTCGGTGGTCTACGTCGGCTACACGCCCGGCTACATGTGGTCGTATCCGTGGTACGGCGTGCCGGTGTACGGCACCGGCTGGTATTACCCGCCCTACTGGGGCTCCGTGTATTACCCGTATGCCATGACGTACGGCGTCGCCGTGGCGTACACGCCCTACTACGGCTGGGGCATGGGCTTCGTGTGGACGGCCGGCTTCTTCGCCATGAGTGCCGCCTTCTGGCACGGCGGCTATTACCACGGCTGGTACGGCTATCACGGCGGCTATGGCTACTACCCGCCGGGCGGCTACCGGCCGGGCGGTGTCGGCGGCGTGGGTGGCATCGGCGGTGTGGGTGGAGTTGGTGGCGTCGGCGGAGTTGGAGGCGTGGGTGGTGTCGGCGGAGTGGGCGGAGTGGGCGGCGTCGGCGGAGTGGGCGGCGTGGGCGGTGCCGGGGGAGTCGGCGGTGTGGGCGGCGTCGGAGGCGTCGGTGGCCGGCCGGGCAATGGCGCGTCGCAGCTTCCCGCAGGCGGCGGCGGTCGCAATACGGCCTCGCAGCTGCCCTCGAACAACCTCTACAACCAGGGCAACAACAAGGGCCGCGTCGCGAACACGAGCCGACAGAGCGATTTCAACAAGCAGAAGGCGAACCGTGCCGGCAAGGGTCAGAACAACGTGTTCGGCGACAAGAACGGCAACGTCATGCGCCAGGACTCCAAGGGCAACTGGCAGCAACGCAACAACGGCTCCTGGAACAATTCGAACAACAACATGAACCGCGATTCGCAGGCGCGCTCCAACGGCAATCGCGGCAGCTCCTACGGCGGAAGCCGCGGCGGCTCCTATGGCGGCAGCCGTGGCGGCAGTCGTGGTGGCGGCGGGCGCGGAGGCGGAGGCCGCCGCTAAGGCGCTCGGCAGCCGCAGCTTTCACGGGCGGGGTCCCCGAAGGGAGCCCGCCCGTACTATCTTCGGACCATGGCTCACGTCTTCGAAGCAGCCCCCACCGGGCGCGCCAAGTGCCGCGGCTGCAACCGCGCCATCGCCAAAGGCGACGTGCGTTTCGGCGAGCGGCTGCCCAACGCCTTCGGCGAAGGCGAGATGACGCTCTGGTTCCATCCCGTGTGCGCCGCCTACAAGCGCCCTGAGGCGATGATCGAAGCCCTCGCGGAAGCCCCCGAGCTGGCCGATCGGGAAGCGCTGGAACGCGCGGCGCACTCGAGCCAGGCGCAGCGGCGGCTGTCGCGCGTCGATGGCGCGCAGCGCGCCGCGAGCGGCCAGGCGCGTTGCCGGCATTGCCGCGAGCCCATCGAAAAGGGCGCCTGGCGCATCCGCCTCGTGTTCTACGAAGAAGGCCGCTTCTCCCCCGGCGGCTTCATCCATCTCGCGTGCCGGCGCGACTACTTCGAGAACCATGACGTTTGGGATGCCATGCTCCAGTTCAGCCCGGAGCTGAGTGAAGAAGATCGCGCCGATCTGCGGCGGGCCTACGATCAAGCGGGTGCGCCGAAGAGCTAGTCCTTCAAATCGGCGAGCCAGCGCAGCGCGCTCAAGCCGGGCAGGAAATCACGCTCGAGATCGACGCGTCACGCGGGTTCATCCGCCACGCGTGGGATCGTCTTCGGTCTGTGGGCGAAAGGGCCACCCAGCTTCCTGTCTTGTCGGGTGGGAGTCGAGAAGATCGAATGAAAACTGGAGTGATGCTGCGGCGCGCAAATCTAGTGAGAATCACGATGGAAAGAAAGAGCCGGGGATGGTGATTGCAAAGCGCACGGTGCGCGGAAACGCTGAGTGAAAGCTCCCAGGCCTGGGGAATAGGACTCGATTTCGACGTGATTTGGAGGTCAGCGCGATCAGGCCGGCCGACGCAACTCTTGCGGTGTCTTGCGATTGCGGTGGCGATGAGCGACTGGCATCGAGCTTGCGATGAGAGGAAAGCGAACCTGAGATCGTCGGCGAAAGCCGACAAACCTGAACGAAAGGATCGCTGCCATGATGTCGCTCCTCTACTCCATGATGATGCTTCTCTCGCCGATGTCCGCCGGTGGAAACAACGGTCACCACTACGGCTGGCGCAACCAGGCTCCGCGCTCGGTTCCTGGAGTCACGGTCGTGTCCTCGCCGCGCTCTGGATTCGGTGGTGGGAATCAGAACCCCGCTCCGGGAACCACGACGGGCGATCCGGCCCCCGGTCCCTTCACGTTCATGCAGTAACTCGGAAGTCGTTGCTCCGCAGTCGAGGATCCTGCGTCAGGGAAAAGAGCTCAGGTTTGAAGTGAAGTAAACAGAGAGAGTCGAGAACCGAACCAGGCGAACGCGATGCAGAGGGCCCCTCCTCCCTCTGGCATCGCGTCTCGTTTTTGGGCGAGCCGCCTCAGGGTTCCATCCCCCGATTTGTGTAGTTTCTGCCTCTTCCTTGTAAGAACGTCCGCTTTCCACAGGCTATTCACTTGTCCACGCTGAATTTCCCTGATTTCAGCCGCATGCCTCGCAGGTCCGGGGCTTGCTTTGGTTTGACCGGCTTGCGCCTGTCGCGGGCAAGAGGTCAGACCCCATTCCAGGAGCCATCCATGCCCCGCACTTCGGCCCCCTCGGTGCCCGCCGAGATCGAGCTGACCCTCCTCGACGCTTTGACTTCGCTCAACAAGGGAGACTTCTCGGTTCGGCTGCCGAACGACCTGACCGGGCGCGAGAAGAGACTGGCCGCCGCTTTCAACGAGCTCGCCGAGCGCATGCAGGACTCGACGTCCGAGCTGCTCACGGTGAGCCACGTGGTGGGACGCGAAGGGCGCATCACCCAGCGCCTGCCCATGAACGGCGCCCCCGGCGCCTGGGCGGTGCGGCGCCAGGCGGTCAACTCGCTCATCGACGCGCTCGCCCATCCCACGAGCGAGATGGCGCGCGTGATCGGCGCGGTGGCCGACGGCGACCTGTCGCAGAAGATGACCCTCGAGATCGAGGATCGCCGGCTGCAGGGCGAGTTCTTGCGCACCGCGCGCACGGTGAATCGCATGGTGGACCAGCTCTCCTCGTTCGCCTCGGAAGTGACGCGCGTGGCGCGCGAAGTGGGCACCGAAGGCAAGCTGGGCGGCCAGGCGCGCGTGAAGGGCGTGGCCGGCACGTGGCGCGACCTCACCGACAACGTCAACCTGATGGCCTCCAACCTGACCAACCAGGTGCGCAACATCGCTACCGTGACCACGGCCGTGGCCAACGGCGACCTCACCAAGAAGATCACGGTCGACGTGAAGGGCGAGCTGCTCGAGCTCAAGAACACGATCAACACCATGGTGGACCAGCTCCGCTCCTTCGCCTCGGAAGTGACGCGCGTGGCGCGCGAAGTGGGCACCGAAGGCAAGCTCGGCGGCCAGGCGCGCGTCGAAGGCGTATCGGGCACCTGGAAGGACCTCACCGACAACGTGAACTCGATGGCCGGCAACCTCACCGGCCAGGTGCGCAACATCGCCACCGTCACCACCGCCGTGGCCAACGGCGACCTGTCGAAGAAGATCACGGTCGACGTGAAGGGCGAGATCCTCGAGCTCAAGAACACCATCAACACCATGGTGGACCAGCTCCGCTCCTTCGCCTCGGAAGTAACGCGCGTGGCGCGCGAGGTGGGCACCGAAGGCAAGCTCGGCGGGCAGGCCGACGTGCGCGACGTCGCCGGCACCTGGAAGGACCTCACCGACAGCGTCAACTCGATGGCCTCCAACCTCACCGGCCAGGTGCGCAACATCGCGGCCGTGACCACCGCCGTGGCCAATGGCGATCTGTCGAAGAAGATCACCGTGGACGTGCGCGGCGAGATCCTCGAGCTCAAGAACACCATCAACACCATGGTGGACCAGCTCCGCTCCTTCGCTTCGGAAGTGACGCGCGTGGCGCGCGAGGTAGGCACCGAGGGCCGGCTGGGCGGCCAGG
>DASYSL010000144.1:0-16640 GCA_036003365.1 Candidatus Eiseniibacteriota bacterium
CGTGGTGGCCCCGAAGAGCATCAAGCCGCACACGAAGTTCAAGGGTGAGGTGTACATCCTGACGAAGGAAGAGGGCGGGCGGCACACGCCGTTCTTCGACGGGTACCGGCCGCAGTTCTACTTCCGGACGACGGACGTGACCGGGATCGCGCATCTTCCGGAAGGCCGGGAGATGGTGATGCCGGGGGACAACGTGCAGATGTCGATCGAGCTGATCACGCCGATTGCGATGGAGAAGGAGCTGCGGTTCGCCATCCGTGAGGGTGGCCGCACCGTGGGCGCCGGCGTGGTCGCCGAGATCGCGGAGTAACGCCATGCAGCGGATTCGGATTCGCCTCAAGTCCTACGACCACGCGCTGCTCGACCAGTCGGCCGGCGAGATCGTTCGCACGGCGCGGCGCACGGGTGCGCTCACGTCCGGCCCGGTGCCTTTGCCGACCAAGAAGAGCATTTACACCGTGCTCCGGTCGCCGCACGTGGACAAGAAATCGCGCGAGCAGTTCGAGATCCGGATCCACAAGCGCCTGATCGACATCACGCGCCCGACCGGACAGACGATGGAGGCCCTGGAGAAGCTGGACATTCCGGCTGGGGTCGACATCGAGATCAAGCTCTAGGAGAGAGACATGCTCGGACTCATGGGACGCAAGGTCGGCATGACCCAGTTCTACAACGAGCGGGGCGAAGCCGTGCCCGTGACCTTGATCGAGGTCGGGCCCTGCACCGTGACCCAGGTCAAGACCAACGAGAAGGAAGGCTACGCGGCCGTCCAGCTCGGCTTCGGTGAGAAGCGCGACAAGCGGCTCACCAAGGCCCAGCTCGGACACTTCCGCAAGAACGGCCTCAAGTCGTCGCGCTGGCTCAAGGAGTTCCACGTGCCCGATCCGTCGGCGCACACCGTGGGCCAGACGCTGGGCGCCGATTTCTTCGAGGTCGGCAAGCGCGTGGACGTGATCGGCACCACGATGGGCCGCGGCTTCCAGGGCGTGGTCAAGCGCCATCGCTTCAAGGGCGGTTCGATGAGCCACGGCACCAAGACCAAGGATCAGCCGGGATCGATCGGCGCGTCGGCGTTCCCGTCGCGCGTCATCAAGGGCAAGCGCCTGCCGGGGCACATGGGCACCGCTCGCCTGACGGCCAAGAACCTCGTCGTGGGCGCCGTCGACGCCGACCAGAACACGGTCGCGGTGCGCGGCGCCGTGCCGGGCAAGCCGGAAGGGCTCGTGGTCATCCGTCCCGCGAAGGACGACGCGGCGAAGCTCGCCGCCGGAAAGAAGTAGAGGGAGAGCGATGGCAACGGCGAACGCATACGACAAGCAGGGAGTGTCGCGGGGCTCGGTCGAGCTGCCCGACACGCTCTTCGGCCAGCAGGTGCACGAGCATCTGATCTATCAGTCGGTGAAGACCTTCCTCGCGAACCGGCGCCAGGGCACGGCCAAGGTGAAGGACCGCAAGGAAGTCACGGGCGGCGGCAAGAAGCCCTGGAAGCAGAAGGGCACGGGCCGCGCGCGCGCCGGCTCCAACACCTCGCCTCTGTGGCCGGGTGGCGGACGCGCCTTCGGCCCGACGCCGCGCGACTACTCGATCGGACTGCCCAAGAAGCAGCGCCGCGCCGCCCTGGTGGCCGCGCTGTCCTTGGCCGCGAGCGAGGGCCGCGTGCGCGTGGTCGACGATCCGGGGATGAGCGAGCCCAAGACCAAGGAATTCATGGGCTTCCTGCAAAAGGTGGGCATCAAGACCGAGAAGACGCTCGTCGTCGTCGGCAAGGAAGAGAACGTGCTGTACAAGGCTTCGCGCAATCTGGCGCGCGTGCGTACGGCGCCCGCCCACCAGGTGACGCCCTACTACGTGCTCGAGAACGAGCAGGTCGTGATCACGCGTCGCGCGCTCGACCAGCTGAAGGAGGTGTTCGGCTCGTGAAGGATCCCCGAACCGTGGTTCGCCGCCCGCTCGTGACCGAGAAGGGCACGGTGCTGCGCGAGAAGTCGAACCAGTACTTCTTCGAGGTCGCGCTCAGCGCCAACAAGATCGAGATCAAGCGCGCCGTGCAGTCCCTGTTCCAGGTCAAGGTGCGCGAAGTGCGCACCATGACCATTCCAGGCAAGACCAAGCGCCTCGGCCGCTACGCCGGGCCGCGTCCGGACTGGAAGCGCGCCGTCGTGACGCTCGAGGCGGGGCAGACCATCCCGCTCTTCGAGGAAGTGTAGGAGATACCGATGCCGCTCAAGACTTTCCGGCCCATCACGCCGTCGCAGCGCTACAAGTCGGTCGCCGACTTCTCGGACATCACCACCGATAAGCCGTTGCGCGCCCTGACTCAGAAGAAGAGCGAGAAGGGCGGTCGCAACAACCGTGGGCGCGTCACCATGCGCTACCGCGGCGGCGGCCACAAGCGCAAGTACCGCATCGTCGACTTCCGCCGTGACAAGGAGAACATCCCGGCGCGCGTGGCGACCATCGAGTACGACCCGAACCGCTCGGCGCGCATCGCCCTGCTCAATTACGTCGACGGCGAGCGCCGCTACACCCTCGTGCCCCTGGGCGTGAAGGTGGGCGACAAGCTCGTGACTTCGGCCGATGCCGACGTGCGTCCGGGCAATTGCATGCCGCTCAAGAACGTGCCGCTGGGCACCTCGGTGCACTCGGTCGAGCTGTTCCCCGGCCGCGGCTCCAAGGTGGCGCGCGCCGCCGGCGCCATGTGCCAGCTCCTGGCGCGCGAGGGCGAGTACGCGCAGCTGCGCTTGCCGTCGGGCGAGGTGCGCAAGTTCCACGTCGACTGCAAGTGCGTGATCGGCCAGGTGGGCAATCTCGAGCACGAGAACATCGTGATCGGCAAGGCGGGTCGCAATCGCTGGCTGGGCATCCGCCCGCACGTGCGCGGCGTCGCCAAGAACCCGGTCGACCACCCGATGGGCGGCGGCGAGGGCAAGTCGTCGGGCGGCCGCCATCCGTGCTCGCCATGGGGCCAGCCCGCCAAGGGTTACAAGACGCGGCGCAACAAGGCGTCCACCAAGTTCATCGTCCGCCGGCGGACGAAGTAAGCCGGGAGGGAATTCGTGGCGCGTTCGATCAAAAAGGGTCCGTACGTGGTGGACAGCCTCGTGAAGAAGATCGAGGGCATGAACCGCAAGGGCGAGAAGCGCGTGGTCAAGACCTGGGCGCGGCGCTGCACCATCCTGCCCGAGTTCGTCGGCCACACGCTGGCGGTCCACAACGGCAACAAGTTCCTGCCCATCTACATCTCGGAGAACATGGTGGGCCACAAGCTGGGCGAGTTCGTGCCGACGCGGGTGTTCCGCGGCCACGGCTCGCACGTCGAGAAGGCCGCGACGCCGGGTGCCCCGGCCTCGGGCGGAAGCGCGCCCGCGAAGTCGTAGGGAGAGAGCGATGGAAGCCGTAGCCAAGGCCAAGTTCGTGCGCATCACGCCGAAGAAGGTCGCCCAGGTGCTGGAGATGATCTCGGGCAAGGACGTGGAGACCGCGCAGCGCCTCCTCACGTTCGTGCCCAAGCGCGGCGCGCGCTTCGCGGAGAAGCTCTTGCGCTCCGCGGTGGCCAACGCCGTCGACATCGACGCCAAGGTGGACGTGGCGGATCTGTACGTCAGCGAGGCGTCGGTGGGACGCGGCGTCATCATGAAGCGCTGGCTGCCCCGCGCGCAGGGTCGGGCGACGCCCATCCTCAAGCGGACCAGCCACATCACGATCAAAGTCGCCACGCGCGCGTAAGGGAGCGGACGGAGCATGGGCCAGAAAACGCACCCGATCGGCATTCGCCTGGGGATCGTCAAGACCTGGGACTCCAAGTGGTTCGCGAAGAAGGGCTACGCGGACATGCTTCAGGAGGACCTGTTCATCAAGCGCTACCTCAAGCACCGCCTGTACCAGGCCGGGATCTCGAAGATCCTGATCGAGCGCAAGGCGGAGAAGATCACGGTCACCATCCGCACCGCGCGCCCGGGCCTGGTCATCGGCCGCAAGGGCGAGCAGGTGGACAAGCTCTCGGCCGAGTTGCGCAACGTCACCCAGCGCGACATCCAGCTCAACATCGAGGAGGTAAAGCGTGCCGACCTCGACGCGCAGCTGGTGGCCGAGCACGTAGCCAAGCAGCTCGAGCAGCGCGTGTCGTTCCGCCGGGCGATGAAGAAGGCCATCGCCTCGGCCATGCGCGCCGGTGCGCAGGGCGTGCGTGTGGCCTGCTCGGGACGGCTGGGCGGCTCCGAGATGTCGCGCTACGAGACGTACCGCGAGGGCCGCGTGCCCCTGCACACGCTGCGCGCCGACATCGATTTCGCGCGTGCCACGGCGCACACGGCCTACGGCTCGTGCGGCGTGAAGGTGTGGATGTTCCACGGCGAGGTGCTCGAGAGCGGGGAGAAAGAGCCGGAGCCGAAGCGCGAGCCGCGCCCGGCGGGACGCAACGCGTAGGAAGCCAGAGGACGAATCGTCATGTTGATGCCGAAGCGAGTCAAATACCGCAAGCAGCAGCGCGGCAACATGCGTGGCAAGGCGTACCGCGGGGGCACGGTGACCTTCGGGGAGTACGGCTTGCAGGCGCTCGAGCCGGCGTGGATGACCAACCGCCAGATCGAGGCCGCGCGTGTCGCCATCACGCGCTCGATGAAGCGCGGCGGCAAGATGTGGATCCGCATCTTCCCCGACAAGCCGGTCACCAAGAAGCCGGCCGAGACGCGCATGGGCAAGGGCAAGGGCTCGCCCGAGTTCTGGGTGGCCGTGATCAAGCCCGGGCGCATCTTGTTCGAGCTCGAGGGCATCTCGCGCCAGACCGCGCAGGAAGCGCTGCGTCTCGGCGCTTCCAAGCTGCCGATCCGGACGCGCTTCGTGGACCGGCACGTGCTGGGAGGGACGTAGTCGTGGCCAAGAAGGGCATGCAGGAGCTGGTCGATCTCACGTCGGATGAGCTCGCCGCGCAGGAGCTGGAATTGCGCGAGGAGCTGTTCCAGACGCGCTTCAAGAATCAAATGAGGCAGCTCGACAATCCGCTCAAGATCCGCCACCTGCGCCGCCAGATCGCGCGCGTGCGGACCTTGATGACGACTCCGGCGAAGGCCTCCGGGGCCCGGGCGACGGCCACGACAGCGGCCGCGCCCAAGGCCAAGACCACCAAGGCAGCCAAGGCCACCAAGGCCGCCAAGCCGGCGAAGGCGAACAAGAAAGAGAAGGCGGCGAAGGCGCCCGCCAAGGAGAAGGCTCGATGACCGAAGCGACGACGTCCACGCCGGACCGCACGCGCAGGAAGACCCGCGTCGGCCGCGTGGTCTCAGACAAGATGGCCAAGACGGTCGTCGTGGAGATCGTGCGCCTCGTCAAGCATCCGACGGTCGGCCGCTACGTGCGGCGGCGCAAGAAGTTCAAGGTCCACGACGAGGGCAATGTGTGCCGCGAGGGCGACGTGATCCGCTTCATGGAGACGCGCCCCCTGTCGAAGGACAAGCGTTGGCGGTTCCTCGAATTCGTGGAGCGCGCGCGCTAGGCCTCGGCCTGGCCGGCGCGGGAGCACATCATGATCCAGCTAAGGACGATGCTCACGGTGGCGGACAACTCGGGCGCACGCCGTGCCCAGTGCATCAAGGTGATCGGCGGCAGCGGGCGGCGCTACGGGCGCGTCGGCGACATCGTGGTCGTGGCGGTGAAGGACGCGATCCCGGGCGCGGGCGTCAAGAAGGGCGACGTCGCCAAGGCGGTGGTCGTGCGCGCGGTGAAGGAGAAGCGCCGCCGCGACGGCTCGTACATCCGCTTCGACGACAACGCCGTCGTGCTCATCAACGACGCGAAGGAGCCGCGCGGGACGCGCATCTTCGGCCCGGTGGCGCGCGAGCTGAGAGAGAAGGAGTTCATGAAGATCATCTCTCTCGCTCCGGAAGTGATCTAGGAGGATTCGATGGCAGGCGGAAAGGTCCTCTCCAGCCGGAAGAACCGCGGGGCGCAAGTGAAGCGCGCGACGGAGATCCGCAAAGGCGACATGGTCCAGGTCATCGCAGGCAATGACAAGGGCAAGGTCGGCAAGGTGATCCGCGTGTTCCCCAAGCGCAATCGCGTGCTGGTGGAGAAGGTGAACTTCGTGAAGCGCCACACCAAGGCGCGCCGCCAGGGCCAGCAGGGCGGGATCCTGGAGAAGGAAGCGTCCATCCATCTGTCGAACGTGCTGCTCTTCGACCCCAAGTCGGATCGCGGCTCGCGGGTGCGCGTCGAGCGCCGTGACGATGGACGCGTGGATCGGATCGCGGCGCGCTCGGGCGAATCGCTCGGGCGGGCCTAAGAGGAAGACATGGCAGAGAAGACCGAGAAAGAGCCCAAGGCCGACAAGGCGGCGAAAGCCGACAAGGGTGGTAAGCCCGACAAGGGTGGTAAGCCCGACAAGGCCGGCAAGGGCGAGAAGAAGTCGAAGAAGAGCGGCGCGGCCGATGCGCAAACGCGGGCGGGCGGCAAGGCGGCGGCTTCCGGCCAGGTCGACGGCCCGGGACCGTTTCCGCGCCTGCGCAAGCACTACGACGACAAGGTGGTGCCCGAGCTCAAGAAGCGCTTCTCCTATGCGAACCAGATGCAGGTTCCGCGCCTGGAGAAGATCGTCCTCAACATGGGCGTCGGCGAGGCCACGCAAAATCCCAAGCTGCTCGAGTCGGCGCTCGCCGAGCTGACGCAGATCGCCGGCCAGAAGCCGGCGGTGCGGCGCTCCAAGAAGTCGATCGCCAACTTCAAGCTGCGCGAAGGGCAGGCGGTGGGCTGCGCGGTGACGCTGCGCGGCAACCGCATGTACGAGTTCTACGACCGCCTCGTGAACGTGGCGCTGCCGCGCGTGCGTGACTTTCGCGGCGTGCCGCCGCGCTCGTTCGACGGCCGCGGCAACTACACGATGGGCATCACCGAGCAGATCATCTTCCCCGAGATCGATTACGACCGCGTGGAGAAGATTCGCGGGATGGACATCACGATCGTGACCAGTGCACGCACCGACGAGGAGGGCCGGGAGCTTTTGCGCTTGATGAACCTGCCCTTCCGCCCGCGCTGACGGAGGATCGAGAGTGGCGAAGAAGTCCCTGGTCGAGAAATGGAAGCGGACCCCGAAGTTCAAGGTCCGCGGTTACAACCGGTGCCGCCGCTGTGGACGCGCGCGCGCGTACCTCCGTCGCTTCGGCTTCTGCCGGCTCTGCTTCCGGGAGCTCGCCCTGTCGGGCCAGATCCCCGGCGTCGTGAAAGCCAGCTGGTAATCCGGGAGGAAGCATGTCGTTGACCGATCCCATCGCCGATTTCCTCACCTGTGTGCGCAACGCGTGCCGGGCCAAGCACCGCAAGGTGGAAGTGCCCACGTCGCGCCTCAAGGTGGAGATCGCGAAAGCCCTCCTGCGCGAGGGCTACATCAGCAACTTCAAGGTGATCGAGGACACGCGCCAGGGCGTCCTGCGCGTGTATCTCAAGTACCAGGGCCAGGACCGCTGCGTGATCTCGGGCTTGAAGCGCGTGAGCACGCCGGGCCGCCGCATCTACAAGCGCAAGGACGACATCCCGCGCATCCTGGGCGGCCTCGGCTCGGTGATCCTGTCGACGTCGCAGGGCGTGATGACCGACAAGGAAGCGCGCCGTGCCGGCCTCGGCGGCGAAGTCCTGGCGCAGGTCTGGTAGGGAGCGACCATGTCTCGAATCGGCAGGCAACCGGTGGCCATTCCCAAGGGCGTGCAGGTCACGGCCCAGAACGGCTCCGTCAAGGTGAAGGGTCCCAAGGGCGAGCTGGCCATGTCGCTCGAGCCCGGCGTGTCGCTGGCGGTGAACGAGAGCGAATGTGTGGTCAAGCTCGAGCGCGACGATCGCAACGCCAGCGCGGTCTACGGGCTCACGCGCGCCATGCTCGCGAATCTCGTGCGCGGCGTCGGTGAGGGCTTCTCGAAGTCGCTCGAGATTCAGGGCACCGGCTATCGCGCGGCCTTGGACGGCAAGAAACTCGTCCTCCAGCTCGGCTACTCGCATCCTGTCGAGTATCCGGTTCCGGACGGCGTGAACATCAAGGTGGACACCCCCACCAAGCTCACGGTGAGCGGCGCCGACAAGCAGCAGGTCGGCCAGGTGGCGGCGCACATCCGCGGCTTCCGCCCGCCCGAGCCCTACAAGGGCAAGGGCGTGCGCTACGAAGGCGAGTACATCAAGCGCAAGGCCGGCAAGTCGGCGGGCGCTTAGCTCGGGAGAAGGCGTCATGGCACGTTGGGGAACGAAGGAAAAGAAGCGCGAGCGGCGGCACCTCAGGCTGCGCCGGAAGATGGAGGGCACGACCGAACGGCCGCGCCTCACGATCTACCGCAGCCTCACCCAGATCTATGCCCAGATCGTGGACGACACGACGGGCAAGACGCTGGTCGCGGTCTCGTCGCTCACCAAGGATCTCAAGCCGCGCGTGGTCCAAGCCAAGTCGAAGATCGAGCGCAGCAAGCTCGTCGGCCTGGCCATCGCCGAGCGCGCCAAGGCGGCGGGCGTGACGCAAGTCTGTTTCGATCGTGCAGGTTTTCGCTACCACGGCCGCGTCAAGGCGGTCGCGGACGGGGCGCGTGAAGGGGGGCTCAGCTTCTAATGGCTAGAGACGATCGCCGCGATCGCGGCCCGCGTCCGCAGGATTCCGGACCCCGCTCCGAGTTCCAGGAGCGTGTCATCAACGTGAATCGCACCGCCAAGGTGGTGAAGGGCGGGCGCCGCTTCTCGTTCAACGCCATCGTGGCGCTGGGCGACCAGAACGGGCGCGTGGGCACCGGTCTCGGCAAGGCCAACGAAGTTGCCGACGCCATCCGCAAGGCGGGCGAGTCGGCGCGCAAGAACATGTTCCACGTGCCGCTCGTCGGCACCACGATCCCGCACGAGGTGATCGGCCGCTTCGGCGCCTCGCGCGTGCTGCTCAAGCCGGCGTCGAGCGGAACCGGCGTCATCGCGGGCGGCGCGGTGCGCGCGGTGCTCGAGTCGGCCGGCGTCAAGGACGTGCTCACCAAGTCGCTGGGCTCGACCAATCCGCACAACATCGTGAAGGCCACCGTGCAGGGGCTGCAGAGCCTGCGCCGGGCTTCCGACGTAGCGGCAGCCCGCGGCATGACGGTCGAGGAGCTGCTCGGCACCACGCGTCGAGGGACGAATGCCCAAACTTAAGATCAAGCAGGTGCGGAGCGCGTCGCGCCGCGAGGCCTCGCAGGGCGCCACGCTGCGCGCGCTCGGCATCACGCGCAACCAGATGACCGTGGTGCACGAAGCCACGCCGCAGATCCGCGGCATGGTGAACAAGGTGCGCCATCTCGTGGTGGTCGAGGAGACGAAATGAAGCTCGGGGATCTGCATCACGCACCCGGCGCGGTTCGCAAGCCGAAGCGTCGCGGCAAGGGCCGCGGCACGGGCATCGGCGGCACCGGCGGGCGCGGCAACAAGGGCCAGGGCCAGCGCACCGGCACGACCACGCCGCCGTGGTTCGAGGGCGGCCAGATGCCGCTCCAGCGCCGCGTGCCCAAGCGCGGCTTTCACAACCTGGAGCGGATCTCCTACCAGGTCGTGGACGTGGGTCAGATCGCCGGCTTCGAGGCCGACGAGGTGACGCGCGACATGATGGTGAAGAAAGGTCTCGTGAGGAAGAACGGTGGTCCCGTGAAGCTCCTCGCCGACGGCGAGGTGAAGCGCGCGGTCACCGTGAAGGTCGATGCCGCAAGCGCGGCCGCAAGGGCCAAGATCGAAGCCGCGGGAGGCTCCGTCTCCGCGAAGGCCTAGGCCTTCGCGCGAACGGAGAAAGGGCGCATGCCGCTCGTCGAATCCTTGCAGAACATGTTCCGGGTGCCGGAGCTGAAGAGAAGGATTCTCTTCACGCTCGCGCTCTTCGCCGTCTACCGCCTGGGCGAGCACGTGCCGTCGCCGGGCGTCGACGCGGCCGCGCTCGCCGCCTCGTTCCAGCAGCAGGCGGGCACCCTGTTCGGGCTGTACGACATCTTCGTCGGCGGCGCTTTCTCGCGCGCGACCATCTTCGCGCTCGGGATCATGCCGTACATCTCGGCCTCGATCGTTCTTCAGGTGCTGGGCGCCGTCGTGCCCTACCTGGAGAAGCTCCGCAAGGAGGGCGAGGAAGGCCAGAAGAAGATCAACCAGCTCACGCGCTACGGCACGGTGCTGATCTCGCTCATCCAGAGCTACGCCTACGGCGTGTTCCTGATGAGCAATCCGGGCGGCGTGCAGGTGGTGCCGCACCCGGGCTTCGCCTTCATGTTCACGCTTATGGTCACGCAGACGACGGGCACGATCTTCGTCATGTGGCTGGGCGAGCAGATCACCGAGCGCGGTATCGGCAACGGCATCTCGCTCATCATCTTCATCAACATCATCGGGTCGATCCCGAACGTCTTCCAGGCCACGGTCGAGTCGGTGCGCACGGGTGCTTTGAGCCTGATCACGGTGGCCGCCGGTGCCCTGGTCTCGGTGCTCATGGTGGCGTTCGTGGTGGTGCTGACGCAGGGCACGCGCAAGATCCCGGTGCAGTACGCCAAGCGGATCGTGGGCCGGCGCATGTACGGCGGCGCTTCCACCCACATCCCGCTGCGCGTCAACACTGCGGGCGTGATCCCGATCATCTTCGCCTCTTCGATCCTGATCCTGCCCACCACGGTGGCGCAGTTCTTCCCGGAGAGCGCGATCGGGCAGTGGATCCAGTCGAATTTCGGCCCGCACGTGAACGGCGTGTGGGAGATCCTGTACGCCTTGTTCATCATTTTCTTCACGTACTTCTACACCGCGGTCGTCCTCAATCCGAACGACCTGGCGGAGAACATGCGGAAGTACGGCGGATTCATTCCGGGCATCCGCCCGGGGAAGAAGACGGCGGAGTACATCGACCGCGTGATGACGCGCATCACGCTGGTCGGCGCCGTGTGCCTGGCCATCGTGGCCATCGTGCCCGACCTCTTCTTCCAGACGTTCCACATGCCGCTGTTCCGCGGGTTCGGCGGCACGTCGGTGCTGATCGTGGTGGGCGTGGCGCTCGACACCCTGCAGCAGGTCGAGTCGCATCTGCTCATGCGGCACTACGAAGGCTTCGTCAAGAAGAGCCGCATCCGCGGCCGCCGGGGATGAGATGGCAGGGCCGCGCGTCGTGTTGTTGGGAGCTCCAGGTGCCGGCAAGGGCACTCAGGGCCGTCGCCTGGCGGAGCGTTACCGCATCCCGGCCATCTCGACCGGGGAGATGCTGCGGGAGGCGATGAAGACGGGGACGCCACTCGGGCAGCGCGTCCAGGAGACGGTGGAGAGCGGCAAGCTCGTCTCCGACGACGTGATGATCGAGTTGATCGAGGAGCGGCTCGGCCGCGACGACGCGCAAGCGGGATTCCTGCTCGACGGGTTTCCGCGCACGCGCGTGCAGGCCAAGACGCTCGACGGATTGCTCGGCAAGCTGGGCCGGCCGCTGCACGCGGCGGTCAACCTGGCGGTGCCGATCCCGGTGGTGGTGGAACGGCTGTCGCACCGCCTGGAGTGCCCGGTGTGCCGGCGCACGTACAACGAGTTTGGCGCGCCGCCGCGGGTCGATTCGGTGTGCGACCTCGAAGGCGCCCGGCTCGTGAGCCGCAAGGACGACGGTGCGGAGAGCGTGCGCCAGCGCATCGAGGTCTACTTCCGTGAGACCGAGGTGCTGCGCGGGTACTACGAGAAGATGGGCCGCCTGATCGAGGTGGACGGCAACCGGAGCCCGGAGTCCGTGTTCGCCGAGGTGACCGCCGTGCTGGACCGCGCGGTCACCGGCGATCCGATGGCCGAGGGCGCGGGGCTCGGATGAGGACGGTGTCGCGATGATCTACCTCCGCAGCGAGGAGGAGATCGCGCTCATTCGGCGGAGCGCGCGCATCGTGTCCGGGTGCCTCGACCACCTGGAGCGCATGGTGGCTCCGGGCGTGACGCCAAGCCAGCTCGACCGTGAGGCCGAGCGCTTCGTGAAGGACCACGGCGCTCAGCCGGCGTTCAAGGGCTATCGCGGCTATCCCGCGACGCTCTGCGTGTCGGTGAACCACGTGGTGGTGCACGGCATCCCCAACGACGTGGCCCTCGAGGAGGGCGACATCGTCGGGCTCGACATGGGCGCCATCGTCGAGGGGTTTTACGCCGACTCGGCGCGCACCGTGCCCGTGGGGGCGGTGCCCAAGGAAGTGCAGCGGTTGATCGACGTCACGCGCGAATCCCTGCATCGGGGCATCGCGCAGGCCGTCGACGGCCATCGCGTGGGTGACATCGGCCACGCGATCCAGACGTACGCGGAAGGATTCGGTTTCTCGGTCGTGCGCGACCTGGTGGGCCACGGAGTGGGCCGGCAGCTCCACGAGGAGCCGCAGGTGCCCAACTACGGTCGCCCGGGCCGCGGACCCAAGCTCGCGGTGGGAATGGTGCTCGCGATCGAGCCCATGCTCGCCATGGGCGAGCCTGAAGTGAGCACGCTGCCCGACAACTGGACCGTGGTGACGCGGGACCGGTCGTGGTCGGCGCACTTCGAGCACACGATCGCGGTGGGACGCGGGACATCCGAGATCCTTTCGATCTCGGATGGAGATGCGGAGCAGGCCGCGCTGCATGGACGAGCGCAGGGCGCCCGCGCCGTCGGCGGCTGAGAGACAAAGAGAGGGAGCGACCTTGCCCAAAGAGGAAGGCGTTCAGGTCGAAGGGACGGTCATCGAGCCCCTCCCGAACGCGATGTTTCGGGTGGAGCTCGAGAACGGACACAAGGTGCTGGCCCACATCTCGGGAAAGATGCGCATGCACTTCATTCGCATCCTCCCGGGCGACAAGGTGACCGTGGAGCTCTCGCCTTACGACCTGACCCGGGGACGCATCGTCTACCGGTACAAGTAAGGGGCAATCGGGCGCGGCCGTCGGGGCCGCGCCGGGAGAGAAGGACAGCGATGAAGGTTCGGGCTTCGGTGAAGAAGATCTGCGAGCACTGCAAGGTCATTCGGCGGAAGAACGTCGTGAAGGTGATCTGCAGCCGCAACAAGCGTCACAAGCAGCGCCAGGGCTGAGGCCCTGGCCGGGAGGTAGCGTTGGCTCGTATCGCGGGTGTCGATTTGCCGGCCGAGAAGCGCGTGGAGACCGCGCTCACGTACATCTTCGGGATCGGTCCCACCTCGGCCAAGAGGATCCTCTCGTTGACGGGGGTCAACCCGAGCATTCGGGTGAAGGCGCTCTCCGACGAGGACACGGGCAAGCTGCGCACGATCATCGAGCGTGAGTTCAAGGTGGAAGGCGCCTTGCGCACCGAGGTGGCGATGAACATCAAGCGTTTGATGGACATCGGCGCCTACCGGGGCCTGCGCCACCGCCGCGGCTTGCCGGTGCACGGACAGCGGACGAAGACCAATGCGCGCACGCGCAAGGGCCCGAAGAAGACGGCGGGCGCGGTGCGCAAGAAGGTCGTGAAGAGCCCGACGGGCAAGAAGTAGGACGCGCGCGGCGCGAGCGCCGCGTGTCTCAGGAGGATTCGTGGCAGAAGCAACAGTCGAGAAGAAAAAGAAGGTTCGCAAGAAGGACCGCCGCGCACCCGCCGTGGGTGTGGCGCACGTGCAGGCGTCCTTCAACAACACGATCGTGACCATCACGGACACGGACGGCAATGTGATCGCGTGGGCCTCGGCCGGCAAGGCCGGCTTCAAGGGCTCGCGCAAGAGCACGCCGTTCGCCGCCCAGGTGGCCGCCGAGGGCAGCGCGAAGGAAGCGTTGTCGCTCGGTCTCAAGCGTGTCGAGGTGTGGGTGAAGGGCCCCGGCGCGGGCCGCGAGGCCGCCATCCGCTCGTTGCAGGCGGCCGGCCTCGAAATCTCGGCCATCCGCGACGTCACCCCGATTCCGCACAACGGCTGCCGCCCGCCCAAGCGGCGCCGGGTCTAGGAGGAGCACATGGCTGTCTATCACGATGCACGGTGCCGGCTCTGCCGCCGCGAGGGGATCAAGCTCTTCCTCAAGGGCGACCGGTGCTTCTCCGACAAGTGCGCGATCGAGCGCCGCGGCTACGCGCCGGGCGAGCACGGCAAGAGTCGCCGCGCCAAGGAGACCAACTACGGCCTCCAGCTGCGCGAGAAGCAGAAGGCGCGCCGCATCTACGGCGTGCTCGAGCGGCAGTTCCGCGCCACCTTCGCCAAGGCGGAGCGCCAGAAGGGCGTGACCGGCGTGGCCCTGCTGCAGGCGCTGGAGTGCCGCGTCGACAGCGTGCTCTACCGCCTGGGCCTTGCCCCGTCGCGCTCGGCGGCGCGCCAGCTGGTGCGCCACCGCCACGTCGAGATCAATGGCAAGACGATGTCGATTCCGTCCTTCGTGATGAAGCCGGGACAGACGATCGGCATCCGAGAGAAGAGCCGTAACCTGCCGGTGGTGCAGGCGGCGCTCGAGAAGCAGAAGGGCCGGGGCACGCCCGATTGGCTCGAGCTCGATACCGATGCCTTCCGCGGCCGCGTCCTGCAGACGCCGTCCCGCGAGAGCATCCAGGTGCCGGTGAACGAGCAGCTCATCGTCGAGTTGTATTCGAAGTAATCGAATCGCAGTGGCTGGACCTCGCGCGGCATCCCGCGCGGGGGCATGGAAGGCTCGGGACCCGCGCCCCAGGCGCCGGTCTCCACGGGAGGCGTAAGAGATGAAGTGGAAGAACTTGCAGATGCCCAAGAAGGTCGAGATGGACGCGGCGCAGACCAACGATCGCTATGGGGTCTTCGTCGTCGAGCCTTTGGAGCGCGGCTTCGGGATCACGCTCGGCAACGCATTGCGCCGGGTGCTGCTCTCGAGCCTCCAGGGCGCTGCGGTCACGGCCGTCCGCTTCGACGGCGTGCTGCACGAGTTCTCGACCCTTCCGGGCGTGATCGAAGACACGACCGAGATCGTCCTGAACCTGAAGCAGGTGCGCTTCAAGCTGCACGGCGACGGGCCCAAGAAGGCCACGTTCGAGTCCAAGGGCAAGGGTGAGGTGCGTGCCGGCGATCTCAAGGTGGACGCCGATGTGCAGATCCTGAATCCCGATCTCCACATCGCCACCCTCAACCGTGACGGCGAGCTGCGCATGGAGATCGAGGTCGACTCGGGCCGGGGCTACGTGGCCGCCGACCTGCACAGCCAGGAGGACCGGCCCATCGGCGAGATCCCGGTGGACTCGCTGTTCTCGCCCGTCTTGAAAGTGAATTACAAAGTCGAGCAGGCGCGTATCGGCCAGCGCATCGACTTCGACAAGCTGATGCTCGAGATCTGGACCGACGGCTCGATCCTGCCCACCGACGCCCTGGCGGTGTCGGCCAAGATCATGCGCGACCACTTCAATCTGTTCATCCACTTCGAGGAGCCGATCGAGGAGGAGCAGGAGGAGGAGGTCGACGAGGAGATCCTCAAGATGCGCGAGAAGCTCGAGCGCTCCGTCGAGGAGCTGGAGCTTTCCGTGCGGTCGTCGAACTGTCTCCGCCAGGCCGAGATCCGCACCATCGCCGACCTCGTGCGCAAGACCGAGCCGGAGATGCTCAAATACCGGAACTTCGGCCGCAAGTCGTTGAAGGAGATCCAGGACGTGCTGCAGGAGATGGGTCTCCACCTGGGCATGGATCTGACCACGTACTACGGCAGCCGCGGGCGCGCCGCGTCGCGCCCGGCGGGACCGGGCGCGGAGGCGCTGCCGGCCCCCGAGATGGCGGGCGCGACGGCCGAGACGGGCACCTACAGCACGGGCGGGGACGAAGACCTGCCTGACGACGAGATCTAAAGAGCTTCGCCGCGAGAAAAGGAGTCGTACAGACCATGCGTCACGGTCGTGATCACAGACAGCTCAGCCGCACGATGGAGCACCGCAAGGCTCTCTTGCGCAACCTCGTCACGGCATTGTTCCAGTACGAGCGCATCCACACCTCCGTGGCCAAGGCCAAGGAGGCGCGCCGGCTCGCCGAGCGCCTGATCACGCGCGCCAAGCGCAACGATCTGCACGCGCGCCGCCACGTCGCCCGCTTCGTCTACCGCGAGACGGTGACCAAGAAGCTCTTCGACACCATCGCGCCGTGGTACATGGAGCGTCCGGGCGGCTACACCCGCATCGTGCGTATCGGCAAGCGCCGCCCCGGCGACAACTCCGAAGTGGCGTTCCTCGAGCTGATCAAGTCGCCGGAGCAGAAGGCCGAGGACCGCAAGCGCCGCGAAGAGGCTCTCGAGGCCAAGGAAGAGGCCAAGAAGCGCTCGCGCCGCGGCGGCAGTCTCGCCGCGCAGGCCGCCGCCGAGGTCGAGGAAAGCCGCAAGACCGCTGCCGAGGTGAAGAAGAAGGAGCGCTCGAAGGAGCGCACCACCCCGAAGGCCGCGGCCGAGAAGAAGGGCAAGGGCGCGAAGGGCGCCGGCGGCAAGGGCCCTTCCGACAAGAAGGGCGGCGCCAAGGGCATGACCAAGAAGCCGGGCGAGTAGAGAAACTCTCTCGCGCAGCTCAGCTCACACGACAGCCGGCTGGGGAGATCACTCCTCGGCCGGCTGTTTTTTCATGCGCCGCTCAACCCCTCGGGTCACCTCGGGGCGAGTAAGTCTACCCGCAGATCAATTCCTACTTCGTTGATAGGAGTACCCGTTTCAAGACGGGTTGACCCGGCATTTCAGAGGGTCTAGCTCGCGAGAGCGGCCTTTATCGTCCCTCAACA
>DASYSL010000145.1:0-6414 GCA_036003365.1 Candidatus Eiseniibacteriota bacterium
GTGAAGGGACGCCGCGGCGTGGGCTCGGCGACCGCGCGCGCCGCGAGCACCGGAGCGGCCGTCGTCGCCGGAGCGCGCGGCACCTGGAGCACCGCGGGGGCCGGCACGACCGCGGGAGCAAGCACCGCCTTCGGAGCCGAAACCGAGCGCGCGGCGGGCGCGTGCCGATGCGCCGCCGGGGCCGGCACGGCCGGAGACTGGGGCATGCTGACGATCACGGGACGGGCGGGCAAGACGGGAGCATCCGGTTTGGGAGCGGGAAGAATGGGCAGCGTCCACTCGGGCACGGCGAGTGCCAGGACGGGAAGCAGGAGCATGCCGGTGAGCGCGGCGCACCAAACGGCGTGGCGCGTCGCCGACGAGCTCTTGCGCAACGCCAGCGCGGCCAGGGCTGCGAGCGCCAGCACGAGCGTGCCCTTG
Organism: Candidatus Eiseniibacteriota bacterium; assembly: GCA_036003365.1. Classification (GTDB taxonomy): domain Bacteria; phylum Eisenbacteria; class RBG-16-71-46; order RBG-16-71-46; family DASYSL01; genus DASYSL01. The sequence continues at coordinate 421 of DASYSL010000145.1, forward strand.
ACCGCGACCGCCGCGAGGGCTTGAACCAGGGTGGGAATCCACGACTGCACGATGGCGAGGAGAGCCGAGAGCATGATCACCGTCCTTGCTTGCGCGCGCGAGCGATGCGCTCGGAAAGCCGTTCCAACTCTTCGGGACGAAGGCGCGCGTCGGAGGATTCGAGCAGGGCCGCGACGGCCTGCTCGACGGAGCCGCTGAAGAAGGTATCCACCACATGCCGGAGCGCGGAACGCCGGGCGCGATCGCGCGGCACGGTGGTCAGGTAGACGTAACGGGGACCTTCCGTCTCGTGACGCAGATGCCCTTTTTCTTCGAGGATGCGCAGCATGGCGCGCACCGCCGAGTAGCTCGGCGGATCGGGCAGCTGAGCCTGCACGTCGGACGCGGTGGCGCGGCCCAGGCGGTAGACGGTTTCGACGATCTGGCGCTCGCGGCGCCCGAGTTGTGTGTGGGGCGTGGCAGTCATGAGTTCTCCGTGACCCGCGGAAGCAGAGCCCAGGTGCTAAACCAACAGCAGAGTGCTAGTACGTTAGCATCAGAATGCTCTCAAAAACGACAAGTCCTTGTGAAGGCGGGCGGGGCGGACCCCCCTTTTCGGCTCTTTCCGGAGTGCTACGATTCCCGTCGCCCCTTCACCCCGGCGGTCCCAAGGAGTTTCTCGATGCGTACCCCTCTCCTCCTTGTGTCGTGTGCTTCGGTTCTTTTCGCCGCCGGCTCCCAAGCCGCGGACACGCAACCCTATGCCCTCGAGAAGGACAGCGCCTTCGAATATGGCTGCTTCGGCCCCTGCGCCTGCCCGGTGCTCGTGCAGGATGGGCTCGGCGGCGCTTTCGTGCTCCAGCCGCGAGGTCCGGACGGCCTCTTCTACGTCTATGACGTGCTCGATGTTCGCTGGGTCGTGCCCAGCGACGGAGACTCGATCCCGGTCACGGGATACGGCACCTACCGGATCGGGGGCGAAGTCGCCAATCAGGAGCAGCTCACGCTGAATCTCTCGATCGCCGGCGGCGCCCCGCGCATCTACGACAGCGGGCTGGTCGCCAAAGCGAACGAGTTTCCGGGCATCGATCTCGACGTGAAGGCGAACAGCTCGACCTGTTTCGACACGGTATTCGCGGTGCATGCGGCTCCTACCTCCGTCACCGGAATACCGGGATCTCCCGTGGCGCGGTTCGGGATCGCCGCCGTGACGCCCAATCCGACTCGCTTCGGAGCCAGCGTCGCGTTCGTGCTCGACGCGGACGGCCCCGCGCGCGTCACGGTTTGGGATGCGCGAGGGCGCCGTACTACCGTGCTCCTCGACGCGCCGCGCGTGGACGCGGGTCCGCACACGTTGATCTGGAACGGTGTTGGAGAGAACGGAGCGCCGACCCCACCCGGCGTCTACCTGATCGAGCTCACGGCCGGACAGCGCCGCGCCGTAAGTCGCGTGATCAAGCTGAGCCCAGGAGGTCCGGCGCGAGTGCCCTTCGGCTCGCCCTAGAGTCGTTCGACTTTCAATCGGAGGTTTGGGGCATGTCCACCGCGGTGACACTCAAGACACGGGACGGCGGATCGACCGCGCTGTCCCCCCAGGATCTCGACCAGCTGCGAGCCCGGTTGCGCGGCGCGGTTTGCCTGCCGGGCGAGCCGGGCTACGAGCAGGCCCGCACGCTCTGGAATGCCATGATCGATCGCAAGCCGGCGATCACGGTACGCGCCTTGGGCGCCGCCGACGTGATCACGGCGGTGCGCTTCGCGCGTGAGCACGGACTGCTGCTCGCGGTGCGCGGCGGCGGCCACAACATCGCGGGCAACGCCGTATGCGACGGCGGCCTGCAGCTCGATTTGAGCCTCATGCGCTCGGTGCGCGTGGATCCGGTGAGCAAGACGGCGCGCGTCGAGCCCGGCGCCGTGCTCGGCGACGTCGACAAGGAGACGCAGACCTTCGGTCTCGCGCTTCCCGTCGGGGTCAATTCGACGACCGGGATTTCGGGACTCACGCTGGGCGGCGGCTTCGGCTGGCTGAGCCGCAAGTACGGCCTCACCATCGATAACCTGCTGTCGGTCGATCTCGTCACCGCCAACGGCGCGCTCGTGCACGCGAGCGAGAAGGAGAATCCGGATCTCTTCTGGGCGGTGCGTGGCGGCGGCGGCAATTTCGGAGTCGTGACCTCGTTCGAGTTCCGCTTGCACGCGATCGGCACCGAGCTCTTGACCGGCGTGCTCATTCATCCGCTCGACAAGGCCAAGGAGATCCTCACGGCGTATCGGCGCGTGGTGGCGCAGGCGCCGGACGAGCTCGCGGTGTGGTTCGTCATGCGCAAGGCGCCGCCCTTGCCGTTCCTGGCGCCCGAGTATCACGGCACCGACGTGCTCGTGCTCGCCATGTGCTGGTCGGGCGACCCCGAGGCCGGGCGCGGGCCGGTGGGACAGATCCAGGGTCTCGGCAAGCCCATCGCCGAAGTCGTGGGGCCGATGCCGTTCGTGGCCTGGCAGCAGCTGCTCGACCCGCTGCTCACGCCGGGCGCGCGCAATTACTGGAAGTCGCAGAGCTTCACGGAGCTGACCGACGCCGCCCTCGACGTCCTGGTCGACGCCGCCAAGCGCATTCCCTCGGCGGAGAGCGAGATCGCGTTCGCGCAGGTGGGCGGAGCGATCAACCGCGTGCCGGCGGCCTCCACCGCGTACCCGCACCGCAACATCCAGTTCGTGCTCAACGAGCACACGCGCTGGATGGATCCGGCGAAGGACAAGGAGTGCATCGCCTGGGCGCGGAAGCTGTTCGACGACTTGACGCCACACGCGACCGGGGGCGTGTACGTGAACTTCATGCCCGAGGAGGAAACACTCAAGAGCCGTCCGGGCGCGTACGGCACCAACATGGAGCGGCTGGCGCAGATCAAGGCCAAGCTCGACCCGGACAATCTGTTCCGAATGAATCAGAACATCACGCCGGCGGCACGTTAGACGCGCCGCGTTCCGGATGCGGGCGCGGATCTCCTCGTCAGGGCGTCAAAGCCCGTCGTACTTGGAGTATCCGCGCTCGTGCCAGTAATCGGGCGGCTCGTAGGACGTGTACTCGATCTGCGTGATGGCTTTGATGTTCTTGAGCCCGAGCTTCATGGGGGCCGCGAGCCGGAGCGGCGCCCCGTGCTCGACCGTGAGCGGCGCCCCGGCGAGATGCGTGGCGAGCAGCGTCTGCGGATGGCGCGCCGTGTCGAGATCGATGGACACGTAGTACGGATCCGGACGCCCGGCTCCGTCGAGATTGACCGCCGAGCGCAGCGCCGCCCAGCGCGCCCCCGGCGCCGGCGGAAACGCCTGCACGAGATCCGCGAAGCGAATGCCCTTCCACCACGCCACCGTGCTCCACCCTTCCACGCACACCAAGCGCGTCACCTGGTCGGCGAGCCGAAAGCGCCCGAGCAAGTCTTCGATGGCGAGCGCAAGCTTCTCCTTTGACGCGAGACCGAGCAGCTCGAGACGCCAGCTGAGCAAGTAATCCGAGGCCGGCGTGGCGCCGTTGTAGTTGTTGCGCAGCGGCGTGGTCTCGGAGCGCGCGTACGTGCGCACGCGGCGATCCTTGGAGTAGAGCGCTTCGGCCACGTCGTCGTCGAAGGAGAGCGCCTGGTTGAGCGCGCGCTCGCGACGGGCGCCCGAGAGCCCGACGCGTGCGGCCGCCGTATCGAGACGATCGCGCCACGGACCGGGCAAGAGTCGCGCCTTCGTGCGATCGGGCAAGAGCCACCACGCCGTGCTCGCGGAGGCGAGTGCGCCCAGCGTGAAGAGCACGAAATCGCGCCGCGAATGGGCGCGCAGTCGATCGGCCGGAATCTCGAACACGGGCTCCGGCCGCTCGGTGAAGAAGCTCGGGTGCTGTGCTCGGGGCGCCGGCGGCGGTGCGGGCTCCGGAGCCTCAGGCCCCGGACGGGGCTCGGGCGCTTCGGGCTGTGGACGGGGCTCGGGCGCTTCGGGCTGTGGATTTGGCTCCGGAATCTCGGGCGCGGGCTGCGGCTCCGGCTTCTCGGGCTCCGGCTGCGGCTTCGGCTTCTCCGGCTCCGGCTCCGCCTCCGGCTCGGGAGCCGGCGTGGGCCGCTTGAGCGGCGGCACCCAGCGCGGCTGGTCAGACTCGCTCATGCTCGCCTCCGCGCACGCGCTTGGACCAGCCCACGACCATCGAGCGGAAGGTGTCCCAGCCATCGGCGATCACCAGGATCACGTGCGGGATCACGAAACCGCCGAGCACCAGCATGCACACGAAGTGCACGATGCGCGCGTTGTCGTACGTGCCGAACAGACGCTCGAGCCAGCCCAGCTGCGCCGGCTTGTGCATCGCCCAGCCCGACGCCACGGCGAGCGCCCCGCACACGCCAATGACGAAGTAGGCGCCGCGCTGCAGCGCGTTGTACTTGCCACGGATCGTCGGATGCGGCCACGGCCGGCGCCGGATCGCGCTCGGCACCACGCCCAGGTAGTAGCGCATCATGAGTGCGGCGTCGCGCGCGTCGGTGAGGCGGGGCAGCAAGGCTCGCCAGCCGCCGCCCGCGATCAGCCCCAGCACGTAGAAGAGCCCGGTGAGCATGTAGAGATAGGCCAGCGCCCAGTGCCAGCGCAGAGCGAGCGCCAGCTGATGCGTGCCGAGGCTCAGATGATCGTAGATCCAATTCGCCGGATCGCCGCTCGTCGGAATCACGCGTGACACAGCGAGACCGACATCCTTCAAGTACTCGCGGCTTCCGGTCGCGGGATCGGGCGCGTGCTGGAACACCGGCGCCGCCCAGTAGATCGCGAGCCCGCTCGCGATCAGGCCGAGGAGCAGCGGCACGTGCACCCAGTGCGTGAGACGCACCAGCGCGTGATGCTTGGGAACGACCGGGACGAGCGGCTCGGGCTCGCGCTTCATGGCCGCTTCGACTGCGCGAGGATCCAGCGCGGCAGCTCGGGGTTGGCGAAGGCCGCGTCCCAGGCATCGTGACCGGCACTCGGCAACACCGTCAGGCGTGTATCGATGTCGAGGTCGAGCCGTTTGTGCTCGGCCTGAATCGCGGCCACGATACTCTTGGCTTCCGCTGGATTCACCACGTCGTCCTTGTCGCCGTGGAACGCCCACACCGGAAGTCGGGCGACGCGCGGCGCGATGGTGCGCGGCCGCCCGTAGCTCGAGATGGGCACGAGGCAGCTCCACATGGTGGGGTGGCGTGCGCCCAGCATCCAGGCGCCATGCCCGCCCTGGGAGACGCCGACCAGCGCCAGCTTGCGCGCGTCGAGGTGGAACTCGTGGACGGCGCGGCGCACGACGTCGAGCGTGAGGTCCTCTTCCTCCCACCACTCTTCGTGATCGCTGGGCTTCTGCGGCACGATGACGACGAACGGCCACTCCGACGGGTGGCTCGACAGCGCCTGGCCGAGACCGACGCGCATGGGTGCGCGTCCGTCACTCCCGCTCTCGTCGGCGCCATGCAAATAGAGAATGGCCGGCCAGTCGTGACGCGACTTGTATCCCGGAGGCAGCCACACGCCGAAGTGCGCCGTCGCGCCATGGAACGAGTACGCGCGGTACTCGAAGTGGCCATCGGAAGCCCCCGCGGCGGAAGCGGCGGCGATCAGCACGGGCCACAGGATGAAAGCGATGAACGGCACGAGTGCGTCTCCAGGACGGGGCCGGGGTGGCGCCTCGCATTGTCCCCTCCCGCTCGCGCGCGCACAAGCAAGACCGCGATCAGGGCCCGGGCACGAGCCCGCGCTCGGCGAGGAGCCGCGCGATCCCGGGGCTCGCGAGCGTGTGCGGAGCCCCGCCCCAACGATTGACGGAAGGCTCGAGAGTGGCGCCGGCGGCGATCAGCCGCTCGATCACCGCGGCATATTCCGCATCGGCGCTTCGAAAATGGCGGGATCCGTGCGCCGCCCAGCCCAGGGGCGAGCTGCCGAACGTGGAGTCGCGCGCATCGACGGGTGCAGCGTGCGCGAGGAGAAGCTCGACCAGCGGCACATGGCCGCGCCACGCCGCCTGGT
>DASYSL010000146.1:0-10536 GCA_036003365.1 Candidatus Eiseniibacteriota bacterium
GAGCGATCTCGCCGCCCTCGTGCGCTGGATGGAGTGGGAGGGGGAGAAGCGTTGAGCGTTTGCATTCTGTGCGGACAGCCGGCCGACGGCACCCTGCGCGTCGCCTTCTGGCGGGAAGAAGAGAAGGGACGCTTGTCCGCCAAGAGCGCGCCCGTGTGCGAGAGCTGCCACGCGCTCTTCCTGGCCGGCGAGCGCACGCGCGTCGAGGTGGCGCGCCGCGATCATGAGGCGCGCGGCTACCGCCCCGCCGAGTGGATCGACCGTATCGATCGCGACCAGCTGCTCGACATCTCGTGTCTATCGTGCGGCGTGTTGCTGCCTATCGATGGCGCGGCACCGGAGCGCTTCATCTGTCCGCGCTGCCAGGCGGTCAACCATTTCGCCGAGCGCCATTCGGTGGCCGGAGCCACGCGCGTGACGGCGCGGCTCGATGAGGCGCCGCGATGAGCGATGTGGTCGTGGTCACCGGCATCACCGCCGATCTCGGCCCGGCCGTGGCGCGCGAATTGTGGAGCCGGGGCGCCACGCTCGTCGGCATCTACCATCGCTCGCACGCGCGCGCCAAGGCCCTGGCGGCCGAGGCACGCCGGCGCGGCGCGGGCTTGTCGTTGCACACCCTCGACTTCACGCGCGCGGTGGCCGCCCGCCGCAAGGTGCAGACGATCGCGCGTGGGCTCACGCGCGTGGACGCCTTCGTCGGGCTTGCCGGCTATCCGGCCAAGCGGGTGTGGCACGAGCCTTTCGAGCGGCTCACCCCCGAGCGCCTCGAGGGCATCTACCGCGTCGACACCCTCGGCCACGTGTGGTTCGCGCAGGCCTTGGGCAAGAAGATCGCGCGCGCCGGCGGCGCCATGGTGCTCATGTGCTCGGCGGCGGCCTTGATCGGCGACGATCTCGGCGTCGGCTTCGCGCTCGCCAAGGCGGCCAACGTGGCACTCGTCAAATCGCTGGCGCGCCTGTACGCGCCACGCGTGCGCGTGAACGGCTTGGCGCCGGGTGCCCTCGACACGTCGTGGCTCGACGAGCTGAAACCGGCCGAACGTCGCGGCGCCCGCGACAAGGCGCTGCTCCGCCGTTATGGCAAACCGGAGGAAGTAGCGCGCGTGATCGGCGAACTGGCACTCGGACCGTCACGGTTTCAGACGGGCCAGGTGCTCGTCCTCGACGGCGGGGTCGCGCTGTGAGCGAACCTGAGCGCCTGGTGCGCGAGGCGTTGGAGCGTCTCGGCGTGGCGCACGAAATCATCGAGATCGATCCCGAATATGCGGACACGGCCGCCTTTTGCGAGCGCTACGGTTATCCGGCCGAGCGCTCGGCCAACACCATTCTGGTGGCCTCCAAGAAGGAGCCCAAGCGCTACGCGGCTTGCGTGGTGCTCGCGACGACGCAGCTCGACGTCAATCATCGCGTGCGCGATCTCCTCGACGTATCGCGCGCCTCGTTCGCGAGCGCCGACGAGATGAAGAATGTGCTCGGCATGGAGGTGGGGGGTGTGACGCCGTTCGGGTTGCCGGCCGGCATGCCGCTCTATGTGGACGCGCGCGTGGAGGCGTGCGAGTGGATCATCCTGGGCGGCGGCGGGCGCCGGACCAAGATCAAGATCACGCCGCGGGTTTTCCAGCTCTTGAATGGAGAAACGATCGAGAATCTCGCCCTCGAGCGCCGCGAAACGCCCAGCTCTCGTTGACGGCGGCCATTCCTCTGTCATAGAATTTTAGCCGGCTCGGGCCTCGCGCGCGCACGGAAGCCGGCCGCGCTTCCGTAAGCTCCGCGCAACTTCCGCGCCCTCTCGTCTCCACTCAGATTCGCAACCAGGACGGATCCCTTGCGATCCGTGCGCGAGAGAGCCCTCGTTCCTACAGCGAAAGTTCCATCAAGGTCTTCCGGCGTGGCTTTGGCAGCGCCGGGGCGATCGCATCTTGGCGAAGGAGGTTTCCCCATGACCTTGGCTCAGGCGCTTCGCATTCCCCCGCGCTTCGCCCTTGTCGCTCTCGCCGTCTGTGGCGGAGCGCTCGCGGGCGGCGCGCACGAGGCCCGAGCGGATGGAGACATCGTGATCAGCCAAGTCTACGGAGGCGGCGGAAACACGGGCTCCACACTCACCAATGACTTCGTCGAGTTGTTCAACCGCTCGCTGGCTCCGGTGAGCATCACGGGATGGACGCTGCAGTACGCGGCCACGACCGGCTCTACCTGGCAGTCGACGGTCCTTTCCGGAACCATCCCGGTCGGCGGCTATTACCTGATCGAAGAGGCGAACGGCGGGCAGGGCTCGGTTGCGCTGCCCACTCCGGACGCCTCGGGAAACATCAACCTGAGCGCCACCGGCGGCAAGTGCGCCCTCGTGCGCAGCGGCACATCGCTGAGCGGGACGTGCCCGACGCCGGCCGACCTCGTCGATTTCGTCGGCTACAACTACGGGCTGACCAATTGCTTCGAAGGGAGCGCGCCGACGCCGGCTCCGAATATCACCAACTCCGTGCAGCGTTACTCGCAGGGATGCACGGACTCCGACGACAATTACTCCGACTTCTTCGTGGCGCCAGCCGCGCCTCGCAACTCGGCGTCGGCGTTGAACGAGTGCCACTCGGTGCCGACGAATCCGTCGACCTGGGCCAAGATGAAGGCGTCGTACCGGTAGTTTTCTCCGCGCCGCACGCGCCCGCTGCCCGGCGGGCGCTCTCGCGATCCGGAAGCGATCGGCCCTCCTCGCGCTGTGCGGGGAGGGCCGTCGTGTCCTTCCGGGCCGGGCAGGGCCAGGGCGAGTCCGGCTAGTAGCGGCGCCGCCTGGGCGGCGGTCCCAGCAGCGCGCCCAGGAGTCCGCGCGTGAGCTGGCCTGCGATGGTGCGGGTGACCGGCGACTTGAGGATCTCCTCGAGGGCGCTCGGCTCGGGCTTGGGTGCGCGGCCGGCGGATCGAGGCGTGGCCGAGCCGGGTGACGTTGCGGGCGAGGCGGCCGGCACCGGCCCTTGAGCCCCCGCCAGCGACTCGCGCGCGCTCTCGCGATCGACGGCCTCGGCGTACTTGGCGACCTCGGCCGAGGCTCCGGTCTTCTGAGCGAACTCGGCCTCGGTGAGGGGCCCCATGCGGGAGGCGGGCGGCACCATGCGGGTCACGAAGGGCGGCGTGGGCGTGCCCGAAGCGGTGAGCGTGGTGACCAGCGCCTCGCCGATGCCGAGGCTCGTGAGCGTGGCCGCGATGTCATAGAACGGCGTCTTGGGATAGGTGCGCGCGGCACTCTGGAGCGCCGTCTCGTCGTCGGGCGTGAAGGCCCGCAGCGCGTGCTGCACACGATTCCCGAGCTGGCCCAGGATGTTGGCCGGGATATCGCGCGGGCTCTGGGTGATGAAGAAGACGCCCACGCCTTTGGAGCGCACGAGCCGCACCACCTGCTCGACCTGGTCGAGGAACGCCTTGCTCGCGCCGTGGAACAGGAGATGGGCCTCGTCGAAGAAGAAGACGAGCTTGGGCTTGTCCGGGTCGCCCACCTCGGGCAAGTCGTGATAGAGGCGCGCCAGCATCCACATCATGAAGGTCGAGAAAGCTTCGGGCTTGTCCTGCACGTCCGAGAGCTCGAGCACGCTTACGACGCCGCGCCCGCCCTCGACCCGCAGCAGATCCTCCAGGTCGAACTCGGGCTCGCCGAAGAAGATCTTCGCTCCCTGCTGCTCCAGCTCGACCATCTCGCGCAGGAGGACGCCGACCGAAGCCTTCGACATGCCGCCGTAATCCTTGAGGTCGGCGGCGCCCTCGCCGGTGAGGTGCTGGAGCACGGCGCGCAGGTCGGCGAAGTCGAGCAGCAGGAGCTTGCGGTCGTCGCAATACTGGAAGACGAGCGCCAGCACGCTCGACTGGGTGTCGTTCAACCCCAGCACCTTGGAGAGGAGGAGCGGCCCGAACGAGGACACGGTCGCCCGCATCTGGGCGCCATGGCGGCCGGTGAGACTCAGCAGTTCGATCGGCGCCGCCGCCGGCTTCCAGGCGAAGCCCGTGTCCTTGGCGCGCTGGGTCACCTTGTCGTTGGCTTCGCCCGGGGCGCCCAGGCCCGAGGCGTCGCCCTTGATGTCGGCGACGAACACCGGCACGCCCGCGGCCGAGAGCTGCTCGGCCATGAGCTGGAGGGTCTTCGTCTTCCCGGTGCCGGTCGCGCCCGCGATCAGACCATGGCGATTGGCCATGCCGAGCGGCAGGCGAATGAGGGGCTCGGGATCGCATGCGCCCTCGTGGACGACGGCGCCGAGGGTGATTCCCGGCAGGTTGGCGGGGAAGGCGGCGCGAGCTGCTTCGAGGAGCTTCGTATCCATAGAGGTGGACCTCGGAGGTGGACCTCGCTCGGGCAATTCCTAGCGGCTTGCTAGGAGCACCCGTTTCAAGACGGGTAGACCCCCTGTTTCAGGCACTCAGGGGCCCGCAATTCCTACTGATTTAGTAGGCGCACCCGTTTCAAGACGGGTAGACCCACCATTACACGCACTCAACAAGCTCGTCGCCGCGCCACACTAGATCTCGAGCACGACCTTCCCGAACGCCTGGCGCGCCTCGAGGACGCGGTGCGCCTCGGCCGCTTGCGCCAGAGGAAGCACGCGATCGACCACCGGGCGCAGCTTGCCACGCTCCATCCAGCGCAGCACCTCGAAGAGCTCGGCGCGTCTCCCCATATAGGAGCCAATGATGCGGATCTGCCGGCTGAAGACATGGCGGAGGTCGGTGATCGCTTCGTAACCCGAGGTCGCGCCACAGGTCACGATCCGCCCGCCACGCGCCACCGCGAGAATGCTCTTGGCCCATGTGTCCTGGCCGGTGTGCTCGAAGACGATCTCGACGCCCTTCTTGTCGGTGAGGCGGCGCACCTCGGCTGCGAAGTCGAGGGTGGAGTAGTTGATCGTCTCGTCGGCGCCGAGCCCCCGCGCCTTGGCGAGCTTGTCGTCGCTCGAGGCGGCGGCCAGGACACGCGCGCCGAAGAGCTTGGCGATCTGAATGCCGGCCACGCCCACGCCGCTCCCGGCGGCGAGGATCAGCACGTCTTCGCCGGGCCGCACGGCCGATTTGTGAACCAGCATGTGCCAGGCGGTGAGAAAAACCAGCGGCACCGCGGCGGCTTCGGCCCACGAGAGCTGCGCCGGCTTGGGCAGCAGGTTGGCCGCCGGCACCACCACGTATTCCGCGTAACCCCCGTTGAGCCCATTTCCCAGCACGCGGTACTGGCGGCAGAAATTGTCGTCACCCGCGGCGCACGCCTCGCAGCGCCCGCATGACACCCCGGGGGCCAGCACGACCTCCGTTCCGCGCTCGACCCCTTCCACGCCTTGGCCCAGCTCGGCCACCTCGCCGGCGACGTCGTTTCCCAGGACCAAGGGCAGCGGATAACGAATCCCGGGCAGCCCCTGCCTTGCCCACAGATCGAGATGGTTGAGCGCGCAGGCGCGCACGCGCACCTTGACCCATCCCGGCGGAGGGAGCGGCTCGGGAATGTCGCGGATGATGAGCACGTCCGGCCCGCCGTGCTGCTCGAGGACCACGGCTCGCATGGGGGACTCCGACCTCTGAGTGGAGTGCGCCGACGGACGAAACGCCGACGAATGCCACTCCGACAGTGGGTTTTGCTTGGAGATGAAGGGATGAGGCTGATAGCTTCGCCGCGTTCTCTTTTCCGCGGGAAGCCTAGCAGACCACGCGATTCACCGGGAGCATGACCCGAATGCCCGAGCCGCGCCGCGCCGTCGTGTTCTCCGGTGGAGGTGCCAAGGGCATCTTCGAGTCGGGCGTCGTTCACGCGCTCGCGCAGACCGGCTACGAAGCGGATGTCGTCACCGGCTCCTCGGTCGGCGCGCTCAACGCCATCGGCTACGCCGAGATGGTGCGCGTGCGCCGCCAGGAAGGCGCCGAAGCCTCGCTCACCACCGCCGAATCGCTGCTCACGCTGTGGCAGGAGCTCGACCGCCTCAAGGTGGCCGACCTCGACCGCTGGGGCTGGCGGGTGTGGGTCTTCGGCACTGCGTTCCTGGCCTTCGGCTGGGCGCTCATCCTCGCCGCCTTCTCGGGTGGTGGCACGCGGCCGTGGCTCGCCGTGCTCGAGCGCGCGGCAGGTTTCGTCCTCGGGCTCCTCGCCCTGGCCGCCGGCGCCGCGTGGATCGTGGCCTGGATGCGCCTGCCCGCGGCCCTGCGCCGTCACGTGTGGCAGGGGCGCTGGGGCGAGCAGACGCGCGACGAGAATGGCACGACTTGGGGCGAGCGTCTGCGCGATGCCGCCTTGCGCTTGGGCGGTCTTCTCCCTTCCTTGTTCGGCGATCGCGGGCTTCGGCGCGCCGCGGTGCTGGTGGTTCCGGCGCATCGTCGTCTCTCCGAATACCGCGAAAGCGGCCTCGACGTGCGCCTCACACGCACCAACGTGCGCACCGGCCGCACCGAGATCTCGGAGGCCCTCGAGCCGCGCGACATGGACCGGCCCGGATTCGATCGCGGGTTGCGCGTGCTCGGGGATCCGCGCGCCGTCGAGGCCGCTTTGGCGTCGAGCGCGTTCCCGGGCGCTTTCCCGCCCGTACGGGCCGACGACATCTACGTGCCCGACGAGAACCGCTCGCTGTACGCGCGGGCGCGCGACCGCGCGCTGGCCAAGAAGGAGCTCAAGCGGGTCTTCGGCAACGACTCCAAGACGCAGTACGTGTGGCTCATGTCGCTGCTCGAGCGGCTCGCCGACGACGATCCCACCCTGATGCGCACCGGAGGGGAAGCGCGACTCCTGGAGTGCATCCGCTCCGAGTTCTTCGGCGGCCGCGCGGCCTGGAACCGGGTGTCGGTGCGCTCCATCTTCGTGCTCGCGGAGACGCGGGGCTGGCCGCAGATTCCGGTGCCCGACGAGCCGCCCTATGCCGACCGCTATCTCGACGGCGGCATCCTCGACAACACGCCGCTCTCGACCGCGCTGCGCGCGCTCCGCGAAGGCGACGCCGACGACCGTGCGCAAGGCGGCGAGAGCGCGGAGACGAGCGAGATGATCGTGGTCCTGCTCTCGCCGCGCGCCCGGCGCCGCTATCTCACCGCCGGCGCGGCCCAGCACCTCTCCGGTCCGGCCTTGGGCCTGCGCGCGCTTCGCCTGCAGGCCGAGCGGCGCCTCCAGGACGACGTGCGCACCGCCGAGCGCATCGATCATCTGCTCGGGCAAAGGGGATTGGAGGAGGAGGACGAGTCGGCGCTCAAGGCCACGGGCACGACCGATGCGATCGCGAGCACCGCCGTCCCGGTGGCTCCGCCGCCCGCCGCTCCCGGCGCCGAGAGCTGGGCCGATCTCTTCTCACACGAGCGTGGCGACGACGGCGAGAGTGACGGGACACTGACGCGGGCGCTCCATGTCGAGGACGAGAGGCTCGTGCGCGTGCAGGTGACGCGCGTCTATCCGTCGTGGGATCTGCCGTGGCTGTTCTCGCTCGACGATCGTCTCGGCTTCGACCGCGCGCACGCGCGCGCCTTCCAGGTGCGCGGCTGTCGCGACACGCTCGCCGCGCTCGCGGCCACCTACGGCGAGCGCTCCCGCACCGGCGACGAGATTTCGCCGGGGGCGCGCCGCGCCCTCGATCTCACCACGGGCAGCGGCCCCCATGTCCCGCCGGGCTGGATCTGTGCCGCCGAGCGCTGCACGCTGCGCGCCCTGTGCGACCAAGTGGCCGCCGAGGACCGCGCCGGCGACCCGTCCGAAGGAGCCGTGGCGCGCGCTTGACCGCTCCGCCTCCGCCGTCGCAACCGCCTCCGGCGTCGCCTCCGCATCCGCGTCCGCTCGATCGGCTGCCGATGGGCGACACGCTCGACGTGCGGTTGGCGCGCGAGTTCCAGGCCGGCCACTTCGCCTCCGCGTTTTCGTGTCCGCTGGAAGGGCTCGCCTCCTCGCTGCACCTCCTGCCACCGCGCGACCGCGCCTTCTGGGTGTTCGGCGAAGACCACGAGATCGCCCCAGCGCTGGCGCTCCTCGGCGAGCGCGGCTATACGCGGGCCGAGCCGCATCCCGCCATGGCACCGGGTGCCGCACCCGCGCGTTCGGTCGAGTCGCCTTGGGTGGGCGGGGACGCGCGCGTGCGGCTCTGGCAGCCGACACCGTTTCTCGCCGAAGTGCTCGACGCCTTGTCCGTCGCGCCCGGAGCGCGCGCGGTCGATGTGGCGTGTGGCTCGGGGCGCGACGCCACCTTCCTCGCCCTGGCGGGCTTCGAGACGATCGGCGTCGACGTGCTGCCCGACGCCCTCGCCAAGGCGCGCGACCTGGCGGAGACGGCCCGCCGCGCCGTACCGGATCTCTCCCTGCCCCTCTGGCTTCGCGCCGACCTCGAACAGGCGTGGCCGTTGCGCCGGGCGGCATTCGATCTCGTGAGCTGCGCGCGCTTCTTGTGGCGGCCGCTCCTGCCGGCGCTCGCGGCCGCGCTCGCCCCCGGCGGCAGCCTGGTCTACGAGACCTTCACGGTGCGCCAACGCCGTCACGGCAAGCCGCTGCACCCCGACCATCTCCTCGAGGAGGGAGAATTGGCCGCCCGCTTCGCCGCGCTGGGCCTCGACATCGTGCGCCAGCGCGAAAGCGATCCCGAGGGTGGGCCGGCGCTCGCCAGCGTGTGGGCGCGGGCGCCGGTGCGCGCGCCGCGCGGTTGACGCGCGGGCCGCGACAGCCAAGACTGCGAGCATGATCCGTCTCGTCGGCCTCACCAAGCGCTACGGTCAGCTCACCGCGCTGGACGATCTCTCGCTCGAGGTGCCGCGCGGCACCTTGTTCGGCTTTCTCGGCCCCAATGGCGCCGGCAAGACCACGACCATCAAGCTTCTCACGGGTCTCCTGCGCCCCACCACGGGCGACGCCTTCGTCGGTCCCCACTCGATCGTCACGCATCCGCTCGAGGCCAAGGCTCTGTTCGGTTACGTAGCCGACGTGCCGTTTCTCTACGACAAGCTCACGGCGCGTGAATTCCTCGACTTCATGGGCGCGCTCTATCGCGTGCCCGAAGACACGTTGCGCGCCCGCGCCGAGAAGCTGCTCGAGCTGCTCGAGCTGGATCAGGCGGCCGACACGCTCATCGAGGCCTACTCGCACGGCATGCGCCAGAAGACGGCGCTGGCCGGCGCGCTGCTCCACGATCCGCCGGTGCTCATCCTCGACGAGCCGACGTCGGGGCTCGATCCGGCCAGCTCGCGGCGCATCAAACAGCTCCTGCGCGGGCTGGTGAGCCGCGGCCGCACGGTGTTCTTCTCCACTCAGGTTCTCGAGGTGGCCGAGAAGCTGTGCGACCGGGTCGCCATCCTCGATCACGGCAAGCTGGTCGCGCACGGCACGCTCGACGAGCTGCGGGCCGTCGCTCCCGGCGCCCGCTCGCTCGAAGAGGCGTTCGTGGCGCTCACCCGCGGCGGCGAGGACCGCGCCATCGAGGAATTCCTCGAAGAGACGGTCGAGCCGCTCGATCTCGGCGCGCTCGACTAGCGGCTTTTCCGGCCGCGCGATGCTCCTTCCAGAGCTTGTCCGCTGGCGCTGGCACCTCGCCGTCGCCTCCTTGCGCGGTCGCGGCGGCCGGCGCCGCCTGCTGCAAGTGCTGGTCTCGGCCTGGGTGGCGGCCATGTTTCTCGTCGGCTCGACGGTGTGGTTTCGCGCCGCGCTCGCCGACGCCGCGCTCGCGCCCTACGCCGCCGCGGCGGTATTCGGCGCGCTGCACGCCGCCTTCCTGCTTTCCTTGGTGCGCGACATGGGCGCGGCCATCGGGCATCTCTTCCAGGCTGCCGACGTGCCGCTCCTGCTCTCCGCACCCGTGCGGACGCGACCGCTCGTTCTCCTGCGCGCCGGCGAAGCGCTGGCCGACGCGTCACAATTTCCGGCGCCGCTCTTGGCCCCCATCCTCTGGGGCTACGGCATCGCGAGTCGTGCGCCCTGGACCTATTACGTCGCCGTGCCGCTCGTCATGACGGGGCTGCTCGCCTTCTCGGTCTTGCTCGGCTTCCTGATCTCGCTCTTCTTGGCGCCACGCGTGCCGGTGGGCCGCGCCCGCGCATGGATTCGCGGCGCCACGGCTCTCCTCTATTTATCGATCTGGATCGGGCTCACGTGGTGGAACGTTTCCGGCGCGCGTCATCTCGAAGCCACGGCCGGCGGCCTCGGACACGCGGCCCTGGGATGGAGCGCGGCCGGACCCGCGGCGTGGATTCCGAGCGCGTGGGCGGCGCGGCTCCTGATCGCGCTCGCGGGCGCGCAGTCGATCGTCGCACCGCTCGGCCTGCTGCTTGCCGGCGGCTTGGTGCTGGCCACGCTGCTCGCGCTGGTGGCGCCGCGCTACCCCGAAGCCTGGCAGCGGGCGCAGGAGAAGGCGCGGCCGCGAAGCCCGGCGGCACGACGAGTGACGCGCGCGCGGGCGACAGCGGGGTCGAGAGCCGCGACTGCCGCGACCGCCGCCGCGCTACCGGCGCGTCCCATCGCCGATCCGCTCGCCGCTCTCCGGCTCGGCATCGTCCTCTTCCGCCGCGACCGCCGCCTGATCGTGCGCGATGGCAACCTGCTCTGGGACATGGCTCTGCTCGTGT
>DASYSL010000147.1:0-6677 GCA_036003365.1 Candidatus Eiseniibacteriota bacterium
CGGTATCGAGCAGCACGGCCCCGCGGGGCAGCGCTTTCGCGGCCCGATCGATGAGCTCAGGTAAGCCATCCACGGGTACGGCGAGGATGGCGAGATCCGCGTCGCGCAAGGCACCCGCGAGCGTCGGCGAAGCTTCGTCGATCGCATCCGCACGCTTCGCGGCGGCCAGTGCGCGACGGTTCACATCGAATCCGACGCGGCGCCAGGCAGGATTGCCATCGAGGGCCAGACCCATCGATCCGCCGATTTGCCCCAGGCCAACGATCGCCAATGTGCGCGTGCGTCGGGGCTTCGACCTGGCAGGCTTCTTCGCCCAATCGGGGCGCAGCTTCGCCGCTCCCCCGAGATACGCCGGAATCAACTGCTCGCCGCCCCGCACGCCCTCCACGAGCAGCAACACGCGAATGACCCGCGGCAGACCGCCTCGCACTCCCACTTCAAGCGCGCCCAACATCGGCACGTCCTTCCAGCCCATGCGGCGCGCCGCGTGAGCCGGGAAGTCGGCGTCGAGATCAGGGGTCGAGGTGAACAAGGCGCACACGATGCGCGAGGGCTGGAGTCGATTGCGCGTCATCAATTCACGCAACAAACGCGCGGTGGCGCGACGGATGGCAGGCGCGCGATTGGTAGCAACCGTGATCGCGCCGCGCACGCCGGCGATGCGTCCGCGCGCGCGACGCGTGATCTTACCGGCGTCCCAGGCCATGGGCGAGTGACGCCGGCGCAAGCGGAAGGATCCGATCAGCGAGCGGCGCTGGCCGTCGCCTTACCGAGAGCTTCGGCGCGCAGCGCTTCGATCTCGTCCGGCTCCTTGGCGCTATTGGCGCTCAAGACTTCGCACCCGGTCTCGGTGACCGCGATGTCGTCTTCGATGCGCACACCGATCCCCTTCCAGCGCTCGTCGACGGAACCGCACCACTCGCCGAAGTAGAGGCCGGGCTCGACCGTGAGCACCATGCCGGGCTCGAGGCGGCGCGAACGACCGTCGTCGACGTAAAGACCGACGTCGTGCACGTCCATGCCGAGCCAGTGGCCGGTGCGGTGCATGAAGAAGGGCTTGTAGGCGCCGTCGGCGACGCGCTCGTCCACCGTCCCGGACAGGATGCCGAGTCGGATCAAACCTTCGACGAGGGTCTTGAGCGAGGCCTCGTGCGCGGCCTCGAACGTCTTTCCGGGCTTCACTTCCGCGATCGCCGCCTTCTGCGCCGCCAGCACGATGTCGTAGATGGCACGCTGCTCCTTGGTGAAGGCGGCCCCCACCGGGAACGTGCGCGTGACGTCGGCGCAGTAGTAGTCGTACTCACAGCCGGCGTCGATCAGCAAGACATCACCGTCGGCAAGCCGGTCGGTATTCTCCGTGTAATGGAGGATGGTCGCGTTCTTGCCCCCGGCCACGATGTGGTCGTAGCCCGGGCCCATCGCGCCGTGGGTGCGGAACGTGTAGTCGAGCACGGCTTCGATCTCGTACTCGAACATGCCGGCGCGCGTGGCGCGCATGGCCGCCGTGTGACCCTCGCCCGTGATGGCGCATGCCCGGCGCAGCCGGTCCAGCTCGGCCGCCGATTTGCGCAAGCGGAAGTCGGCCAGGAACGCGTTGGCATCGCGAATCTCGATCGGGCCCGTGCCCCGGCGCGCGCGCGTCGCCTTGAGGCGCGCCACCGTGTCGAGCAGCATGCGGTCCATCTCGGGACTCCGCCCGAGATTGAAGTACACGATGTCGACCGTCTCGAGCAGCACCGGCAGCTTCGTTGCCAGCTCGTCGATGGCATAGGTCGCGGCGCCCCGATAATCGCGCGCCGCGCCCTCCACGCCGGCGCGCTTGCCGTCCCAGGTCTCGCGCTCGGGGTCGCGCGGACGCACGAACAAGTGATACGGCGCCTCGGTGCGGCCGGGCGTCAGCACGGCGAACGAGCGCGGCTCGGGGAAGCCGGTCAGGTAATAGAAGTCATTGTCCTGGCGATAGCGGAAGTGCGTGTCGTTGGATCGCACCTGCTCGGGGGCAGCCGTGAGCAACAAGGCGGCGCCTGGCAAGCGCTCCAGGATCATCCGGCGGCGCTCGGCGAACATCTCGGCGACATCGCCGGGACGCGCGGGTCCCTCCTGCTTGCGCTCGATCATCTCGGCCTCTTTCCCGGGTAGGTGAGCAGCTGCGCTGCTAGTACGCCGCGATCTCCCGCATGGCCTCGAGGATGGTCTCCTTCTGCGGAAGGATCACGTCCTCGACCCGCGGGGCATACGCGACCGGAGAGTCGAGCGCCGCCACGCGGGCCACGGGCGCGTCCAAGCTCTCGAAGGCTTCCGAAGCGATGCGTGCGGCGATCTCGGCGCCGAATCCCGAGGTCAGCGTGTCCTCGTGCGCCACGATCACGCGACCGGTCTTGGCCACGCTCTCGTAGATGGCGTCCCAATCCACGGGCGCCACGGTGCGCAGGTCGAGGATCTCGGCGTCGATCCCCTCCTCCGCCGCCTCGATGGCCGCGTAGATCGAGCGCTGCACGAGGGCACCCCAGGTGACGACCGTGACCCGCGAACCCTCGCGCACCACGCGCGCGCGTCCGAAGGGCACGCAGTAGTCCTCACCCGGATACGGGGACTTGGCGTACGGCTGGCGATACAGGTGCTTGTGCTCCAGGAACAGCACCGGGTCGTCGGAGCGAATCGCGGTGCGCAACAAGCCGTTGGCGTCCGCCGCGTTCGACGGGATGACGACGCGCAGCCCCGGGCAGTGCGTGAAGATCGATTCGCCGCACTGCGAGTGGTACGGCGCGCCACCCTGCAGGTAGCCGCCGTAGGCCGCGCGAATCACCATGGGCGACGACCAGTTGTTGTTGGAGCGCCAGCGCATCATGGCCAGCTCGTTTCGCAGCTGCATCATCGCCGGCCAGATGTAATCGAAGAACTGGATCTCGACCACGGGCTTCAAGCCGCGGGTGGCCATGCCGATGGCGCGCCCGACGATGTTGGCTTCGGCCAACGGCGAGTTGAACACGCGGCGTCCGCCATACGCCCTCTGCAGACCGTGCGTGAGCTTGAAGACGCCGCCCTTGCCGGGCACCGAGTCGATGTACTGCTCGCGCGTGCAATCGGCCACGTCCTCGCCGAACACGACGATCTTCGGATCGCGCTTCATCTCGTCGCGGATGCACCAGTTGATGAGCGTGGCCATCGTCTGCGGCTCGCCCTCGCTCACCGCCTCGGTCGCGAACGCGTCGGACGTGGGATCGACGTCGGGCGAGTAGACGAAATCGAGCGCGTGATCCGGATCGGCCTTGGGCGCGGCGAGTGCGGCTTCGCCGGCGGCTTCGATGTCGGCGTCGACCTGCTCGCGCACGCGCGCGATCTCGGCTTCGCTGGCCACGCCGCTCTCGACCAAGCGCGCCGGGAAGGTGGTCAACGGATCACGCGCCGCATCGTTTTCGCGCTCGCTCGCCGGGCGATAGAGCTTTTCGTCGTCCGACATCGAGTGCGCGTACGGACGGATCACCGTGGCGTGAACCAGCGCCGGGCCCTTGCGCTGGCGGCAGTGCTCGACCGCCTCGTGCATCGTCCAGTAGGACGCGATGGGATCGCAGCCATCGACCGTCCACGCCTTGAGGCCGGGGAAGTTCTTCACCACCTCGTAGATGTTGCCGCCCGGCGTCTGCACCTCGACCGGAACCGAGATGGCGTAGCCGTTGTCCTCGACCAGGAAGACGACCGGCAGCTTGCGCACGCAGGCGGTGGTCAGCGCCTCCCAGAACTCGCCCTGCGACGTGGTGCCGTCGCCGAGCGAGACGTAGGTCACCTCGTCTTCGTGCGCGGCGCCATTTTGGGCGGCGAGCATGGGCTCTTCGGCGTAGTACACTCCAGCGTCCGCACAGCCGACGGCCTGCAGGAGCTGAGTGCCCGTCGGGCTCGACTGCGACACGATGTGCAGCTTCTTGTGGCCCCAGTGCGAAGGCATCTGGCGGCCGCCGCTCGCCGGATCGTCCGCGGCACCGGTGGATTCGTAGAGCATCTCGGTGGGCGTCATGCCGAGTGCCAAGCACAGCGCGCGATCGCGGTAGTACGGATAGAAATAGTCGTAGCCGCCGCGCAGGTTGAGGCCGGCGGCCACCAAGATCGCCTCGTGGCCGGCGCCCGAGATCTGGAAATAGATGAGGTTCTGCTTCTTGATCTTGATCTCGAAGTCATCGAGCCGCCGCGACAGATACATCAGGCGGTAGACGCGAAGGAGCGTGTCCTTGTCGAGACCCGATTCAGTGAGCGTCAGTGTCTTCGTGGTGGTGGCCCGTGCCATCCGGTGCCTCCGAAACGTGAGGAATGCGGCGGCGCGCACGCGCCCGTCTTCGATTGAGCCGGATTTTACCATGCGTCCCGGGCGCGGCCAAGTTGGCCCTGGAGTGCGGGTTTCATGAAACGGAGCGACCTCTGGGACAAGCTCGTGGGCGCCGAGGCGCCGGCGGCTCTCGCCCCCTTTCTCTTCACCGATCGCGCGGCACGCGAGCGCACGCCGATGTGGGCGCGCGCCCGCGGCGCCTGGGTGTGGGACACGCGCGGCCGCCGCTATCTCGACTTCGTCGCCGGCTTCGGCGTGGCTTCGGTCGGGCACGCCAATGCCCGCGTCGTGCGCGCGGTTCGGCGCCAGGCCGGCCGCCTCCTGCACGGGTTCGGCGACGTGCAGCCGCACGAGGGGCGGGCTCGCCTGGCGGATCGCCTGGCGCGCTTGGCGCCCTGGCCCGACGCGCGCGTGCTCTGGGCCCAGAGCGGGAGCGAGGCGGTCGAGCTGGCGTGGAAAACCGCCTGGCTCGCCACCGGCAAGCCCGGCGTGCTCGCTTTCGAGGGCGGATACCACGGCGATTCCGGCCTCGCCTTGTCGCTCACCGGCTGGCCCCAGTTTCGGAAACCGTTTTCATTGCTCCTGCCCAGCCAGACGGTCTGGGCACCCTATGGCGACGCGCGGGCCGGTATCGCGCGCGCCGAGCGCGCCTCGCGCCCCACGGGCGCCGTGATCGTGGAGCCCATCCAGGGACGCGGCGGCCATGTCATCCCGCCCGATGGGTTTCTCTCGCTCCTCAGGCGCGAATCCAAGAAGCGCGGCTGGCTTCTCATCGCCGACGAGATCTTCACCGGGCTCGGCCGCACCGGGCGCCGCTTCGCCTTCGAGCACGAAGGCGTGACGCCGGACCTCGTCTGCGTCGGCAAGACGCTCGCCGGCGGCCTGCCGCTGGCCGCGGTGCTCGGGCCCAAGAAGATCATGGAGGTGTGGTCGCGCGTCGACACCGGAGGCGAAGCACCGGTGGCCGCGACGTTCATGGCACATCCCGTGGCTTGCGCGGCAGCCGAAGCGGCACTCGAGGAAATCGAGAAACGTCGCCTGGCCGGACGCGCCGCGCGGCTCGGGGACCGGGCCTTGCGGCAGCTGCGCCAAATGGCGTACGGCCACGATGCCATTGTCGAGGTGCGTGGGCGCGGTCTTTTGATCGGCATCGAGCTCGCGAGCGCCGCCCAGGCGCACCGCGTCGTCGAAGCCGCGCTCGAGCGGTCTCTCTTGCTGCTCGCGGGCGGGCTCCGGGGGAACGTCGTGACGCTGAGTCCGCCGCTCACGTTGTCCACGAGCGAGCTTGCCGAAGGGCTGCGCCGCATCGAATCGGCGCTCGATCAAGCGCTTGGCACGGCACCTTCACGCATGACGCGAGCCCGCAGTAGAGGACGACGCAACCCGAAGCGCGGCGGTTGACTCAGAACAAACGCGAGAGCGTGGCACGCGCGAATCTTTTTCCGAAATCCATGGCGAGCGGCGCGAGCCCGTCGCTATACTTTCGTGGCTCGACATCCCCCAGCGATATCGAGCAGTCCCCTACCTTGGACGATCGATCGCGATCCATCCCGCAAAAGCAGGCGCGCGGAAAGCTTCGCTCTGTTCATTCAGGGTGGAGTGGACCGCGTTGCGCGGGGGGCCCGGGACGGCCCCCCGTTCTTTTCAGAGAGATCTCAGAGCCGCTCGCACCGGCGACGCATCGGCGCCTTCGATGGCGAGCGGCAGCGCCGCCAGGTCGTAGTCACCCACGGGCGCGTGCTGCAGGCGCAGACACTCGAGGACGGCGATTTGAGCGCGCGCGAAGGCGCGGTGCACGGGCATCTCGGGATCGCCCTCGCGATCCACCGACAAGCTGTCGATGCCCACGAGCCGGATGCGGCGCTCGATCAGGAACGAAGACGCGGCCTCGTCGAGATAGCCCGTCCCACCGGTGCGAAAGAGCGCACGCTCGACACCCTTCCACTCGAGCAAGGCGAGCTCGGCGGTGCCGATGATCTCGGTGTGGCGGATCTCGAAGACGCGCGCCGGCCCCCAGAACGCCTCGAGCGGGAGACTGGTGATGTCGCCCGCGCCAGCGACCACGTGCAAGGGGGCGTCGGCATGCGCGCCGGCGTGCGTGGAAAACGACACGGCGCCCACGTTGGCGCGCGCGCCCGAAGCCATGCGCTCGGTCCAGCGGAGTTCGGTGGGCGCATCGCCGGGGAAGGTCGGAGCTCCGGGATGAAGACGGGGAGAGATGTCGATCAAGCGCGACAAGGTCAGCGCCGCGCCGCCACGACGTCTTCGATCTCGGAAATCGCGCGCTCCACGTCGTCTTCGCTGTTGTAGAAGTGCGGGCCCACGCGCAGGCCGACTTGCGGGCGCCAGTCGACGACGA
>DASYSL010000148.1:0-18437 GCA_036003365.1 Candidatus Eiseniibacteriota bacterium
ATCGGCATTCTGGCGGCGATCGCCATTCCGAACTTCATCGCCATGCAGTCGCGGGCCAAGGAAGGCTCGACCAAGGCGAACATGCACACGTTCCAGCTGGCCGCCGAGGACCAGGGTGTGCAGAACGACGGCAAGTACGCGACCGCGGCGACGGTGGCGGGCAACCTGCCGGCGAACTTCAAGAACCCGTTCGATCAGTCAACGGGTTCGGGCGGCGCCTGGGAGGCTCGTACCTCTTCGGCCGGCGCTCCGAACACGCTCGCGGGCATCACGTCCTACTGGACGGATACGCTCTCGTACAACATCAAGGGCCAGGGCAAGACCGCGGCCCTGACGCTGACCCTCACCTCGGGTCAGTAAAGAGCGTCTTGCAAGCGAAGAGGGGCGGTCCTCACGGGCCGCCCCTCTTTCTTTTTGTCTTGGGCGTCGAGGTCAGGGCTCGAGGACGATGGACTTGGTCTCGCGCGCGCCCGGCACGGTGAGCCGGACGTAATAGACGCCGGGCGACACGTGCGCGCCGGTGGTCGAGAGCCCGTTCCACACGCCGCTGAAAGCGCCCGCGCCCAAATGCTCGTTCACCGGCACCGCGACGAGACGGCCGCGGGCATCGAGGATCTCGGCGCGCGCCACCCCCGGCTCACGCAAGCCGAAACGGAAGAGCACGCGGCCCGAAGAGGGATTGGGGGCCGGCGCGGCCAGGAAGC
Source organism: Candidatus Eiseniibacteriota bacterium (assembly GCA_036003365.1). Lineage (GTDB taxonomy): Bacteria > Eisenbacteria > RBG-16-71-46 > RBG-16-71-46 > DASYSL01 > DASYSL01. The sequence continues at coordinate 705 of DASYSL010000148.1, forward strand.
CGATACGCGCGGCAGTACCGTCGAGCGGTCGCACCGCCACCGCCTGCTGCACCACGACCACTCCATACATGTAGAAGAAATGTGGCAGGCAGTAGAACGGATAGGTGCCCTCGTTGGGGAATACCTGCACGTAGCTGGGACTCACCATGTTCAGGTTGTGATTCCAGATGGTCCCGGCATCGGGATCGTCGGGGTCGGTGCCGTTGGTCGTCGTGTGCGATCCCTCGACCCATTGCCACAACACGGCGTCGCCGGGCTGGATGAACGCGGTGTCGGGCCCGTTGGCTCCGTCGCCATTGTTGTCGAAGTAGTAGTCGCCGGCGAAGAAGGTGTCGACGGGATCGGCGAGCGGCTTGGCGCTCTGCGTCTCCGGATGCTTGGCAAACCAGGCGTCGATCTTGGCCTGCATGTCGGCCGCGCTCATGTTCATGTGATCGTGCGCGGCGGGGGCGGCGCTCGGCGCGGGCGGGTGCGCGAGCGGGACGAGCGCACTGGAAAGCGCAATCGCGAGAACGAAAAGTCCAAGGTGGCGAAGGGGCGGGCGCATGGTGCGTTTCCTCAGGGTGAGCTTCAATCGTACGGTTTCCGCGCGCGTTCGGTCCAGCCGTCCGGCCCGGCTTTACATTCAGGGTGCCAGACCGCTAGCATGCGGGCCGAGTTACGTTCTCCCGGTGGAGCGCGGAAGCCCTCTGCTCCTCACCCCAGGAAAACGAAATCCATTTTGCGGAGAGGTGGCCGAGCTGGCTGAAGGCAGCCGCCTGCTAAGCGGTTGACTGGGTAAAACCGGTCCGGAGGTTCGAATCCTCTCCTCTCCGCCACTTCACTCGCCTTCTCGGCGCGGGATTGGCGAATTCGTCCCACCGTGATACGTTGCCCGCCGAAGTTATCGGGTGCGCCCATAGCTCAATTGGATAGAGCGTCTGACTACGGATCAGAAGGTTGGGGGTTCAAGTCCTCCTGGGCGCGCCAGCCCACCGCACCTCTCCCGAACGAAAGACGATGACCTAATGGTCGCGAGCCATCGGCTGCGCGGGTGTTGCGCGCGTGCGCGGCGGTAACGCCAAGCTTTGCCCGGGAAGCAACAACGTGAGCTGCGGGCCCAGTAGATGTTCCAGCTCCTCGAAATCGCGCGGACGCTTGCGCTCCGAGAAAACGAAGTAGCCGTACGCGCCGAAATGCATCGGGACGAGGCGTGACGCTCCGGTGGCGCGAAACGCGCGCACGGCGTCCAGGCCGTGCAGGTGGCCGTTCAGGTTGAGGAGCGCGATGTCGGGGTGAAAGGCTCTGGCCACCGAGTCGATCCCGCCGAAGTATTCCGTGTCGCCCGCGTAATAGAGCGTTCCGCCCGGTGTCTCGATGACGTAGCCGAGCGCCCGCCCGTCGTCCGACGCCGCGTTCGAGCGGCGCCCGCCGGCGTGCCGCGCCGTCACCGCGATGACGCGTCCGCCGGGAAAGGGAACGACATCGCCCGGGCGCAGCGTGCGCACGGCCTGCGGCAATTCTCCCAAGTAGGGGGCGGAGGCCTCTGGGCACAGGATCAGGCACTCAGCGGGAAATGTGCTCAGGGTTTCTTTGTCGAGATGATCCGGATGGGCGTGCGAAACGAGGACGAGCCGCGCCCCTCGGTAGGACCTCGGCGGTGGCGCCGGGATATGGCGGCGTTCGATCGTGAAGCCCTTTTGGAAGACGGGATCGGTCACGATCCCGAATCCGCCTACGTCCAGATAACAGCACGCGTGTCCCCAGAAGGTGAGCGCGTCCCGCGGCGGCGCGGGGAAGAGCGTGGCATCCGTCCTGGCGAGACCGGCAGCGGCGGAGGAAGTCCAGGCGAGCGCTGCCACCCAGGCGAGCATCCACATGACGCAAGCTTTCACCGGCGCGATTCTAACGTGAGCCAGCGGCAGCGCCCAGGGGGTTGCCAATCGAGACGTCGGACGCGGTACACTGAAGCGCCCGATTGTTTCTTCTCGCGAGTTTTCACGGTCGCTAAACGCCCGAGCCTCCATGCCCCGCACCTTGCGCACCGTTGTTTGTGTTCTCGTCTGTCTCGTCCTCTCGCACGCGTGCGCCCGGGCGTCCATCAAGTCCCTTCGTGTCGCGGTCGGGCTTAGCTTTCCCGATTTCGTGACCGCGCCCCCCGGTGATCCGCGGCTGTTCGTCGTCGAGCGCCGCGGCGACATCAAGATCGTGCTCGATGGCCTGACCCTCCCGACGCCCTTCATGGACATCGATTCCCTGGTGATGGACTTGAGCCAATCGCCCGAAACCGGAATGACCGGCCTCGCCTTTCATCCCGACTTCCCCGATTCGCCCTACGTGTTCATCTACTACGTCGACAATGCGAACGAGAGCATCGTCGCTCGTTATCAGATCTCGGCCAACAATCCCAACGTGGTCGATTACTCGTCGGCTCAGATCTACTTGCAATATCCGCATCCCTATCTCATGCACTACGGTGGACACGTCGAGTTCGGGCCTGATCGTTATCTCTATGTCTCGATCGGCGACGGGGGGCACCAGGGCGATCCGGACGGGTGGGCGCAGAACCTCAATATGCTCATCGGCAAGATCCTGCGCATCGACGTCCTTCATCCTCCGCCGTACACGATCCCGCCGGACAATCCTTTCGTGCACGTGTGGGACACGCAGCCGGAAATCTGGCAGTACGGTCTGCGCAATCCCTATCGCTTCAGCTTCGACAAGGCAAATGGCGATCTGTGGATCGGCGACGTGGGGCAGGACAAGTTCGAGGAGGTCGATCACACGCGGGCGCCGGTTCCGGGAGGCCTCAATTACGGCTGGGCGATCATGGAAGCGGACTCCTGTCACGACCCACCCGTAAACTGTGACACCACCGGCCTCACCATGCCCGTGTTCTGGTACGAACATCTCTATGGTTGCGCGGTGGTCGGCGGCTACGTCTACCGGGGGCAGAACATTCCGGCGCTCCAAGGCACCTATTTCTGCGCTGACTACTGCTACGCCAACATCTGGTCGATCGCCCCCGACGGGTCGGTCGCGAACCGGACGGCCGACCTCCATGCCGCCCTGAATGGCGGCGTCATCGGCATCGTCTCGGGCTTCGGCGTCGACGGCTTTGGCGAGATGTACATCGTGGACTACGGGACCGGGGCGACGGGTGAGATCTACAAGATCGTCGACCCGACCTTTGTCGCCGCCGAGCCCGCGCCGCACCCGGCGGTTGCGTTCCGCGGTCCGGCGCCCAACCCGGCGCGGGGATCGGCGCGCTTCGCGATCGAGCTCGGACGCGCCGGCCACTTCGACCTCACCGTGGTCGACGTCACCGGACGCGAGGTGGCTCGCCTCGCCTCGGGCGCGCGCGTCGCCGGCTCGTACGCCTTCGTGTGGGACGGCCGCGACCAGGCCGGACGGCGCGCGGCCGCGGGCACGTACCTCCTGCGCGCTTCCCTCGATGGGCGCGTCACCACGCGGAGCGTGGTATACATCCCCTGACGTCACCCGCGGGGGATCCTGCATGACAGCGGCTTCATCTTGATGCGCTCGCCACGCGCGGCTGTGCTGGTCGCCGCCTGCGCGCTCGCGCTCGCACTCGGCGCCTGCGCGCGCCACGAGAGAGAACAAGCGGCGGCGCCTCCGCCCGATTCGCTTCCGCCGCCGGCCATGAGCGATCGCGCCGAGCGCGACTCGGCGCGCGTCGCCGAGATCTTCCTCGCCTATTTCCGCTTCATGGCGCGCCACGACACCGCCTCGGTGCGCCGGCTCTTCTACCCCGAGAGCATCCTGGTGGGCACGCCCGACGGCGGCTACGAAGTGGAAGGGCAGGGGAGTGCCGTCCTCCGTCACATCGCCGATCCCAAGACCAAGGAAGTCCCGGTGCGCCGCATCATCTACTTGCGCCGCGTGAGCCAGGACCTGCTCGAGCAGACGTACCGCGAAGTCTGGGCGGTGCGCTTCGTTCCCGAGCGCGCCGACTCGACACCCGTCGACATGAAGTTCCACGCCATCGAACCCTTGGGCAAGGACACGCGCTGGCTGGGCTCGTTCCCGCCAGGGTAGACTGCGCCCCATGACCTCATCCCGCTTCGATCGCCAGGCGCTGGCGCGCGAGATCGAGAGCCGCCGCGCCGAGTTCGTTTCCGTTCTCTCGTCTCTGGTCAACAGTCCTTCGGTGTCCATGCAGCCGGCGCATCGCGCCGATTGCCGGCGCACCGCAGAGATCGCCGCCAAGCTGGTCGAGGAGCGCGGCGGCACGGCGCGCCTGGTCGAGACCGACGGCAACCCGGTGGTCGTGGGCGAGCTGGCCGGGCCCGAAGGCGCGCCCGTGGTGACCATCTACAACCATCTCGACGTGCAGCCGGCGGCCAGGGGCGAGGACGGCTGGACACGCGATCCCTTCGTCTTCGCCGAGGAGAACGGCCGCTTCTATGGCCGCGGCGCCACCGACGACAAGGGCCCCGCGGCGACGGCGCTGCTCGGCGCTTCGCTGGCGCGCGAGCATGGCGTGCCGTTGACCGTGCGCTTCCTGTGGGAGCTGGAAGAGGAGATCGGGAGCGCGCACTTCGAATCGTTCTTGCAGCGCGAGAAGGAAAGGCTCGCGACCGAATGCGTCGTGGTCTCGGACACGATGTGGATCGCGCCCGGCAAGCCGGCGATTCCGTACGGGCTGCGCGGCCTTGCCACCGCCCTGCTCATCTTGGAGACGGCCGACAAGGACGCGCACTCGGGCGTAACCGGCGGCGTGGCGCGGAACCCGGTGGCCGAGATCTGCGAGGTGATCGCGGGCTGTCTCGACGCGCGCACGGGAGCCGTGAAGATCGAAGGCTTCGATCGCACGTGGTCTCCGCCCAGCACCGAAGAGCTGCAAGGCTTTCTCGACTCGGGCTTCGACGTCGAGACCTTCCGCCGCTCGCAGGCGCTGCGCTCGATGCGCGCCACCGACGCCGCCGAGGTCACGAGCCGTATCTGGGCCCGTCCCACGATGGAGGTGCACGGCATCCGCGGCGGCTACCAGGGTGACGGTGTGAAGACCATCGTGCCGCCGCGCGCCGAGGCCAAGGTGTCGTTCCGTCTCGTGCCGCCGCAGGAGCCCGAACCGGTGATCGAGCTGTTGCGCGCGCACGTGCGCAAGCTCAACCCCGACGTGCAGGTGATCGGAGATCATGGCATCCGCGCGTATCTAGGCCAGCGCGAAGGGCCGCTCGGGCAGGCGGCGTCCGACGCGTTCGAGTTTGCCTTCGGCGCGCGGCCCGCGTTCATCCGCGAGGGTGGATCGATCGGCGCCGTACTGCTCATGGATCAGTACCTGAAAGCGCCCATCACCTTTCTCGGCATGAGCCTGCCCGAGCACGGCTATCATGGGCCGGACGAATACTTCGATTGGGGGCAGGCCGCGGGCGGCATGGCGACGTTCGCCCACTTCCTCGACCGCGTGGCGTCCTGGAAGCACTGACCCGCCGTCTGCTAGCTTGGTGACGTTCCCCGCCGACAGGAGTGGCCATGCGCTATGTCTTGGGATTCCTGGCGCTCGCCCTGATCGCGACTGACGCGGTCGCGGCCAGCAAGCCGACCGCCGCGTACGTCCATCCGCAGTTCGCGCAGTTCCAGATCAAGACGATCGCGCTCCTGCCCACGGTCATCCTGCCGAGCGTGAGCGGCGCCGACCAAACCATGGGCCAGGCGCTGGAGCGAAACCTGGCGCCGCTCGGCTATCGCTGGGTGAGTGCGTCGGCCTTGCGCGCGGCTCTGGTCGCGGCCAAGCAGCCGGGGGTGATCGACGCCGTGAACGAGCGGGCGCGCAAAGCGGCGCCGGCCGACACTGCGGCGCTCCAGACTGTGGGCCAGACGGGCATCGCCGACGCCGTTCTGGTCTCTGTGGTGAGCACGTGGGAGCGCGAGACCATCGACGTCACGATCAGCGGCCAGTCGATGACGCAGATCGCCATGACGGGCTATCTCTACTCGACGCGCACGGGCGAGCTCTTGTGGTCGCGCAAGTTCCAGGTGAAGGGCGAGGGCCCGTACAACAACGCCGATGGCTCTACGGTGGTGGGGCTCAAGGCGGGCGGCCTCAACAACTCCGACCCGCGCACCTCGACGTCGCTCGACCCACCGACCTACGAAGAGATCGCCGCCAAGCTCGCCGACCAGGTGCGCACGGCACTCCCGGCGCCGCCTGCCAAGCCGGCCACTCCTTGATCGTCCTCACGCACGAAGAGGGCATGCGCTTCGCCCTGGCCGAGGCGCGCAAGGCGCTCGACGAGGGCGAAGTCCCGATCGGCGCGGTCATCGTGCGCGACGGGCGCATCGTCGGGCGCGGCCACAATCAAACCGAGCGCTTGCAGGACGCCACCGCGCACGCCGAGATCCTGGCCATTGGCGCGGCTTCGGCCACGGTCGGCTCGTGGCGCCTGTCCGATTGTGTCATGTACGTCACGCTCGAGCCCTGCATCATGTGCTCGGGCGCGCTCGTGCTCTCGCGCATGGGACTTCTGGTGTACGGCGCGGTCGATCCGAAGGCAGGAGCGTGTGGCTCGCGCATCCACGTGCTGGCCGAGCCCTGGCTCAATCATCAATTGCCGACGCAATCCGGACTCCTGGCAGAGGAGTGCGGCGGCATTCTGACCGCGTTCTTCGAGACCAAGCGCGCGAGCGCGTCGGGGAAGGATTGAGCTTCGAGATTCGCTAGAAGGCTGGCCCACCCGGGCCAGACCGGCTGTTCCCACCGGTTCATCCTCGGCTTTGCTCCGGGCACACAACCGCGAATTTCCCAGAGAATAAGGCCTTGCCACGCATGCCGCGGCCACGGCACAGCGGTTGCTCCATGGGACAGGCGAACGCCCGCCACACCAAAGACTCGCGAGCGGGCCACGGCCCACCGCACCGGAGGAAGACATGAAGCGCATTCACCAGTTGGCTCTGATCGGCGTCGCCGCCGCGGCGCTGGCTTTGGGAACGGGCTCGGCGCAGGCCGCCACGCCCGCGACGTATCGACGAGAGGCCATGCAGCGAGCGCGCATCGAGCAGGGCGTGCGTAGCGGGCGCCTGACGCGCGGCGAGGCGTGGCGTCTGCGCCATGGCGAGCGCCGCATCCATGTCATGGATCGCCGCTTCAGCCGTGACGGCCACTTCACGCGTGGCGAGCGGTTCCGCATGAACCGCGCGATGAACCGCGAGAGCATGCGCATCTGGCGGCTCAAGCACAATCGCCGCAACCGCGTGTAACGTTCCGTCGGTCCTCGCGCTTCGGGGCAGGAGCCGAGGGCGCAGACGCGAAACCCCCGGCGGAGCGATCCGCCGGGGGCGCTTTCTTTAGGGTGCGGAGACCTGCTGCAGCGCGGCGGCGAACGCGTCGAGATCCGCCTCGTCGTTCCACCAGCCGGGCGAGACGCGCAGGCGGCCGGAGCGCAGCGACACGGCGATCTTCCTCGCCACGAGCTCGGTTTGCAGGGCCTCGGCGAGGGCGGCGTCGAGCTCGAAGTAGAGCATCGGGCTGCGATGCTTGGCGTCGAGCCGAGTGAGGGCGGTGAGGCCGCGGCCGCTTGTTTTCTCGACGAGAGCGTCTTGCAGGGCGCGGTGGTGCGCTTCGAGTGCGGCGGTACCGACTCCCAGGTGATACTCGAGTCCGGCCCGCCACGCTCCCAAGTTGAGAAACGAGGCCGTCTCGCCGCTGTCGAGGCGGCGCGCGTGCATGGGGAAGCCGCGCACCTCGAGCACGCGCGGGAAATCGCGCGCATCCTCGATCGCCCACCAGTTGCCGTTCACGTTGCGCAGGTCTTCGAGCAGTGCCCGCGCGACGCGGATGGCGCCCGTGCCATAAGGGCCGAAGAGCCACTTGTAGCCGCTCGTGAGGATGGCGTCGATCTCGAGCGCCGGCCAATCGTACGCCACCGCGCCCACCGCCTGCGTCGCGTCGGTGAAGAGATAGGCGCCGCGCGCGTGCAGCAGCCGCCCGAACTCGCCCAGGGGATGCAGATCGCCGGTGAGGTAGTGCACCGCGGCCACGCTCAAGGCCGCCACGCCGCCCTTGGCGATCTCCTTCTCCAATTCTTCGACGGTGAGCGCGTGGCCGTGGCGCCCGATGATCTCCACCTGCATCCCTTCTTCGCTGAGCGCGAGCCAGGGATAGACGTTGCTCGGGAACTCGTCGGGGCCGAGCAGGATACGCCCGCCCGCTCGCCACCGGATGCTGCGCGCCAGGAGGAAGGCGCCGAAGCTCGTGCTGTTGGTGACGCCGACATCCTCCGGTGCTGCGCCCAGGATACGCGCCACGCTCTCGCGCACCGCCTCCGTGTACTCGAAGAACACGTCGGGCACGAGCCGGTAGGGCTCGGCGTTGAGCGCGTATGCCTCGGCCACGCGCGCCCGCGCCGTGCGCGGGAGCGGCGTGCAGTAGGCGCCGTTGAGATAGATCTCGCCGGGCGCGAGGTCGAAGTCGTCGCGACGGGACACGGGCTCGCGCTATTTCCTGATCGGCAGGATGTTCTTGTCGTCGAGCCCCAGCACGGCCATGAGATCGGAGCCGGCGGGCACCACGAACTTGGACTGCTGCGCGAGCACGTTGTTGAGGACGTCGAGGCGCTTGCTCATCTCGGCCCGCTGCTGGAAGAAGCTCTCGGCCGCCGTCGACACCATCTCGATGGCCTTGGCCTCGGCGGTGGCGCGCGTGACGCGCGCCTGAGCGTCGCCCTCGGCCTTGAGGATCTCCGACTGCTTGATGCCTTCGGCCTGCAGAATCTGCGATTGCTTGATGCCTTCGGCCTCGAGGATGTTGGCGCGCTTGTCGCGCTCGGCCTTCATCTGACGCGACATGGCCTCGGTGATGTCCGCGGGCGGGTCGATCTTCTGCAGCTCGACGCGTGTCACCTTGACGCCCCAGGTGTTGGTGGCCTCGTCGAGCACGGCGCGCAAGTTGGCGTTGATCGTATCGCGCGCCACCAGGGTCTCGTCGAGCGTCTTGTCACCGATCAGGTTGCGCAAGTTCGTCTGGGCCAGCGTGGTCGCGGCGTATCCGAAGTTCTGCACCTCGAACGTGGCCTTCACCGGGTCCACGATGCGGTAATAGATGACGCCGTCCACGGTGACGCCCACGTTGTCCTTGGTGATCACGCGCTGCGGCTCGACGTTGATCACGCGCTCGCGCATGTCCACCTTCACCAGGGATTCGATGCCGGGCACCAGGAAGGTGAGCCCCGCGTCCACGGTCGACCGGTAGCGGCCGAGGCGGAGCACGATGCCCTTCTCGTATTGGGACACGACGCGGGCCGAGCGCGCGAGCGCGATGAGCGCCGTGAGGGCGATGACCACCCAGAACAGGGTGGCGATGACCGCGAGCGGGTTTTCCATGTCAGGACCTCACACGAAGGGTGACTCCGTCCACGCTCTCGACGTGGACGATGCTGCCGGGCTCGAACGGGCCGAGTACGCCATGGGCGGGGACCGCGCGCCACACCTCGTCACGCACGCGCACCTGGCCGGGCTCGTGCGGCGCGATGCGCTGGGTGACCAGGGCCTCGGCGCCGATAACCGCGTCCACGTTCGAGGGTACGGAATGCGTTCGCATGCGGTTGCGCACCCAGCGCCGGCCCACCAGCACGTACAAGATGGCGAGCGCGGCGGCCGTGAGGAAACCGACGAGCGTATTGCCGAGCAGGAGACCGAGCCCGCCGCCCAGGACGAGCGCCGATCCGACGAGGACGAGGTCGAAGCCGGCGAAGCCGCCGAGCGCGATCTCGATGAGAATGAGAACCGATCCCACGATGACCAGGACCCAGCTTCCGCTCCAACCCGACATGGCGCCTCCCATGACAGCGTGCGGCACGGAATCTAGCAGGGGCTCCGATGCGCGCAAAGAGCAGCCCGGGCTTGTGCTAGGCTCCCGCACCGCAACGAGCGCTGGCACACGCGCTTCAACCAGGGGGGAATCATGACGCCGGACGTCGAAGCCGAGATCCTGAACTTGAAAAACGAGATCGGCGGCCTGCGCCGCCGCGCGTCGTATTTGACCATCGGGCTCTGCGCCGCGCTGGGACTCGTGGTCGCGAGCTGGGTGGTGCTCGGCAATCCCGCCAAGGCCGACTTCGTCTCGGCGCGCGGATTCCTGGTCAAGGATCCGAGCGGCAAGACCCGCGCCGTGCTTGGCGTGTCGTCGAACGGCATCGCGAGCCTGGCCCTCACCGACGAGGAGAACCAGCCGCGGCTCTCGATCCGCGTCGATGGCGCGGGAGCGCCGCAGGTCGCGCTGCGCACGCGCGATGGCGCCACCACCATCTTGGGCGCGCAGCGGTTCGAGCGACCCGGCGACTATCCCGGCGTGCGCCAGATCGAGCAGCGCAACGCCGCTTCGGTCGTGATCTCGGACACGGGCAAAGGGCTCTTCTGGTCGGTGCCTTGAGTGGCGGCGCCTTCGGCGCTACGCTCGTGTCGCCCGCGTGAGGCATTGCGCCCACGCGCGAAACCCCGCCGGGAGCGATGGCTCGAACGAAGCCCCGGCGCGTGGAGGAAACCATGCACCGCAACTTCCGTTTCTTCACCGGTCCCATGCCCGAAGCCGCCTGCGCCGTCGGCGTGGGCTCTCCTGCCGCGGCGTTCGGATTCTCTTTCGGCGGTCCCGATTCCTTTTCTGGCGAGGCGGGCGCGTTCGGCGTTCGTCGACCGCTTCGTTTCCTCGCTCACCGTCTCGAGATGGATGAAGAGCAGGTGGCCGAGCTGGCCGCGATCCTGAACGAGCTCAAGACCGAGCGCGCGCAGGCCGCGGTCGAGGAGCGGCGCAGTCTCACCGCATACGCGGACGCTGTCGCCGCGGAGTCGTTCGACGAGGCAGCGGTGAGCGATGCCGGCAAGCGCCGCGTGCAGAGCTCGACCGACGTGCAGAGCGCCGTGCTCAAGGCGCTGCGCCGCATTCATGCGCTATTGCGTTCGGAGCAGCGCTCGCGCTTCGCCTATTTGCTGAGAACCGGCGCGCTTTCGATCTAGCGCGCGGAAACGATGCGATGGGGGCGCCGCGCACCGGCGCCCTCATCTTTTTCAGAGGAACGGGATGCCTGGAGAAGGACGAAGCTCCTTGTTTCGCGCCGGGGCAGCACCGCTGCTCAACGCGCCAAGAGCGCGACGGGCCCTCATGGCCGCCGACCCCGAGCTGGCCGCGCTCATGAAGCAGGTGGGTCCGTTCAAGCTGCGCACCAACGAGCTGCATAGTCCGTACACGGCGCTCGCCGAGGCCATCATCTATCAGCAGCTCACCGGCAAGGCGGCGGCCACGATTCACGGCCGCGTGCATGCGCTGGGCACGCGCGGGCGCTTTCCCACGGCGCAAGAGATGTGCGCGCTGCGCGTGCTCAAGCTACGCGGCGCCGGGCTCTCGCGCGCCAAGGTGGCGGCCATCAAGGATCTCGCAGTCAAGACGCTCGACGGCACCGTGCCCACGATGGCCCGCCTGCGCCGCATGCCCGATTCGGAGATCATCGAGCGCCTGACCTCGATTCGCGGCATCGGGCAGTGGACGGTGGAGATGCTGCTCATCTTCCGGCTCGGCCGCCCCGACGTGCTGCCCGCGAGCGACTACGGCGTGCGCAAGGGATTCGCGCGCGCCTTCGGCCTCGACGGAAAGCTGCCCACGCCGAAGGAAGTCATCGCGCGCGGCGAGCGCTGGCGCCCGTTTCGAACCATGGCGAGCTGGTATTTGTGGCGCGCCCTCGAGCTGCCGAAAGCGTAGCGACGCGGCGGGCGACGAGAGCTAGCTCGCCTTGTGCGCCGGCACGAACTCCTCGAGCACTGCCTTGCGCAAGAGCGACGGCGGCAACAGTCCCTGCGCCAGCAGGAAGTCGTGGTACTTGTGCCGGTCGAAGCGCGGACCCAGCGCGCGCTCGGCGTCGGTCCGAATCTCGAGCAGGCGCTGATAGCCACAGAAGTACGAGGGTGCCTGGGCGGGCGCCCAGAACGTGTAGCGCTCCACTTCCTGCGTGGCCATCGCTTCGGACAGAACGACGTCCTCGCGCAGCACGCGCATGGCCTCGTCACGGGTGATCGAGCCATCCTGGAGACCGGGATCGAGAAACGCGCGCGCCGAACGCAGCAACCGGTGCTGCAGGGCGGCGAGCTGGCCTTCGAGGGGCTCGAAGGGCTTCATCTCGGCCTCGGCATAGAGCGCCCATCCCTCCACGTTGGTGCTGTTCATGGCGAAGATGGCGCGCGCGATCGACACGCCCGCCTCGACCATGGCCGCGAACTGCAGCTCGTGACCCGGCCGGCCCTCGTGCGCGGCGAGCGTCCACGATGCAGCGTCGAACGTGAAGTCGTCGAACTGGAGCTGCTGCTTGCCGGGCTCGCCGGGGATGCGCAGCGGCAACACGAACGTGCCCAGCTCGCCCGTGTTCCCGATCATGCGCGGCGGGCGCATGTTGGGGGCCGGGATGGCCGCGCTCTCGGCCTCGCTCGCGAGCTTGATCTGCATGGGCCGCTCGGGAACCGTGATGATGTCGTGCTCGCGAATCAGCTCCTCGAGCTGGCGAATGCGCTCCTCGTAGTGCGGCAGGATCTGCTCGCCCACGATCTGCTTCTTCTTGAGCTCCGCCAGCACCGAGCGATAGCCGGTGTCCTTGAGCCCGCGCTCCTTGGCCACGAGCATGGCCAGGGACTGCATCTCGTTCTGGATCTCGCGGAAAGCGGCCCGGGCGCGGCCGGTCAGCTCGGGGATCGGCATGTCGATGCCGATCCTCGCGATGTTGTTGGCGTAGAGCTCGGGCGGCAGCTGGAAATGGGGCCGGCAGCGCGGCACGACCTGCTCGCGCACGAACGCCCAGTAAGCGTCGAGCTGCTTCGAGAGCGCGGTGTACGGCTCCTCGAATCCGGTGATCTCGTACTTGCGGAACAAAGCCTCGGCGCCGCGCAGGAGGGGTCCGCTATTGGCGAAGTCCTTGTCCACTTCGCCGCGGAAGGGACCGACGAGTGCGGTGTTGCCGAGCTTCTCGCGAATACGCTCCTCGGCCAGCCGGGCGAGCGGGGTTTCGCCTCCCAGCCCGGCGTAGCGGCGCAGGCGCTCCACCGCCACACGTCGGCGCTCCTGCGGCACCTGATCGTCGAGCAGCGCGCGCAATCCCTGGAAGATGGTCTCGTTGACGTTGTGGTAGGGCAGAAGCAGCCGCTCACCGAGCTCCGCGCCCTCGATGCTCAGCTCGCCACGCTTCACCATGATCTCGAGATCCTGACGCACGGCGGCATGCTTCTCGGCCGCGATCTTGGCGCGCAGCGCGTCCACCGCGCCCTTCATGGCGGTGACGAAGCGGCGCGTCAGATCGGGCCCGAGATCCGCGACGCGATCGTCGTATCCGGTCACGCCGATGAAGCTCGCCTGCTCGGGCGAGAAGCGCCCGATGACGTCGAGCATGATCTGGGCGTTTTCGTTGCTGCGGGAGACCCACTCGGGGGTCGTGGTGGCGGCTGCCGATTTGGACATGGAGTCTCCGAGAGAGGGAATGTGGGCCGTTCGGGCGTCAATGTACGACGAGGCAGCACTGGCCCTCAAGCGGGCCGGCATTTCCGTGCCAAGACACGCCTCCCGCAGTCGCTTGCAACCTTTCGATAGATCACCCCGTCTTGTTCACCAGGGCCGCGCACAGACCTGCGGTGCCTGTGAACTTCCTGACAGCCGCTTGCAAGCAAATCTCAAAGCGCGCGCTTCTCGCGTGACGCGGCTCACCCGAGTTGCCGAAAGTAAGGAACACTCGTTCCCTTCGCTGCGCCGCTGTCCTTCTGGGGGGTGGATCCGTGCAGACCGAAAGCTCGCCCGCCAGGCGGCGCCGCCGAGCGACCGCCACGCGGGCGCGTCGCGCAGCGCCGGGATCACGCTCCATGCTCCGCTTCCTCGCCGAGTCGGCCGAGGACCTGGGCTCGAGCCTCGATCTCCACGAGGTCTTCCGCAAGATCGCCGAGCGCGTGCGTCCGCTCATCGATCACGAGCTCTTCTGTCTCATGCTGTGGGACGAGCGCAAGCAATCGCTCGAGCACTGCTTCTCGCTCTGCCATGGTGAGTCGGAGGAGCCGCCGCCCACCGATATGCCGCTCGGCCAGGGGATCACCGGCACGGCGGCGCTCGCGCGGCGCGCCATCCGCGTCTCCGACGTGGCCTCCGACGAGCGCTACATCCGCTACCCGCAGACGATTCTCGACGTGCGCTCCGAGATGGCCATCCCGCTCATCTTCCAGAACCGCCTCGTCGGCGTCCTCGATCTCGAGAGCTCAGAGCCCGACGCCTTCACCGAAGCGCATGAGCAGATTCTTCTGGCGCTGGCTTCGCAGATGGCGAGCGCTCTTCTCAATGCGCGGCTGTACGAGCGCGTGCGGGCGCGCGAGCGCAAGCTCGAAGACGAGCTGGCCACGGCGAGCGAGATCCAGCGCGGCCTCCTGCCGAGCCACGCGCCGCGCATTCCGGGGCTCGAGATCGGCATTCGCTACGCGCCCGCGGCCGAGCTGTGCGGGGACTTCTACGACCTCGTGCCGTCGGGCGACGGTCGCCTCGGCATCCTGGTGGGGGACGTGGCCGGAAAATCGACGCCGGCAGCGCTCTTCGGCTCGCTCGCGGTCGGGCTCCTGCGCGGACACTTCCTGCAGCGCTTCGACGAGCCGGCCATCCTCCTCGCGCACATGAACGAGCAGCTTCGCCTGCCGCGCGTGCGTAACCGCTTCTTGGCGCTTGCCTATGCCATCTACGACGCGCGCGACCACACACTGTCGCTCGCCAATGCCGGCTTCCCTTGGCCCCTCCTGGTTCGCGACGGCGCGGTCACCCGGCTCAAGGTCGGCGGCACGCCCCTGGGCGCCATTCCGGCGTGGACGTACGACCAGGAGGAGATCGAGGTGCGCTCGCACGACGTCGTGGCTTTCTGCTCGGACGGCGTGACGGATTGCGATAGCCCGGATGGCGAGCGCTTCGGTGAGGAGCGGCTCGAGCGCGTTCTGGCGGGGGCGGCGGCACTCCATGCGCACGACATCGCGGGTGCCGTCCTCGCCGCGGTGGTCGAGCATGCGGGCGACGCGCGCTGCCTCGGCGACGATTGCACGATCGTGGTCGCCAAGCGCAACGGCTCCTTCGGCGGGACGTCGAAGCGCGGCGCGGTGCTCTTCTAGCCCTTACTTCGCTCCCTGCAGCACCCAGCGTCCGATGGTCTCGCGCTCCTCTTCGGTCATCGCGGTCATGTTGCCGAGCGGCATGGTCTTGGTCTCGACCACGCGCACCAGGATGCGGTCGGCGTGGGCGCGGATCGCGGCATCGTCTTCGAACGAGATGCCGCCGGGGCGCGGACCGAAGGTCGGAAACGCCGGGCTCGTCGAGTGGCAGGTGACGCAGCGCGCGGTGACGATGTTGCGCACGGCGGCGAAGGGCACGGGCGGGCTCGCCGCCGCTTGCGCGGACATCGCATGCATGCCGGGCGGCGAGGTGAGCACTGCCACCGCGATGAGCGCGAGCGCTCCCGGCACCGCGGCCCATACGCGGCGTGGCCCCTGGCCGATCATGACGTGGCGCGCCGCCATGCCCGCGGCGACCAAGAGCAGGAGCACGAGCCATGGCCAGCGTCCGGCCGAGGTCTGTGGAAAGTGCGGGCTCAGCATGAGGAAAAGCACCGGAAACGTGATGTAGCTGTTGTGCATCGAGCGCCGCTTGGCGTCGTCGCCGCGCGAGTAGTCGGCCACGCGGCCGGCGCGCGTAGCGTCGATCATGTCCTGCTGGGCGGGCAAGATGCGCACCCAGACATTGGCCACCATGATGGTGCCCAGGAGCGCGCCCACATGGAGGAACGCGGCGCGCCCGGCCAGCTCCCGGCACAGGACGTACGCGGCGGTGGTGAGCAGCGCCAGCGAGAGCGCGGTGGCGATGGCGCCCGAGCGCGCCAGCGGCGAGCGCCAGATGGCGTCGTACACGAACCACGACACCACGATGGTCCCGATCCCGAGGGCGATCGCCGCCCCCACCGAGAGGCGTGCCGCCGTGAGATCGATCAAGTAGACGCCGCGCGTGAAGTAATAAACCACGGCCAAGAGCAGCATGCCCGTGATCCAGGTGATCATCGCTTCCCATTTGAACCAGTGGAGGGAGGCGGGCACTTGCCCGGGCGCCAGGCGGCGGCGCTCCACTTGATAGAAGCCGCCCGAGTGCACCATCCAGATCTCGCCCACCACGCCCTCGCGTGCCGGTGACGGCGCGTTCAGATGGTGATCGAGCCAGACGAAGTAGAATGAGCTACCGATCCACGCGATGCCGGCGATGAAGTGCGTCCAGCGGAGAAGGAGGTTGAGCCACTCGTGAAGACTCATGGGTTCGGCATCTTAGCAGACGCGCGCGCCGGCGGAGGCTGAGCCGTGCCCGAGCTGCCGGATGTCACTCTCTACGTGGAGCAGCTGGCGCGGCGCGTAGTCGGGGCCACGCTCGAGCGGGTGCGCGTGGCGAGCCCCAATCTCCTGCGCACGGCGCGGCCACCGCTCGGCGACGCCGAGGGTCGGGGCGTGCTCGGCGTGCGCCGGCTCGGCAAGCGCATCGTGCTGGAGCTGGAAGACGAGCTCTTTCTCGTGTTCCACCTCATGATCTCCGGGCGGCTGCACTGGAAAGAGGAGCGGCCGCGCGCGGCGAGCGGGCGCCCCAAGCCGCCGCCGCGCGGGCTCTCCGCCGTGCTCGAGTTCTCGACCGGCACGCTCACCCTGACCGAGGCCAGCACGCGCAAGCGCGCCTCGCTCCACCTCGTGCGCGGCGAGAGCGGCCTGGCAGAGCTCGATCCCGGCGGCATCGAGCCCCTCGCGGCCACGCTCGCGGGGTTTCGCGAGGCGCTCGTGCGCGAGAGCCACACCATCAAGCGCGCGCTCACCGACCCGCGGCTCTTCAAGGGCATCGGCAACGCCTACTCCGACGAGATCCTGCATCGCGCGCGGCTTTCTCCACTCGCGCTGACGTCCAAGCTGTCAGGCGATGAGGTGAAACGAGTGTACGAAGCCACGAGGGCTGTTCTCGAGGAGTGGACGGCGCGGCTGCGCGAGCAGACGGGCGACGAGTTCCCCGAGGGCGTGACCGCGTTTCGGCCGGAGATGGCCGTGCACGGCCGCTACAAGAAGCCATGCCCGGTCTGTGGATCGCCGGTGCAGCGCATCGTGTACGCCGAGAACGAGACCAACTACTGCGCGCGCTGCCAGACCGGAGGTCGCCTCCTCGCCGACCGCTCCCTCTCGCGCCTGCTCCACCAGGACTGGCCGCGAACCCTCGAGGAGTGGGAAGAAGGCCGAAGTCATAGCTAGAGGCTGACTTCCCTGGATCTGTTTAGTTATACCTACATGCCGTACGGCAGGTGTTGGGTCGATAAGGGCCGCTCTGACGTCACTGGCCGTGTGGCCAGTTGAGGTTCGATAAAGGCCACCTGCGAGCGTGATCGGCGAACTACTCGAATCGTGGTCACCTCGCCGCGGTGCCCAAGGAGCGGCGGCTCGAGCTTGCCCCCGGGGCCTGTTCGATGGCGTTCTGATCGACTGCCTCCAGGGGCAGTTCGAACGAGCTTCAAGTCCACTGCCCCCAGGGGAAGTTCAGGCAAGGGCCCCGGGGCGTTGCGCGCTGGGCCGCTTCCCCGTATGCTGCTCATGTGTTCAGTCGGTCTTGGACGAGCTATTCGTGATCGGATCCGCCAGGGCATCCTGGCGGATTTTTCATATCGACCATTACCGAACTTCGCTCCCCGTACCCCGACGGCCCGGTCCCGTTGACCGGATCCCGTCTCGCCG
>DASYSL010000149.1:0-5438 GCA_036003365.1 Candidatus Eiseniibacteriota bacterium
CGTGGTCGCGTACGCGATGCACCCAGCCCATGAGCACCGTATTGCGGCCGGCGTCCATGCTGCTGAGCTCGCCGCAGGTGTGCGTGCGCTTGAGATCGCCGAGCCCGTCGATGTGCACGCTCGCTGGCGTGGGCGCGGGCACGGTCGTCGTGGGCACGGCGGTGGCGAGAATCGTCGGACGCGGCACTTCGGGCGCGGGCGCGGGCGCGACAGGCGTCTCCGGCGCCGCCGCCGTTTCCTCCGACTTGGTGCGAGGCTTTCCTTTGCTCATCCGGGTGTCCGGCCTTTCCTTCAGGCGCTCGCGACCGGGCCGCGCAGCGCCTGCTCCAATGCGTCCTCGAGCTCGGCTTGCTTGACGCGCCGCTGCTCGCCGCTCCCGAGATCCTTGATCGACGCTTCTCCGCTCTTGGCTTCGTCCTCGCCTAGGATCACGACGACGCGCGCTCCCAAACGATCCGCCTGCTTGAACTGCGCGCCGAGACCGCGATCCTCGTAGTCCACGTACACCGTCCACCGCTGGCGCAAGCGGCGCGCGAGCCGCGCCGCCTCGCCGCCCAAGCCGGCGCTGCGAGCCAAATAAACCGCCGCCACCTCGCTCGTCGGCGTGCGCCCTTCCTCTTCCAAAGCCAGGAGGGTGCGCTCGATGCCCATCGAGAAGCCCACCGCCGGCACCGCGGCACCGCCCAGCTCGTGAATGAGCCCGTCGTAGCGGCCGCCGCCGCCCACCGCCGACTGCGCGCCCAGCTGGCCGTGATGCACTTCGTACGCGGTGCGCGTGTAGTAATCGAGGCCGCGCACCAAACCCGGGTCGATCTCGTACTTCACGCCCGCCGCGGTGACGCCGCCCTTCACCGTCTCGAAGTGCGCGCGGCACGGGTCGCACAGGAAGTCGAGCATGGGCGGCAGGCCCTTCACGATCTCGCGGCACGACGGCACCTTGCAGTCGAGCACGCGCAGCGGATTGCGGTCGAGCCGCTCCTGGCAATCGGCGCACAGCTCGGCCACGCGCGGCGTGAGGATCTCGCGCAGCTTGTCCTGATACGCGGGTCGGCACGTCCCGTCGCCCACCGAGTTGAGCTTCACCACCAACCCTTCGAGCCCCAGATCACTCAGCAAGTCCACGAGCAGCAGGATCGTCTCGACGTCGGCCCACGGGCTCCCCGTGCCCACGACTTCCGCGCCCCATTGCTGGAACTGGCGGTAGCGGCCGGCCTGCGGCCGGTCGTAACGAAACATGGGACCCAAATAGTAGAGGCGGTGCAGGCGATCGGGCTGTGCGACCCCGGCCTCGATCAGGGCGCGCGCCACGCCCGCCGTGCCCTCGGGGCGCAGCGTGAGGCTCCGTCCCTTGCGATCCGGGAACGTGTACATCTCCTTGCGCACAATGTCGGTCGAATCGCCGACGCCGCGCGCGAACAGCTCGGTGGCCTCGAACAGGGGCGTGCGGATCTCGCGGAAGCCATAACGCGACGACAGGCGCCGGGCGGCATCTTCGACCGCCTGCCACGCCTCGACTTCTCCCGGGAGCACGTCCCGGGTGCCACGCATCGCCTGGAATTTCTTGCCCATGTGACGTTCCGCCAGAGAGTTTGCCGATCGGCTGAGCCGCGTTTCAGGAAGCCCGGAGACTACCATATCCGGCGCGTCCGACCGGCTCGAGCTAGCGGCGGCGGGCAGCTTTGCGCTGCGTCGCGCGCAACAACATGAAGAGGAGCGCCGAGACGGCGAGTCCGGTGGCGTCGGCGGCGAAGTCCAAAGGATCGGATTGCCGTCCCGGGACGTAGGCCTGGTACAGCTCGTCCGCCAGTGCGACGCCCAGCCCGATCAGGATGGCGATCAGCGCGGCCGGTACGCTCGAAGCCACGGTGGTGCCGCGCAGCGCCCGCACCACGAGAAAGCCCAGGATGCCGTACTCGCAGCCATGCACCAGCTTGTCGGAAAGGCCGGGAAAGGTTGGAACGCGGAGATTCTGGATCGAGGAGACGGTGAAGATGAGCGTGATATAGAGGAGGACGGGGAACCAGAAGCGCCAGAAGTTGCTCACGGCGTGATCTTCTACACCAGTTCGGGCGGCGCGGGAAAGCCTTTCGGCTCTCCCGCCGCCTGCGCCGGGCAAATCCCTTAAGGCTCGGTGCCCTCGTACTTCGTGTAACGAGACTTGAGCGACACGCTGTCGCCGCCGGGACGCTGCACCTTCATGGTCACCGTGAGCGCCTTGCCGTCCTTGTCGAGCTCGTAGGTCATCGAGCGTGACCCGCGCTGCGATTCCATCGCGGCGATCAGCTTGTTGCCCTCCCAGTGCGCGGGCACCACGCCGCCCGTGTCGGGCGCGTCGGCCGCCCAGTCGAGCTGGCGCTCGCGGCCGGTTCCGTCGTCGATCGAGAAGGCATCGCCCTTGCGGAAGATGATGAGCTTCTCGGGCTGCGGTGTCGGGCGCGGACGATCGCCGCGGCCACCGTTCGAGCCGTTCTCGCCGTCCGGAGGCGGACCGCCGTCGGGCGCGCCACCCTCCCCGCCGCCGCCCCAGCCGCCGCCACCGTGGTGATGGCCGCCGCCCATGCCGCCTCCCATGCCACCACCGCCCTGCATGCCGCCGCCCCAGCCGCCGTGGCCGCCTCCCGGCGGACGCAGTTTCGAGACGTCGTCACTGTGCTCCTTGTCGAGCATCCAGACGCCATCGAGCGCGGGAATCGTGGTGGGCGGCTTGTTCGTCTTGTCGTCGGCGCGCGACAGGCGCGGCGAGAGCAAGGCGATCACGAGCAGAGCGAGGCTCGCCAGCAAGGCGGCGCCCAGGATCCACCACTCGGTGCGTCGAGGCTTGACCATGCGATGCAATTCCTTCTCCTCGGGACTCCTCATGTTCTTCTCCATGTTCAGTCGCTCTCCGAGCGGCTATGCGTTCTCTGCTTCGCCCCGCCGTTCTCCCGCATTTCTTTGAGCTGATTGCGCTGCTCCGGCGTCAGCACCGAGCGCATGTCGAACATCATCCCGACGCGCGACTTCTGCATCGACGTGCGCATGGAGCCGATCTTCTCGATCTGCGACTCGATGGCGCGACGGTCCGGCGAGTCGGCGCGCATGAGCTTGCGCAAGTCGAGCTCGGCGATGCTCATATCGGCACGGGCGCGAATCGAAGAGCGCTCCTGGCGATCACGGATGTCGGCCATGCGCTTCTTCTGCTCGTCCGTGAGATCGAGCTGGCGAAACGCCATGCCCATCGCACCGCCCCGCATGCCGGCCATGCCGCGACGATGCCCGGGAGGTCCCATGCCGTCCGGACCGCGTCCCATCCATCCGCCGCCCGGGGCGTCGTGCGGCGCTTCCATCGGGCCGTCGCCAGGTCCGTCGTCGTCGCCGAGCCAAGCGAGGTCGCCGGGGTCATCGTCACCGGGATCGCCCGGCGCCATCTGCGGAGCGGGCGCCGGCTGTGCGAGCGCTCGCGTGTGCGGCAGCACCATCGCCGCACCCAGCGCCACGACGAGTGCGAGTGCCACGAGCCACGGCCATCGGTTTGATCTCATCATTGGCTTCTCCTCTGCGCTTCAGGGTCTGTCTGGCGGCGGCGGTTCGTCGCCGGGCTCTCCGGCTCCGGGCGGCGGACCACCGTGGTGGAACATGCGCCGGTCCATGCGCTCCCACTGCGCGCGCTGCTCCGGCGTGAGCACTTGCAGGATTTGCTGCCGCGTCTCGGCCCGGATCGAATCGACGTCGGCGCGGCTGGCGCTGACGATCTTCTCGATCTTCTCGGATTGGTCCTTGCTGAGATTGAGCCGACGCTCGAGGAAGCCCATCACGATGGCTGGCCCACGCGAACCGCGCCCGAAACCATGGCCCCCGGCGAACGGCGGATGCGGCACGAAGAACATCGAGCGTGCGAACAACACGCCGCAGATGAGACCGATCGCGCAGCCCACGATGAGCGACGCCGAGACGGCGAGGATCATGCCGCGCGAGCCGTTCATTGCGTGGCTCCGGTGTCGGCCGGCTGCAGGGCGTCGGTCGTGGGCACGCTCATCTCCTCGATCGGTGTCGAAGGCGTGGAGATCAGCGCATCGGACAGATTGTTCTCCGAGCTCGTGAAGCGCGGCTCGGAGTGCAGGACGAGAAACGCGCTCACGCCCACGGACAGCACGAGTGCCGCCATGGAAGCCGCGAGCGCCGCCGGCCGCATGAGCCAGGCGATGAAGCCCGCGGGCCGATGCTGCTCGATGCGCGCCCGAGCGCGGGTCCAGAGAACCGGATCCGCCTCGGCGCGCACCGCGCGGAGGAGCTCGAGTGGTTTGTCTTCGTTGCGATCGTTCATCACGAACTCCTCTGGTCTCCGAGCCGGGAGCGAAGGTTCTCCCGCGCTCGGAACAACCGGGACTTGAGGGCGGCGACCGAGATGCCGGCGGCCTCCGCACAGTCCTCGTAAGACAGCTCGAGCCGATCCCGAAGGATCACCGCTTCGCGCTGCTCCGCAGGCAATTGCGCGAGCGCTTTCTCGAGCTCGGCGAGCCGGCGCTCCAAGTCGAGGTCGCGATCCCATCCAGCGGTGGGATTCACGACCAGGCCCGCGTGCGCCAGCGGATCCATCGCCTCCGGATCACCCGCCGAGAACCGCCCGCGCCGCAAGCGGTCGCGGCACAGGTTGGCGACGATGCGAAGCGTCCAGGTACGCAGTCCGCGCTCGCCTCGAAAGCCGGGTGCCGCCTGATGGATGCGCATGAGGGCATCTTCGACCACGTCGTCGGCCTCATCCTTGTCGCGCATCATGCTGCGCGCGAGCGTGAGCATGACCCCGCCCAGGTCGCGATACAGCTCGCCCAGGGCATCGAGGTCCTTGGATCGCAGACGGGCGATCAGCTCTGCTTCGCGCGGCTCCGGCAGCGCACCCTCCATGCTTTCTTCTGAAGGAGAGACGAACAGCGGTGGGGAAAGTTTCGCCCGGCGGTGGGGTGTCGGTCGAGCAGCAAGCAGGCTTGGGGGTTACTGCCCTTCCATTTACGGCCGCGGGACTTGCGCCGAAGGCCCCCGCCGGGTACCTTGGCCCCCGGCTTGCGCCGCTTCGCGATCGAAGCGGCCTCGAACCTCCGCGGACCCCTTCGAAGGTTCACCTCAAAGACATTGGCGCGCCGCTAGCTCAATTGGCAGAGCAACTGACTCTTAATCAGTAGGTTGGTGGTTCGATTCCACCGCGGCGCACCAACTTAACTCGGCTCGGAACTTGCGCGGTCCCGTTTTGGGTCCCGTTCTCACCGAGCCCCTCCCTGTGAATGGACTTCGGCGAGCTCTTTGCCTCGCGTTCGATAAGATTGTCGCCGATCGTGCCGTAGCGCTCCGTGACGGCAACTGAGCCGTGCCCTAGGACAGCTTGAAGCGCGGCGAGCGATCCACCGGCTTCACGCCACTCCGTTCCGAGAGCATCGCGAAGGCAGTTGGTTGCAGGGCAGCAAGCG
>DASYSL010000150.1:0-4514 GCA_036003365.1 Candidatus Eiseniibacteriota bacterium
TTGAACATCGCTCCCCGCAGCTCTTCCGTGCTTTCGAGCTGGGAGCAAGCGAGCAGATAGGCGCAAAAGAGCACGGCCACAGGAAGGTCGATCGACGTGCGGCCGGCGGGGCGCTCCATCTTCAACGTCAGGCGCACCAGCCACAAAATGAACAGCACCAGCACGAAGGCCAGGGTCGTGCCGCCGTAAGTCGTCGGCTTGTAGGTCGGGATGGCGAGCGCGATGAAGAGCAGCGTGGTGAACGACGACACGCGCAGCGCCGCGAAGACGAGCAGGCCGGCGAGCAGGATCTGCATGGTGCGCACGTCGGGACTGGTGATCTCGTGGGCGAGCAGGAGGCTCGTGACGATGACCAGTGCGGCGACAAAGCCGTAGCGGACCCAGGCCGGGAGGCCGGGGCGGTCGGGGGCGGTGGGTGTGGGGCGGTGGGAGTAGGTCGAGCTCATTCGGATCCGGCCAGACAGCCCCGAAACGGGCCGCGAGGCTCCTCCAGTCTACCGGGTTATCGGCCGGGGGCTCCAGGGGCTTGGGATGCGACCGGTGCGGTCTCGTAGCGGGCGAGGACCACGCCCACGTAAGGCGGGGCCGGCGACCAGCGGTAGCTGGCCTGCGGGTACTCGCGCTGGGTCACGCTCGGCAGGGCGCGGGCGAGAATCTCGGGGATGGCGCCGCTGCCGTCTCCGCCATGCGAGCGGAAGAGCCAGATGCGCGAGCGACCCGCGATGAGCTTGCGCAGCGTGTCGAGATCGGCCGGCAGCACCGCCGAATGATCTTCCGGAAACGGGACGATCTCGAGATCGCGCCGCTTGAGGTAGTAGTCGACGACGTTCTCCTTGCAGAAACCGGAATTCACGATCACTAGGTCACCCGGTGACGACCAGGCCTCGAGATCGGCCACCGCCTCACGCCAGCGCTCCTTGTTGGGCTCGCGGTAGTACGACACGAGCGGCTGCGCCATGAGGAGAAGGAATGCGGCCACGCAAGCCGCGCGCAGGAGCGGGGCGCGCACCGTGCTCACGCCGCGCGCCGCCAGCAGACACGCTGCCGGCAACGCCACGAGAGTCACGCGCGTGAGGAAGATGGGCGCGAAGACGTAACTCGCCAGATAGGGACCGGCCACGGGCAAGATCAGCCACGGCAGAAGAACCGCCGTCGATGCCGGCCACCGCTGCACCGGCTCCTCGGGCGTGCGCCGCACGAGCGCTCCGGCCAGCACTGCGACGCCGAACAAGGCCAGCATCCACGGCGAGCCGGCACAATCGAGCGCGGTTCCGGCCAGCGTGCGCGGCGTGGGGCGCGGAATCCAGAAATCGGCGCCGACCGAGCCGATCTGGTGCACGAGGATGGGAAGCCACGGCGCGTAGAGCATGAGCACCGCACCCTGGAGGAAGATCCAGCGCAGCGAGAGCTCGGCGCGACCGCCCGGCGCACGCGGCAGGGAAATCGCGAAAACGAGCCACTGGGCCGCCCATGTGAACCACGCCGTGTTGTGGACATAGAGAAGAGCGGCTGTGGAGAGAGCGTAGGCGAGCCCGTCGAGCAGGCGCCGCCGCGCGAGCCAGCGTAAGAGGAAAAACCAGGAGGCGAGACCCACGCACACGTAAAGCGCGTACGAGGTCGCGTCCTGGGAATAACGGATGGCGATGGGGGAGACCGCGAGGAGGGCGGCGGCGGCGAGCCCTCCGAAGGGACCGATGAGGCGCTGGCCGATCCGCGCGACCCAAAAGACCGACAATGTCCCCGCGAGCACCGATAGCAGCCGTGCCGCCGCCTCGGAGTGACCGAATCCCGAGATCCAGACATGGAGGAGCGAGCGGTAGAGCGGTGGGTGGACGTCGGCGGCGGTGGCCGCCACCGTTTCGTGCAGGGGGAGAGAGGCCATGCGAATCGCAACGCCCTCGTCGAGCCACAGGCTCTCGCCGCCCACATCGGCGAGCCGGAGCGCGAGGGCGGCGGCAAGAATCGCGATCAGAGCGAGCCGGGTCCAGGAGGGGGCGCCCTGGAGTGTAGTAGAGGTCAACAAAGCGCCTCGACATACGTGTTGTTACGCGCTCTTTCCTTGACCCTCTGTGGGGTCGATGCTAAAGTCTTTTCACGCAACTGGGATCCACCTCCGTTGCTTGGCCGGACGAAGAAGTTCGGCTCCGTAGCAAATCCACGGAAGGCGCATCAACTTAAGGCGCTACACGAACACGCACCGTCAGAGTAGTACCACGAGGAGCAACGCAGCGTTCGTGTCTGGAGCGAGGCGCCACCGCGAGGTGGTTGCCTGAGTCCCCCCGTTCTAGAGACTCGAAAGCCGAGGCTCGGCCACGGAAGCGGTTGTCCCCAACGCGTCCGCGGTGGAAGTGGGTGAGGGCTCTCCCTGTCGACCAATGAAGTTGCCGCCTCCCGAGGCGGCACCACGGGCGAACAGAGACCTGCATCTTTGCGTGATGGAGCCCCGATTGAGCCCGCAGCCCAGTAGTCGGTCCGAGTCGGAACCCCAAGCCCCTGCCCGGGGGGCGGAGTCAATGTCCGAAGCCAACGAGCTCGAAACCGCTCTCTCCGTCGTTCTCTCCGATCCGCCTCATGAAGTCGAAGAAGGCGATCTGGAAGTCGTTCCCGCCGCCAACGGTCACCACGTCAACGGCAATGGCAACGGTCATGGCCATGGCGTGCACGTCAACGGCAATGGCAATGGGAACGGTGTCCACCTCAACGGGAACGGAAACGGCAACGGCAATGGCAATGGCCATCATGCCAACGGCCACGCGGTCTACGCCAATGGCGTGACCAACGGCCACGCGATCCTGGTCAACGGCAACGGCCACACCAACGGCAACGGGAATGGCTATGCCAACGGCAACGGGAATGGCTATGCCAACGGCAACGGCCACGCCAATGGAAACGGCCTCGCTCGTGGCACGATCAACGTGACGGGCTACGCGGGCGTCTTCGAGCGCAACGGCAATGGCAACGGCGCGTACACGCGCCTGGCCGTGCTCGATGTTCCGGGCGAGCTGCCGGTGGCGCTGCCCTGGCTCGGAGGCACCGAGGCCAATCCCTCGAGCGTCTATTTGCGCTTCGGCAAGCGGGCCATGGACGTCATGGTCTCGGGCTTCGGCCTGGCGGTTCTCTCGCCGCTCTTCTTCCTGCTCGCCGTCCTCATCAAGCTCGATTCGCGCGGCCCCGTCTTCTACAAGTCGAAGCGCCTGGGCCGTAACGGCCGGCCGTTCACCTTCTACAAGTTCCGCTCCATGTACGTGGGCGCGCACGAAGACCGCCACAAGGTCGAGCACCTGAACGAGAAGACCGACGGGCCGGTGTTCAAGATCTCGAGCGACCCGCGCACCACGCGCATCGGCCGCTTCATCCGCCAGACCTCGCTCGACGAGCTGCCGCAGCTCGCCAACGTGCTCACCGGCCAGATGACGCTGGTGGGCCCGCGGCCGCCCCTGCCCGAGGAAGTGGCGCAATATCAGAGCTGGCATCGCCGTCGTCTCGAGGTGAGGCCCGGCCTCACCTGCCTGTGGCAGATCTCCGGGCGCAGCCGCCTGGGCTTCAACGAGTGGATGCGGCTCGACCTCGAGTACATCAAGCGCCAGTCGTTCGCCACCGACGTGAAGATCCTTCTGCGCACGCTGCCGGCGGTGGTTTCTCGCGAGGGGGCTTATTAATTAGAGTAAAGCCGTCCGCCGCCGCCTGGCGGTGGATGGTGTGGTCCCGGTTCGTGGAGGAGCCCTGAAGTCCCCCTCCGCCGTTCATTCGTTTTCGCCGCCCTCACGCCTTGGTTTCGAACTTCCGGCACCCTCGCTCGCCACCCGGGCGTTTCCGGCCGCGTCCGTCGGGCTGGCCACTGCCGTGGCCCTGGCCCTGCGCATCTTCCTGCTCGGCCATCAGAGCCTCTGGGTGGACGAGTACCTCACCTGGCATACCGCCAACGTCGGCCAGCCGCTACCGTTCTCCGACATCCTGCGCAACGACCACGGGCCCTTGTTGCAGATGGTCCTGCACGCTTGGACGAGCCTGGTGGGCGACTCGGAGTTCTCGCTCCGCCTGCCCTCGGCGCTCGCCACCACCGCACTCGTGCCGGTTTTCGCCGCGCTCGCGGCGCGCGTCCTGGGCGTGGGACTCGCCGCGCCCGCCGCGTGGATGGTGGCGCTCTCGCCGTATCTCGTGTGGTACGGCCAGGAAGCACGCAACTACGCCTTCGCGATGCTCTTCTCCACGCTCGCCGCCCTCGCCGCCTGGGACTGGCACGAGCGGGGCGAGGCGCGCCAGGGCGCGTGGTTCGTCCTCTGGGCTTGGCTGGGTTTGCTCTCCAATCTCAACGTGGGGCTCGTGCTGCCCTTTCTGCTCGCCTGGGTGGCGCTGCCGCACGACGGGCGGCGCGGTCAATGGAAGGGGGCGCTGGTCGCCGTCTTGGCGCTCGGTGTCCTGGAAGCGCCGTGGGCCATCGCCTACTCGCACTTCACGCTCTACTCGCGCCTCGCGCCGATGTCGCCCGTGCAGCCCGCCAACACCACGATCCG
>DASYSL010000151.1:0-15538 GCA_036003365.1 Candidatus Eiseniibacteriota bacterium
CAGTCGACGGCCGCCGACTACGCGCCGGTGCCGGGAATGGAACTCGGCATCCTGTCGTCGAATCCGGCTCGAGGAATGGCCACCATCGCCTTCACGCTGCCGCGCGGCGAGGACGTGAACCTCGCGGTCTTCGATCTCAAAGGCCGCCTGGTGAGCGGGCTCGTGGCCGGAGCGCAGTCGGCCGGCGCGCACACGGTGCAGTGGAACGGCAAGGATCTCTTCGGCCACGTCATGCCGAGCGGCGTCTATCTCTGCCAGCTGCGCACGCTGAGCGGGCGCATGAGCGAGCACATCGTGCTCGTGCACTGATCGTCACACTTACACTTGCCGCAAAGGGCGCCACGAGCCTAGGCTCGAATGGCGCCCTCCTCTTTTTCTCCGCTCCCGCGGATGAACAAGCATGTTCCATGTGGCTCTGGTTCTTGCCGCAACCTTCGTTCCAGGCCCCGTCTCAGGCTCGTCGGATCACGGCTATCAGATCGTCGAGATCACGGGAAACGCGGGCGCACCTTTCTCGTGGGCGGAAGCGGACGCCTTCGCGCGGGCCCAGGTCGTGGCGGGGCATCGCGGACATCTCCTGACGCTCGAGACACGCGCGGAATACGAATCGCCACTCGTCCCCCAAGTGGGTTACCTGGCCGCAGCGCGCTCGAGCGACGGCTCGTTTCGCTGGACCAACGGACCTTTGGCGGGTACTGAGGTCTCGTTCTTCGCTCCATTGCTCGCGTGTGAGGAGACTTCGCGGCTCTGTCTTTCGCCCTCCAGCTATGAAGGAGTGCCGGAGGTCTCGCATCTCCCAAGTCCCCTGCCCGACTGCGGATGCCCGCCGAGCTTCGTGGTCGAGTACGAGCCCGACATCGTGGCACCGCGTGTCACGGTGCTGTCCCCCGACGCCGGCGATCTCGTCGTCGCGGACGGCAGCGCGGTCACGATCCTGAGCTGGATCGCGACCGACAACGAAGGCGTGACCGATCTCGATCTCGCGCTCTCGCGCTCCGGACCCGACGGCCCCTACGAGACGCTGGCCACGCACGTGCCCAACACCGGCCGCTACGTGTGGCTCGCGGACGGTCCAGGGGTCGAGGGCGCGGCCTATTTGCGCGTGACCGCACGCGACGAGGCGGGCAACCTGGGCGAAGCCAAGAGCAACTCGGGATTCTCGATCCTGGTGAGCCTGCCTGCGCTTTCGGCCACGTGGGGCCGCATCAAGGCGCTCTATCGCGTGAGCAGGTAGACGGCGAAGCTCCCGAGCCAGTGCGCGCCCATGAAATGCTCGGAGAGGCACGCGGCGAGTCCCGCCTTGCGGTGGGCTCGCCCGGCCTCGGCGAGAATCTCCTTGCGTGGTCCAGGAGGGAGCGCCTCGGTGATCGCCTCCAGCATCCACGCGCGGCTCAGATTGAGTCCGTCCCAGTGCGAGAGCTTGCCGTCGGCGCGATCGATGGCCTGAACGGGCGCGAGCCACGCACGCGCCCGTTCGCTCTCGAGGTCGGGCAGGAAACCGTCGAGCCAGGACGCGAAACTCCGCGGCTCGAGCACACGCCGCATCACGTCCGCCTCGGCGAGAATCGGCGACAGGAAATCGGCAGCCGAAAGATCGTAGGCGATGGGCGCGACCCGGTCGGCTTCGTAGAAGCGGCGGGCGAGCGCGGCGAGGCGCGCGGCGTACGCGGCGTCCTTCACGCGCGCGGCCCAATCCCACGCCAAGCCGAGCGCGAAAGCGGTCTGCGAGTGCTCGCCGCTGCGCACCGGAACGCTCAGCTTCTCCCAGCCGGCAAGCAGGCGTTCCGCCGCCAGCGACTCGAGCGGTGCCATCGCCCGGCGCATGGCGCCGTCGAGCTCGGCTGCCAGCTCCAGGACCCACGCCAGACCATACGGACGCTCGAAGCCCTCGTGGCCCGGAGCGCACATATACTCGACCTCCGCCTGAAGATTCTCCGCCGTGAGCGAGCGCGCGAGCCAGGCGCGAGCCGCCGGCGCATGGGGCGCATGGGGCTCGATCCGGATGAGCCGGGCCAGGCACCAGTGGCTGTGCACGGAAGAGTGCCAATCGAAGCTGCCATGGAACGCCGGGTGCAGCATGCGCGGAGGGCGGGCGTCTTGATCGCTCGCCAGCGCGTGCACGATTTGATTCGGGTACGGGCGATCGAGCGCGGCGAGCGCTTGCGCGGCAATGGCCGCGAAAAGATCGCCGTTCTCGCTCAAGGAAGCTTGGGGAGCTCGGGCTCGATGGGCGTGGCGAGCGCCTTCCTCTTGCGCGTGACGAACCACACGGCTGCGGTCCACGTCGGCAGGAGGTTGAGACCGGGCACCAGCTCGGCGATCACCGTGGGCAAGAAGGCCGGATGCCAGCCGAGAAGACGGATCATCACGATGCCCACGATCACGTCGACCACGTCGTCGATCGCCGTGGGGACGATGGCGGCGAGCAAAGGCAAGAAGACCCACTGCAGCACGTCGGCCGCCATCGCGATGCCGAGCGCTAGCTTACGGTGCCGATAGGCTCGTGAAGTGACCATCTCGTTCATGATCGAGGCTCCGCCTGCTTGGTTTCGTCCGCCGGCTCTTCGAGGGGCGTCGCGTCGGCAGGCGACGCATCCTCGAGCTTGAACAGATAGCGCAGCCCCGCGGCCAAGGCCGAGCAGCGCTCCGCCTCGCCGGCGTTTCGGATTTGCGAGGTGGGATCGTGCAGGATCTTCTGCACGAGCTGGGCCGCGAACTGCTCGACCAGGCGGCGATCGGCTTCCGACAAATGATCGAGCCGCGTGAGCAGCCGCTGCGTCTCCTGGTCGCGCAGACCTTCGAGCTTGGCGCGGAGCGCCACGATGGTGGGCACGACGTCGAGTCCCTCCCACCACTTCACGAAGCGCGCCGTCTCGTGCTCGACGATCTGGTCAGCGTGCTCGGCCTCGCGCGAGCGCCGCGCGAGATTGCCTTCCACCACGCGCCCGAGGTCGTCCACGTCGTACAGGAACACATTGTAGAGCTGACCCACTTCGGACTCGACGTTGCGCGGCACGGCGATGTCGATCACGAACACCGGGCGGTTCTTGCGCTCCCGCATGGCGCGCTCGAAGGCGGCGCGGCCCAGGATGGGCTCGGGGCTCGCCGCCTGCGTGATCACGATGTCGCTGGCCGCGAGTGCGGCGCCGATCTCGTCCATTCCCACCGCCCGGGCGTGGAACGAAGCGGCGAGCGCCTCCGCCGTGTCGCGCGTGCGGTTGGCGATCACGATGTCGCGCACGCCGGCTTCATAGAGATGGCGGAGCGAGAGCTCGGCCATCTCGCCCGCGCCCACCACGAGCGCGTGGCGGCCAGAAAGAGCGCCGAAGATCTTCTTCGCCAGCTCGACCGCCGCCGAGGACACCGAAACCGCGCAGGCGCCGATGGCCGTCTCGGTGCGCACGCGCTTGCCGGTCTCGAGCGCGTGCGTGAACAGCCGGTCGAGCACGATGCCGGTGCGGCCGGTCTCGTGCGCGGCGCGATAGGCGTCCTTCACCTGTCCGAGGATCTGCGGCTCGCCGACGACGAGCGAGTCGAGGCTCGATGCCACGCGCAACAGATGCCTCGCTGCCGCCGGACCATGCTGGTGGTAGACCGATTCGCCCAGCTCCACGCCCGCGGCGCGCGCGCGATCGGCGAGCGCCAGCTCGAGCGAGTGGCGGCCGGCGTGATACGAGTGCGCGGCGGCGTACAGCTCGGTGCGGTTGCAGGTCGAGAGCACCGCCACCTCGGCGATCGCGGGCAGGGCCGCGATCTCGGCGAGGAAATGTCCGTAGTCCTCGCGCGCGACCGCGATCTTCTCGCGCACGTCGAGCGGTGCGGTCTTGTGGCTCAGGCCGGCGAGGCAGATCTGCATCTAGCCCCTCACCGCGCGGCTAGAACACATGGCGCCCCCAACCGAGGAGATAGTTGGTGCCGAGGAGCGTGAAGATGCTGGCCACGAAGCCGATGGCGCTGAGCCAGGCGGCGCGCACGCCGCGCCAGCCGGCGCCGTTTCGGGCCACGAGATAGAACGCGTACACCGCCCAGGTGAGAAGCGCCCAGATGCCTTTGGGCTCCCAGATCCACAGCACGTCCCACTCCTGCTTCGCCCACACCATGCCGGCGACGATGCTCGCGGTCAGCAGCGTGAGCCCCGAGATGACCGTGCGATGGCCGAGTGCGTCGAGATCTTCGAGCGAAGGCAGGCGCGCCGCCAGACGCCCGAGCCGCTTGTGCGCGATCTGATCGTGCAACACCAGGTAGAGAATGCCGGCGCAGCACGCCACCGAGAGTGCCGAGTAGCCGAGGAACGCGGCCAGCGCATGGAACGCGAACAGAGGATTCTTGAGAATCGGCTGCACGTCGGCCGGTGCCGTGAGGCCCGAGATCCCGGCCAGCGCGCACAGGGCGCCAAAGGGCACGAGCAGCGTGCCCACGGCCGGGCGCTCCGGCGCGCGCACGAGCAGCAGATACACGAAAAAGACGAGCCAGCCGTAGGTGAAGAGCGACTCGAGCGGCGAGGACAGGGGCACCGTGCCGAGTTGCACCGAGCGCGCCACGATGGCGCTTGTCATGCAGATGGTGGCGACGGCGAGCAGGATCCGCCCCGTGCGCTCGGCCGCGGCGGCTTCGGGATCGAAAAAGGCGCGCAGCGTGAGAACGCCCGCCACCAAGGCGAAGGCCGCGCCCAGCCAGCCAGCGATGCGGATGACGAGATCGAGCGCGCTCAGGGGCAACCTCCGGAGGGAACAATCACTTGGCGGAAGGATGCCAGATGGGTGCTACGAGCCACAACCTATCCGCCGGGAAGGAGTGTGCCCCAGGCCGCCCCGATCTCGCCGCTGCCACGCGTCGTGAGCCAGGCGGCGAGCACGAGCGCCACGGCGCACAGGACCCAGGCCCAGGCTTGCTTCAGGCGCAGCGCGGTGGTGACGGGCCGCGGCGCATCCGCCTCGGCGCCTTCCAGGAACAGAACGCGGGCGAGCCGCGCCGTGGCTGCCCAGGGCAGGAGGGCGGCGATCGCCAGACACACCGTCCACGACACGGGATCGCCGCCCGTGGCGGCGAGCGCCGGCCGCCACACGAAGCGCGCGCTCCCGGGAAACCCGGCAGCGAACGCCATCGCGGCGAGCCACACGATGGCGGTGATCGGGTGCGAGCGGCCCTGGCCCTGAAGTCGCTCGAAATCGGTCGGCCGGCCGGCGGCATGCCACGCGCCGAGCGCGAGCCACAGCGGCACCACCGAGATCGCGTGCACGGCGGCGGCGGTCACCCACGGCCCGGCGTCGCCGGGATGACCGCACAAGGACGGCAGGATCTCGGCACTCTGCGCCACGGTGAGATAAGCGGTGAGACGCGCGGCATCGCGCTGGACGAGCGCCACGCTTCCCGCCACCGCCGCAGTGAGGAACGACACGGCGAAGAGGCCGCCGCGCCAGTTCACCGCCATGGCGCCGAAGGCCGGCTCGAAGGCGAAGAGCACGCGCGCGAGCGCCAGGGAGGCGGCGAGCGGCGCGGCGACGGCGAGCACGAGTGCCGCCGGACGCGTCGCCGAGCCCAGCCCGTCGGGGGCCCAGTAATGAAATGGTACCCAGGCGCCGGCGAGCGCCAGGCCCGCGAGCAGGATGCGCACCGCGGTGAGCGACGCCACCTCGGAGTCGGCGCGGGTGCCGAGGAGAGAGCCGGCTTCGAGCACGTGCGTGGTGCCCGCGAGGCCCACGAGGAGAGCCGCGGCGAGGAGCAGCGCGAGACCGGCCGCCGCACCCAGCCCCTGCGTCTTGACCGCGGCTTCGAGGCGCTCCGGTCCCCCGCCCTGGCCGACCGCGGCGGCGGCGAGGATCCAGCCCGCCGACCACAAGAGTGCGGCGATACCGAAGTCGAGCACCGAAGCAGCCGCTCCCCACGCGCCGCCGGCAAGGGCGGCGAGCACGAGTGCCCTGCCGGCGTCGGTGCCGACCCCGGGCGCCCACGCCAGCAGCGCTCCGCTCGCCACGGCGACCGAGAGCGCCAGGAAATAGAACGCGCTCGGACCATCGAGCGCCCACTCGCCGCCCGCGCCGAGATGCACCGGCCACGCGGCGAGTCGCGTCCACGTGACGACGGCGGCCGCAAGCCCGAGCCCGGCCAGCACGCGGTCCCAGGCGAGGCGTTGGGTCACGGCTCGCCCGGGCGCGCGACCAGACTCCACGCGGCGGGTGCTGCCCACAGCGCGGGCACGACGAGGGCGATCACCACGACCACGAACAGCGCCACCGTGAGCGCGACCTCGGGAGCGCGCATCTCGGGCGTCGGTCCGGCGGGCGCCGCCGAGCGGCCGCGCGCGATGCGCGTCGCGGCGAGAACGAGAGCCAGGGACGCGCCCAGCCAGCCCACGAGGCCGAGCACACACGCCAGACGCGCCGCACCACCGGCCGCGAGGGCCAGGCGAATCAAGGCGAAGGGCGCTTGCACGCTCGAGAGGACGGCGAGGAAGCAGGACGCGAGCACCGCCTGGCCGCGCACCACGGCGGCCCGCAGCACGCCGTTGTAGGCGGCGAGATCGCCGACGTGCACGTATGAAGCGACGCGCCCAGCCACGAACACGAGGGCGGCGAATCCCGCCGTGCTGGCCCCGAGATGCGCCAGCGCGACCCCGCGATCCACGCCCGACTGGCTCGCCGGCGCCAGCGCGGCCACGAGCACGGCGAGCCCCGCCTGCACCGAGGCCCAAGCCGCGAGACGGCGGAAGAGATTCTCGTCGGACGCGCTCGCGAGCCCCACGATCATGGCGCCGATGGCGACGAGCTCGGCGAGTGCGGTGGCGTCGAAGGCGCCCAAGGCGCCGGCCCCCGCCGCGGCCACCGGCACGCCGAGCAAGAGCCCGCCCGCGAGCAGAAGCCCGAACGTGCCGGGGGAGAGCGCTTCGGCGGCGCGCGCCCCGGGCGCGTGCACGGGCGGCAAGAGCGCGCGCAAGGAGCCCGCGAGCACGAGGAGCCACGGATTCCAGGCGAGCGCCGGCGCAAACGAGAGAAGAGCGCCGGGTGCCGCTTGCGCCACGGCGAGCGGCACGGCCGAGCGCGTTCCGCTCGGCGGGCGGCCGAGCCCGGCCAGGATGAACGCCGGCACGGCGACGATCCACCACGCAGCGGCGATGCGCGCGCTCCACGCATCGTTCACGCTCGTTCCCAAAGCGAGAGCCACCGCCCACATGAGCGCCAACGCCAGCGCGAGCACGGGCAAGGCGCGCACGAGCCGCGCCCGCGCCGAGCGGCCGGGCGCCCACAGCTCGAGCAGCAGGGCTTGAAGGGTCACCGCGAGGGCGAGGGCCAGCCAGGCCGATCGCATCAGGCGAAGAGACGCGCCAGGACGAGAAGCGCGATTCCCGTGAACACGAGGAGCAAATACTCGGTGAGCGAGCCGCTCTGCACGCGCGAGAGCGACGAGCCCACGAGATAGGGCAAACGCGCCGCGCCGCCCGCGAGCCCGGTGAAGAGGATGCGGTCCACGGTGGCCGCGGCGCGCGAGACCACGAGCACGCCGCGCAGCGAGTAGCGGAGGATGAGCACCGGCTCCAGGCGCGGCACCGGCTAGATCTCGCCGCGCTCGAGCAACAGCTCTTGATAGATCATGCGCGCCGTGGCGTCTCCCGGGTCGAGCGTCAGCGCCAGCTCCATTTCGCGCAACGCGCGCTCGAGGTCGCCCTTCTCGGTGTAATAGAGGACGCCGAGCTCGTAGTGCGCGAGCGCGTGATCGGGCTCGCGCGCCACCGCCTGCTCGAAGGCAGACACGGCGCCGTCCACGTCGCCGATTTGCGACAGGGTGAGCCCGTATTCGACGCGCGTGTCGGTGTCGGCGGGCTCGGCGGCCAAGGCGGCGCGGAAATGCTCGGCGGCTTCCTGGCGCATACCGAGACGGCGGCACAAGCGTCCGCGGCGGCGATGCAGCGCGGGCGCCTCGGGCTCGAGGGCCAGCGCGCGATCGAGCACGCGCCCGGCTTCTTCGTCGCGGCCGATCTCCTCGAGCGCGGCGCTCAAATGGAGGAGCGGCGCCGACTCGTCCTTCTGCCCTTCCACCCAGGCCCACAGATGCGGCATGGCTTCTTCGCGGTCGCCGCGGCGCAGCGAGAGAAACGCCAGCCGCTGATGCGCGAGCTGCGCTTCGGCCTTGCGGCGCACGGCCTCGCCGTAGCAGCGCGCCGCTTCGGCGAAATCTTCTTCGCTCTCGGCCATGAGGCCGAGCAGGAGCCACGCGTTCACGAGCTCGGGATCGAGCTCGACCGCCTGCTCGAGACGCGCGCGTGCGCGGCGTGGCGCACCTTCCAGGCACTCGATGAGGCCGAGATACAAGAGGCTCGCGCCATGCGTGGGATCGAGCGCGAGACAGCGCTCGAGCTGCGTGCGGGCGCGGCTCCACTCGCCCTCGACCAGGAGGGCCAGTCCGTGGTGCAGCTGCTCGCGCAAGCTGCCGCCGAGCGGCCCTTCGCGCGCCAGCAGGCGCGCGCCGCACTGCGAGCAGTAGCGATGCTCGTCGAGATTGGCGCTCTGGCAGCGCGGGCAGATCATGGTCGGGCCTCAGCCATGCAGCCGCTCCAAACGGTCGGTGCGCGTGACGCGCGCGCGGGCGGCGGTGGCGCGCGCCAGGGCGAGACCCGATGCCGCCTGCGCCACGCTCACCGCGAGCGCGAGCCGCGCGACGCGAAAGCCGGCATCGGTGGCGCCATTCAAGAGGCCGAGCCCGAGCGCCAGCGCGGCGACACCCAAGCCGGCGACGAAGAATCCCGCGCTGAGCGCGTCGAGGCGGCGGCGCGACAGGGCGGCGAACAAGCCGATCCACAGGAGGCCGAGGCCGGCCAGCGCCGGCGTGCCGCGCGTCAGCGCGCCGAGATCGAGATGGAGGCCATGGAGGTTCACGCGCCACCATCCTCGCGCGGCGAGAAGCAGGCGAGCGCCAAGGCGGCGGCGAGCGCGAGCACGGCCAGCGCCCAGCCTTCCATGCTGCCCTGGGCCGCGTGCGCGGCCGTGGCGTGAAGCTCCTTCGGCCAATCGACGGCCAGGAGTCCCAGGCCGAGGGCCGCGATCAAGATCGCCGTCGACGCGAACGCCAGCACCCAGGGGCCGCGGCGGCCGGCTTCCTCCGGCGACTCGACGTGGCTCAGGTTCCATCCCACCACGAGCCCGGCGCCGGCGATGCCCCACGAGCCAGCGAGTGCCACGGCACCGAGACCGGGCGCGCCGGCGACCAGGAACAGCAAGCTGACCGAAGCGCCGCACGCCGCCAGGGCGCCGGCCCTGGCGAAGATGCGGCGCGTGACCAGAGACGCGCCGGCGAAGCCGAGGGCCGCGGCACCCGCCACGAGCGCGGGAGCGAGGATCATGGCAGGGTCCCCGACCACGGCGGCCACGCCGTGGCGTAGACGAGGAGCAGCGCGGGCACGAGCCACACGCGCCCATCGCGCACCCAGTTGCCCCAGCGCGGCACCGAAGCGAGCGCGCGCAGGAAGAGCGCGAGCGCGATGACGAACAGGGACGGCCCCCATCCCGCGAAGGCGCCGAGGGGCGCTCCCGCGAGCGCGGCCGCGGCACAGGCGCACACGCCGGCCAGAGCGGCGTACTGCGCGACCCCCGTGAGAAAGCGCGTCGACGCGGCGGGCTCGAGCGGATCGCCGCCCCAGGTGCGGCTCGCCAGCTCGCGCTCGCCGGCCGCGCCCGGCAAGACGAAGAGCCCGCTCCACAGAATCGCGAACGTGAGCGTGACGCGGCCCAAGAGCGGCAGCGCCGCCGTCCCTCCCCCGCTCTGCGCGAGGGCTGCCGCGAGCAGCCAGGCGGGAAGCGCGAAGGTGATGCGCGCCGCGGTCCGCAAGCGCTCGCGCGCGCGCGTCGGCGTCTCGGCGCGCTCGGCGGCGATGGCGTAGCCCAGCGCGCACAAGAGCGGCGCCAGAGCGATGAGACCGAGACGCAGCACCGACGCCGAGGGCGTGCTGCCGTGAATCGCTTCCCACAAGAGAAGCGCGGGCGAGAGCAGAGCCCCGAACACGACGGCAGCGAAGCCGAGGGCGGCGGCCGGCGATTCGCGGCGGGTCGACTCCGGATGCAAGAGGCCGGCCACGCCGCCGAGCCACTCCGACCACGAGATGGCGCCGCCGATCGGCACACCCACGCGCCGCGCTCCCCGCCACGCCAGCCACTCGAGGGTGCCGAGGGCGAGCGCCAGCACGACGAGGGCGCCGAACAAGGACGCGGCACCGAGGACGAGCGTGAGAACGAGGGAGGCAGGGATCATCGGTCCCCCAACGCGGCGGCCCAGATGGCGAGCAGCCCGGCCGCGATGGCGAGACGCGGCAACGCCGAATCGGTGAGGCTCGTGCCGGAGAAGAAGCAGGAGCCGGCGATGCCCAGGAAGAGTGCCGCGCCGAGGGCGCGGTGCGCGAGACGCGCGGCGCCGGGATCGACGCGGTCACCGGCCATGCCCGGACCCGGCGTCCAGTCGGGCTCGACCGGCCCGCGCCGCCACGCCTGCCACAGGCGCACGACGCTCGACGAGCTCATCACGAGGAGCGCGGCAATGGCCCCGACGGCAGCGGCCAGAACGGGGATCCAGGTGGCGTCCATCGCGGGCCTCCGGTGGCGGTCGGGGGCGAATGTCGGGGCGAACGAACTCTAGAGGTGAATCTCCTCGAACTCCCGCAATTGCGAGAGGAACGCTTCCGGGGACTCGGCGCGCTTCAAGCTCTCGCGCACGTTCTCGTCCTTGAGCAGCCGCGAGATGTTGGCCAGCACCTTCACGTGAGGTCCGCCCACGTCCTCGGGCGAGACCAGCAGGATGAAGAGCGTCGCCGGCTCGCCGTCCACCGAATCGTAATCGACGCCGCTGCGCGACACGGCGCAGGCGGCCACCAGGCGGTCCACCGCGCGCGCCTTGCCGTGCGGGATGGCGATGCCGTTGCCGATCCCGGTGGACATCATCGCCTCGCGCTTGAGCACGCGGTCGAGGATCTCCCCGCCCGACGACAGCCCGTGCGACTTCTCGAGCAGGGCCACCAGCTCGGCGATCGCTTCGCGCTTCGTCTTGGACCGGAGCTGAACGTCGATGGACTGCGGATTGAGGAGCTGCGAAAGATGCATGCGCGTCCCCGGGGACGAAGCGGCCGCGCCATGGGCGGCACATGAAATCGGGGCCGAAAATTCGGCCCCTGAGCGCCCTGCACGCTAGCACACGGGTCGGGGGTGTCAAGCCGTGGACGCGCCTTGTGGAGGCCCCGCGAAATGCTATAAAATCTAGTGGACAATTCAGTTCGGTCGAGAAGGACCCCGACGGCCTCGGGGTCTTTTTCTACGGCGGGATGGGGAGAGCATGCGTCGCGTCACCATCACCTTCCGCGAGCTTCTGGAGCGGATCCTGCCCCTCGGCCAGCTGCCGCCCACCGAAGTCGCCCGGGTCAAGGATGCTCTGGCACGAGGAAACCCGGGCGAGCTGGAGAGGCTCGCGTTTCCATTGCTGTCGCGCCTCGCGACCCTGGGAGCGGTCCGGTCGTTGCCGGAGCGCACCGAGGGCGGCGACCGCGTCGTGCGTTTCGAGCTCGGCGACTCGCTCGGCACGGTGGCCTTCCGCTATCCCGTGCCCACCCTTCCGGCCGGGCTCGTCAGCTATCCGCGCGCCTTCGTGACCGCGCGCGCCACAGCGCCGGCGTCCAAGCTCGAGCCACTGCTCTCTCTCGATCAAGCACTCATCCGTGACGACACGCGCATGCCGAGCGGGCGCGGCGAATTGGTCGCCTCGCTCCTCGCCGCCGCCACCGCACTCCTCGACGCCGACTCGGTCGCCTTCTATCCCTCGAAGCGCACCGCCGACCAGCACGGCGAGTCCCTGCCGGCCGCGGACGAGCCTTCCCTGCTCGCGGCCTGGCTCGCCGACGCCGTCTCGTCGCGCAATCATCTCCTGGTGGCGCCCGACACGGCGCGCGCCCCCGAGATCGCCGCCGCCGCCAACGAGCGCGGCATCGGCAGCGTGGCCGCCGTGCGCGTGCGCAGCGAGGCGGCGGGCGTCACCGGCGTGCTCGAGGCGCGCGCGGCCGCTCCCGGCTTCTTCGATCTCGAGCGGCTGTCACTCCTGTCGCTGCTCGCCGACAGCTTCGACGGGCTGCTCGCGCAGTCGGCGCACCTGCAGCGGCTCGTGTACGTGGATCCGTTGACCAAGGTATTCAACCGCTCGTTCTTCCAGCGCGAGATCGGAGCCGAGGTGGCGCGCGCGCGCCGCGAGGGCAAGTCGTTCGCGCTCTCCATCGTCGACGTCGACGACTTCAAGCGCGTGAACACCATGTTCGGCTACGAAGCGGGGAACGAAGTGCTCGCCGAGCTGGCCGAGCTCTTGCAGAGCGCCTTGCGTCCCTTCGACTCGGTGGCACGCTGGGGCGGCGAGGAGTTCGCGCTCTTGCTGGCCGCACCGGTCGATCGCGAGGACGCCGGCACCATCGCCGAGCGTCTGCGCACCTCGGTCGAGGAGCATCGCTTCCCGGTCACCGGCCTGGATCGCAAGCAGATCGAGCTGGCGGTGACCATCTCCATGGGCGTGTCGTTGTTTCCTCTCGACGCCGAAACACCCGAAGATCTGTGGCGCTTCGCCAATCGCGCGCTGCTCGTGGCCAAGGAGCCGCCCAAGAACCGGATCGTGTTCTTCTCCGAGGCGACGCAGGACGGCGCGGCCGGCTAGCGCCCGCTCTCGAACTTTCCCCGCATCTCGCGATTGAACTCTTCCGAGTGACCGCGCGGCACGCTGATGGTGCGCCAGTCGGCGCCGGCCAGGTGCTTCGCCCAGTAGACGATCTGGCCCACGTGCGAGGCGTTGTGCGTGAGCTGGCGGTGGATGGCGGCCACCACGCTGTGCGGCTCGCCGCGGATGGTGACCGTCCGGCTCGCGTCTTCGGGGCGCAGCTTGCCCATCTCCTCGAACAGCAGATTCCAGCCGCGCTCCCAGGCGGCCATGAGCTCGGCGCGCGTGGCGTTCGCCGGCAGCTCGAACTCGGTGTCGCGATGGCGGTCGGCCTTCTCGCCGTCGGCCGTGAGAAAATCGCGCCAGCGCGACCACAGGTTGCCCGCGATGTGGCGGCAGATCACGGCCAGCGAGTTGGACTCGGGATCGGGCGCGGCGAAGAAGCGCTGGTCGTCGATCTGGGCCAGCGCGCGATCGGCCAGGCTCTTGATCTGGCGAAACTCCTTGGTGGCGTTCTCGAGAAAATGCGCTGCGATGTCGGTCACGTTGTGCTCCTTGCTTGCCAGCCGAATTCCTTGAGCGACACGCGGCCCAAGCGCCCGAAACGCACGCCTTCCTGTTCGAGGCGCACGCGCTGCTCCCACCCCGCCATCGCATCATAGCGCCCGAGCCCGAGCACGCCGCCGGCGCTCACCACGCGATGCCATGGCAGGCTCGAGCCCTGCGGCAGCGTGCGCAGCGCCTGGCCCACGCGCCGGGGCTGGCGCGCGATGCCGGCGAGTGCCGCGATCTGGCCATAGGTCGCCACGCGCCCGCGGGGAATGCGGCGAATCGCGCTCCAGATGCGAGCCCGCACGCGCTCGGCCGATGCCGAGGCGCTTACGCGCTTCGGCGAGCCAGCGCGCGCCATGCGAGGACAACGAGGCCCGCGACGCCGGTGGCCACGCAGATCTCGGGCGCCAGCGTGTGACGCGTGAGCAGCGGGTTGGCATTGGACCACGGCCAGAACGGGACCGCGTCGGAGTGATACATGCTGTCGAGGATGGCGTGCGAGAGGCCGCCGACCCATCCACCCACCCACAGCGCGTTCCATGACAAGTCGTCGGTCACCCAGCGCCAGGGCCGCGGCAACACCGGCGCCACCAACGCGATCGCCACCGCCGTTCCCAACCCGACCAGGCTGGCGCCGACGAAGGTGTGGAAGAAGCGATGATCCGGCTTGGCTCGATGGAGGATGAAGAAGAGCGTCTCGCAGTCGATGGTCACCTGGGTGGCGGCGTACGCGATCAGCGACAGGCGGCGCGGCACGAGCGCCTTGAAGAGAACGCCGGGACCGAAGTGATACGGCGTGAATGGCACGTGGGATCAGCGTCCGGTGAAGAGCGTCTTCTCGTCGACGAAGCAAAGCGGATTGCCGAAAGGATCCACGGCGTAGAACGAGCGCTCGCCCCACGGCCGCTCCACGATCTTTCCCGCCGGCTCGCCGTGCACGCGCTCGGGCGACAGCGCCCCCGCTGTCTCGGCGCGGCGATAGGCGCTCTCGAGGTCGGCGAGGGCGAAATAGACCGCCTGCGGCGCGGGACGCGGCACGCGGTTTGCGGGGGCGACGTCCACGAGACCGAGAATGACGTCGGCGCAGTCGAAATAATGGCGCCCGCCGTGCACGCGACGACCGGGGTCGCCGAGCAGCTCCGCGTAGAAGCGGGTCGCGCGCTCGATGTCGGCCACTTCGAGCAAGATGCGAAAGACGCGGGCCGCGCTCACGCGCTCACCGGCTCTCTGCGGCTGGCCGCGGCCCAGAAGGCGAACACGAGGAAGGCGACCGCGGTCAGCCATCCCCCGAGCGCGAACTGATTGGAAAGATAAAGGCCGATCATGAGCCCGGCCACGATGAGGACGCCACCCAGCACGAGCCAGCGCTGCTGGCCGTAGAGGAACTGGAACGGCAGATAGTGCGCGCCGACCACGATCATGGCCCCGGGGTAGAACCAACCCAGCCGGTGCGCCGTCGCGCCGAGGACCACCGGTAAGCACAGCGGCACCATGAACGCCACCTGCAGGGCGAGCCAGCGCAGAGGATTGTCGGGCGCGAGCGAAGCCGGGCGCCCCATGGCGCGCAGAGCGAGCTGCGTGAGCGGGAAGATGAACATGCCCCCGATCACGAGAATGAGGATCGCGAGCCGGGGCGCGGCCCAGGTTCCCGCGGCGGCCGAAGCGAGCCAGATCGCCGCGCACACCATCTGCCCGGGCCCTCCGCCGAGATAGATCTCACGGGTCTGGCGTTGGGCTTCTTGGATCGTCATGGCGCGGAATCATGCCGCAGGGCGCGCCGCCCTGCAACTCGGCTGCCCTGGCTCAGCGCGGCTCCGCGAGGAGCGCCCAGCCGCGCACGGTGGCGTGGTGGATGTGCCACACCTTCCAGGCCTCTTCCGCCCATGCGCGCACGCGCTCGACGTGCTCGTCGGGCCCGGGCGCGGCGTGCACGGCGAGCACGGTGATCGAGCCCACGCTCGACGGCGGTTCGAGCCACGAGTACTCGCGCTTGCGCTCGGCCGCGCGCTGCATGGCGCGCGTGGCGCGCTGATTGTCGTAACCCAGCTCGAGCACCCAGTGCAGGCGCTGCAGATGGAGCGCCACCGAGGCGATGGCATGCGGCGAGGGCTCGCCCGGATGCTGGACGGCATAGGCGTCCACGGTCAGCCCATGCGCGCGGCCGTAACGAAAGTCGGAGTATTCGCGCGCCAGCACCTCACCGAAGAGCTGCCAGCATCCCGGCGCCGATCCGAGGTAGCGGTGCCCGGGCACGTCGACGTCGGGCACCACGGCGCCGCAGCCGACGCAGGTGACGGTCTTGATCGCGGTCTCATTCATC
>DASYSL010000152.1:0-32834 GCA_036003365.1 Candidatus Eiseniibacteriota bacterium
GCTGCCCACAGGAGCGCGCGCCAGCGTGAAGCCCTGCTCGAGGCCCTGCTCGTCGTTCACGTACCACTCTATGAGATCGCCGCGGCGATACTCCATGCGATTGCCATGAGCGGCGCGCCTGGCGCGCCCGGGAGCGCGCAGCGCGGACTCGCGGCCGTAGCCGGCAAGCGAGAGCTGCCAGCTCCAGGACTGCGACGTCGCCACCCGCGGCACCACACGCACGCCGTTCGCCTCGAAGTAGATGCGCAGGTCATGGGCGCGATTGGGTGCCTGAGGCTCGGTCCCGGAGATCGCGTACTCGGCCCGGGCGATGCGGGCTTCGACGGTGGCCAGCCACTGCGCGCTGGGCGCAGGGCTCTGGGGCTTCGCCATATGGTGGGGCGCGTCGGCCAGGGCAAAGAGCAAGACGAGGGCGCAAACCCGGGCGATATGGCGCATCGAAGGCTCCAATGTGGTGAGGTGAGGGGTCAATTATGGCAGAGGTTCTTGAGCATTTCACGCGCAGAGTGGCTTGTCATGTTGTTCACTGGGGCCTCACTTGACCTGGCGCGTCC
The DNA here is from genome assembly GCA_036003365.1 of Candidatus Eiseniibacteriota bacterium. Classification (GTDB taxonomy): domain Bacteria; phylum Eisenbacteria; class RBG-16-71-46; order RBG-16-71-46; family DASYSL01; genus DASYSL01. The sequence continues at coordinate 555 of DASYSL010000152.1, forward strand.
ATGTGCCGAAAATAGATGCGTATGCGACTGCTCCGTCGTTTGCTCGGTTCGCGGGCCCATGTCGCCGCCATGGCGGTGCTGGCGCTCACCCTTCAGGCGAGCTCGTCCGGCTATGTGCAGGCGTGTCCGATGAAGACGCAGGCGATGATGGCGAGGCACGCGTGCTGTCAGGCCGCCAACGCCTGCCATATGCCGGGACGGACCGAGCGCAAGGCGTGCTGCTTCTTTGGCGTGATGTCTCCCTGCGCCGACGGAGCGGTGAGCGAGGCGCGTTTGAGCGCGCCCACCGCGACCGCTGCGGTCGTCGCTGCGACCCCGGCGCTGCCCTTGTGGGCTGCGCTTGCGGCTCCGGCTTCCACCTCCGCGCCGCCGATTCTCGAAGCCCCTCCACATCGAAGCTCCATCCTCCTGATCTGAACGTCCTCTCTTCGTGACCCGACGCCGCGTCCGCGGCGCTCGCGGGATTCGTGTTTTCAACGAAGAAGAGGATGTCCATGCGCAAAGCAATCTGGTTGTGCGCGCTCGCGCTCGTGTGCGCGCCGCACCCGGCGCTCGCCGACGAGCATGAAGGCATGCGCTCGTCGGGGGCCCTTACCGACAGTCTCGCGCTCCTTTCGACGCTCGATCTGCCCACGCTCGAGCGCTGGGTGGTGCGCCAGAATGCCGACGCCGAAGCCGCACGCCAGGCGTATCGGGCCGCGCTCGAGGTGCCGGGCACCACCGGCTGGGAAGATCCCGTGCTCGATTTCTCGCTCGGGCCTGCGACGCTCGGTAGCGACGAGTTCGGCACGGCGTATCGCATCGGCGTGCGCCAGGCGATCCCGCTCGGCAAGCTGGGCTCACCGCGAGACGTCGCGCTGCGTGAGGCCGCGGCGAGCTCCGCCGATCTCGACGCCACGCTCAACGACATCCTGCGCACTGCGCGCGTGACCTATGCCGAGTACGCGCGCGCGCTCGCCTCCGCCGTGGTGCTCAACGAGATGCGCCAGGTAGTCGAGCAAGTGCGCCGCGTCGCCCTATCGCGCTACGCCAGCGGGCTCGTGGGCGAGGCCGACGCGCTCATGGCCGAGACCGAGCTGTCGATGATCGAGCACCAGGCGATCGAGAGCGACAACGACGTCGGACGCGCCACCGCGCGCCTGAACGCGCTCCTGCATCGCTCGTGGGACGCCTCGCTGCCCTTGCCGCCGCCGCGCTTCGATCCGCCGGGGAAGGTGCCCGAGCTGCGTGCGCTCATCGAGGAAGCCTGGGTGGAGCGGCCGGAGATCCTCGCCGCCTCCTGGCGCTATCGCGCCGACGAGGCGCGCGTGCGCATCGCCCAGAGCGCACGGATTCCGCGGCTCGAGTTCATGGCCGCCTACGACCGGTTCTGGCAGGAGACCGATCTGCGCCCGAGCGTTGGGGTTTCGGTGAGCGTGCCGATCTTCGCCGGTCGGCGCTCTGCCGCCGTTGGCGAAGCGCAGGCCGGGCTGCTTGCCGCCCGCGCCAAGCAGGTCTCGGTGACCGATCGCGTGGCCTTCGAAGTGCAGTCGGCCTATCTCGACGTGCAGCAGAGCGCGCACGAAGCGCAGCTCGTGCGCGAGACCCAATTGCCCGTGGCGCAACGCGCCCTGGGCGCCGCGCGCGCCGGATACGAGTCGGGGAAGAACGATTTCACCGCCTTGCTCCAGGCCGAGCGCGACCTCACCGAAGCGCGGCTCATGAATCTGCGCGTGCTCGGCGAGTATCACGCCGCCCGCGCCGAGCTGGCTTGGGCCGTGGGCAAGCTGCCGCCCTGGATCGGCGTGGGAGGGACGACGCCATGAAGCGCTGGATCGGTTTGGCTTTGGCACTGCTCGTCGCCGGCTGCGCGCGCGAGAGCATGGACGTGCGCCAGGTCGAAGACTTGCGCATCGGCGTGGCGATCGCACCAGAGGCGCCCAAGGTCGGCACCAACGTGCTGCGCATGAAGATCGAGGATGCGAGCGGCAAGCCGGTGCGCGGCGCGCGCGTGGACGCGCTCGTTTTCATGTCCGCCATGGGGGCCATGCCGCGCATGGAATCGAAGCCTGCGCTGGCGGAGAAGTCGCCCGGCGTCTACGAGGGCAAGTTCGGGCTCGCCATGGGCGGGAGCTGGGACATCGATGTCGCCGTGGCGCCGGCGGGTCGCAACGTGACACGCGCCGACTTGCGACTCACGGTGGGCGTGCCGGGAGTGACGTGGGTCACCGAGGGAACGGGCCATGCCGCGCCGGGCGACAGTGCCGTCGCCACCGTCGTGCTCTCGGACGCGCGGCGCCAGGAGATTGGCGTCACCACGGCACCGGTCACCAAGCGCAAGCTCGACTACACGCGCCGCGTCTCCGGTCGCGTCGCCTACGATGAGTCGCGCCGCGCCGAGGTCACGCTCAAGTACCAGGGTTACGTGCGCTCGCTGCGCGCCGATTTCGTCGGCCAGAGCGTGCGGAAGGGCGAGAACCTGCTCACCATCTACAGCCCCGACGTCTACTCGGCCGAGCGCGAGTTCATCGAGGCGGTGGCGGTTCGTGACAGCTTGCCCCGTGGCGCGGCCGCAGACCGCGCCGCCGATCTCGCGGCCGCGGCGCGCCAGCGCCTGGCGCTCTGGGATCTCTCGCCGGCGCAGATCAAGCAGCTCGAGTACTCGCGCAAGGCGAGCGAGACGGTGTCCGTGCTCTCGCCGGTGAGCGGCGTGATCACCGACAAGATGATCGTGCAAGGCTCAGCCGTCATGCCCGGGCAGACGCTCTTCAAGATCGCGCCCATCGATCCGGTGTGGATCATGGCCGACGTCTATCCCTACGAGATGGCGTCGCTCAAGGTGGGCGATCCGGTGCGCGTGAGCCTGCCGGCGGGCGGGCGCGCCCTGCGCGGGGGGCGTATCTCGTTCATCTATCCGTTCCTCGAAAGCGAGACGCATACGGGCCAGGTGCGAATCGAGGTGCCGAACGGGGACCGCGCGCTGCTTCCGGATCAGCTCGTGGACGTGGAGATCGCCGTGCCCCTGGGCGCGCGTCTCGCCGTGCCCGCGTCGGCCGTGCTCTTCAACGGGGACCGCAAGCTCGTATTCGTGGACACGGGCGGCGGCCGCCTCGCGCCGCGTGAGGTGAAGCTCGGCGCCAAGGCCGGCGACTGGTACGCGGTCGACGCAGGGCTCAGCGAAGGCGACGTGGTCGTGACCTCGGGCAACTTCCTGGTCGCGGCCGAGAGCCGTCTGCGCGCGCCGGAGGCGGCACCTTGATCGCGCGCGTCATTGCGGCCTGCGCACGGGCTCCTTTCTTCACCCTGCTCGCGGTGGCGGCCGGCGTGGCGTGGGGTGTCCACGCGCTCGCCCACACGCCGCTCGACGCCATCCCCGATCTCTCGGATACGCAGGTCATCATCTCGACCGAGTGGCCCGGGCGCAGCCCCGACCTGGTCGAAGATCAGGTCACGTATCCGATCGTGAGCGCTCTGCTCTCGGCGCCGCACGTGCGCTACGTGCGCGGCCAGAGCATGATGGGCGACTCCTTCGTGTACGTGGTCTTCGAGGACGGCACCGATCTCTACTGGGCGCGCAGCCGCGTGCTCGAATACCTGTCGTCGATCCGCGGCCGGTTGCCGGACGGTGTCGAGCCGCAGTTGGGCCCGGATGCCACGAGCGTGGGCTGGGTGTTCGAGTACGCGCTCGTCGACACCACGGGCAGGAACGATCTCGCGAGCTTGCGCTCGTTCCAGGACTGGACGCTGCGCTACTGGCTGCAATCGGTGGACGGCGTAGCCGAGGTCGCGAGCGTGGGCGGGTTCGTGCGCGAGTACCAGGTCGATCTCGATCCGGTGCGCCTCGCCAACTATGGGATTTCGCTGTCGGCGGTGGCCGACGCCATCTCGCATTCGAACAACGACGTCGGCGGCGGCGCCGTGGAGATCGCCGAGCACGAGCACTTCGTGCGCGGCCGGGGCTACATCAAGTCGATCGAAGACGTGGCGACGGTGCCGGTCATGACCAACGCCAACGGCGTCCCCGTCACCGTGGGCGACCTGGGCGACGTCCATCTCGGCCCCGAGCAGCGACGCGGCATCGCCGAGCTGAACGGGCGCGGCGAAGTCGTGGGCGGCATCGTGGTCATGCGCCAGGGGGAAAACGCGCTGCGTGTGATCGATCGCGTCAAGGCGCGCCTCGCCGATGCCCAGCGCTCCCTGCCGCCGGGCGTGCACCTGGTGGTGACGTACGACCGCTCGCAGCTCATCCGCCGCGCGGTCGACAATCTGTGGCACAAGCTGCTCGAGGAGATGATCGTCGTCAGCTTGGTGATCCTGCTCTTCCTGTTCCACTTCCGCAGCGCGCTCATTCCCATTCTGTCCTTGCCCGTGGCCGTGCTGCTCGCGTTCATCCCCATGAGCGCTCAGGGGCTCACCGCCAACATCATGTCGCTGGGCGGCATCGCGGTGGCCATCGGCGCCATGGTCGACGCCTCGATCATCATGGTCGAGAACGTGCACAAACGGCTCGAAGCCTGGGAGGAAGCGGGACGCCCGGGCCCGCGCGAGGCCGTGGTCGTGGCGGGCCTCTCGGAAGTCGGGCGCTCGATCTTCTTCGCGCTGCTCGTCATCACGGTGAGCTTCCTGCCCATCTTCACGCTCACCGGCACCGAGGGACGGCTCTTCAAGCCGCTCGCCTTCACCAAGACTTACTCGATGGCGTTCGCCGCCCTCCTTGCCATCACGCTCACGCCGGCCCTGGCACTCCTCTTCATCCGCGGACGCATCCGTCCCGAGCGCGAGAACCCCATCAACCGCTGGCTGGTCACGCGCTACGCCGGCGTCGTGCGCTGGGTGGTGCGGCGCCGGCGCATCGTATTCTGGACCGCGGGCATCCTGCTCGCCACGGCGATCCCGGTGTTCTTGTCGCTGAGCAGTGAGTTCATGCCGCCGCTCAACGAGGGCACGCTCCTCTACATGCCCACGGCACCGCCTGGCATCTCGGACCGTGAAGCCTCCGACGTGCTCTCCAGCATGAACCGGCGCATCCGCACGTTCCCCGAGGTGGAAACGGTGTTCGGCAAGGTGGGCCGCGCCAAGACGGCCACGGATCCGGCCCCGCTCTCGATGGTCGAGACGGTGATCTCTCTCAAACCGGAGTCCGAGTGGCCTGCCGGCATGACGTGGGAGAAGCTCATCTCCCAGATGGACGCCGCATTGCGTTATCCCGGCATGCCCAACATCTGGTGGATGCCCATCCAGACGCGTCTCGAGATGCTGGCCACCGGTGTGCGCAGCAATCTCGGCATCAAGGTATTCGGGCCGAACCTCACGGAGATCGAGCGCATCTCGGTGGCCATCGAGCGCGCGCTCGCCAACGTGAAGGGCACGCGCAGCGCCTACGCCGAACGGCTGACCGGCGGCTACTATCTCGATTTCGACATCGATCGCGCCGCGGCCGCGCGTTACGGGCTGCGCGTGGGTGACGTCGAGGACGTGATCGAAGCGGCGATTGGCGGGCACCAGGCGACTCAGACCATCGAGGGGCGCGAGCGCTATGCGGTCACGGTGCGCTACGCGCGTGCGTTGCGCCAGGATCCGGACGAGCTCGAGCGCGTGCTCGTGCCGCTGCCTCGGGGCGGCAACGTGCCGCTCGCGCAGGTCGCGCATCTGCGATTCGTGAACGGCCCGCCCATGCTGCTCGAGGAAGGCGGCCAGCTCTTCGGCCTGGTGTCGGTCGATGTGGCCGGACGCGGCATCGTGAACTACGTCGAGGATGCCAAGCGCGTGGTGGCCCGCGAGGTGGCACTGCCGCCGGGCTATCGCATCGACTGGGCGGGGCAGTTCCAGTACTACGAGCGCGCCAAGGCGCGGCTCGCGCTCGTCGTGCCGCTCACGCTCGCGCTCGTGGCGTTCCTTCTCTACTTGAGTTTCCGCTCCCTCAAGGAGACGGCGATCGTCCTGCTCGCGGTCCCGTTCTCGCTCGTGGGCGCGGTGTGGATTCTCGCGCTCCTGGGCTTCAAACTGAGCGTGGCGGTGTGGGTGGGCATGATCGCCCTCGCCGGGTTGGACGCCGAGACCGGGGCCATCATGCTCCTCTATCTCAATTTGAGTCATCGCAAGTGGGCCCAAGAAGGCCGCCTGCGCACGCGCGCCGACCTCGAGGATGCGATCGTGGACGGCGCGGCCCACCGCATCCGCCCCAAGATGATGACCGTTCTGACCATCTTGATCGGCCTCCTGCCCATCCTGTGGGGCTCGGGGGCCGGGTCGGACGTCATGAAGCGCATCGCCGCCCCCATGGCGGGGGGCGTGGTGACCTCGTTTTTGCTGGAGCTGGCCGTGTATCCTGCGATCTACGCGTGGTGGAAGGGAAGGCGGCTCGGGGGGGCGCCCTCCTCTTCCTCATGAGATCGCGCGTCGTACCACCCCTCGTCCCAAGGAGGAACGTGATGAAACGGATTCGCTCGCAGATCGTCCTGACAATCGCCCTCGGCGCTCTCGTGGTCGCGGCTGCTTCTGCCGCCACGACGACGTCAAATACGGCCGCCAAACCTTCCGCCAAGCCGGCGGCGATGATGAGCCACGAGGCCACCGCGCCGGCCAAGACGCTGACCGGCGAAGTGCTCGACATGGGCTGCTATCTCGGCCACGAGGCGCACGGCGCCAAGCACGTGGCCTGCGGCACCAAGTGCGTCGCTGGCGGGATGCCGATGGGTCTCCTGACCGCCGATGGCAGCGTTTACTTGATCACGATGAACCATGACAACGCCGATCCCTACAACCAGCTCAAGAAGATGGTCGGCCAGACGGTCACCGTCACCGGCGCGGTCAGCGAGCGGGCCGGCATGAAGGGAATCGACGTGACCGCAGCCAAGGTCGCGGCGAAGGGTTGATCCAAAGCGGTTGCGCGCGCGTGGGGCCGCCACGCGCGCGGACCCTCCTATGAAGTGGGCCGTGGTGGTGATGGTGGTCGCGCTCGCGGCGGGCGTCGCCGCGTTCTCCACTTTCGCGCCGCATTTGCCGGCCGCCGAGCGCGGCCGCCGATTGGCCGAGCGTATGGGTTGCTTCGGCTGCCACGGGCCGGGAGGCATCCGTGGCGCCAACAATCCGGGGCGCACCGATGGTACCGTGCCGGGATTCGAAGGGGACGTCATGATGTTCGCCAAGTCTCCCGATGAGATCCGCCAATGGATCAAGACGGGGACCACCGAAAAGCGCCGCGTGAGCCAGACCTGGCAGGAGCAGCGGCGCGCCGGCGCCATGAAGATGCCGGCGTTCGGACGCCGTCTCGAGAAGCACCAGATCGAGGACTTGGTCGCGTTCGTGCGCGCATCGTCGGGGTCGCCGGAGCCCACGGATTCTTTGTCGTCGTACGGGCTCGAGCGCGCCGATTCCTTGGGTTGCACCGGCTGCCACGGCGCGGGCGGACGTTTCGCGCGGCGCAATCCGGGGTCGCTCAAGGGCTACTTGCCTTCGTGGGACGGCGCGGATTTCCCGGAGCTCGTGCAGAGCCGTGAAGAGTTCGGCCAGTGGGTGGAAGACGGCGTGAGCAAGCGCTTCGCGCACAACCCGGGCGCGCAGTTCTATTTGAAACGCGCCGTGGTGCACATGCCGGCCTACCGTGCCCATGTGGCGCCCGGCGACGTCGACGCGCTGTGGGCCTACGTTCAGTGGCTGCGCTCGCCCGAGACGCGCGAGGAGCTTCGTCGCTGATGTCGTCGATCCGGCTGGAGGTCGCGAGCTCACACAAGGATCCGGTGTGCGGCATGGCGGTTTCGGCCGAAAGCCCGCACCACGCCGTCTATCGCGGCCAGGAATACTTCTTCTGTGGCGCCGGATGTCGCGCCAAGTTCGAGGCCGATCCCCAGAAGTACCTGTCGCCGCAAAAGGCCGCCCCGCCGCCGCGGCGTACGCACGACGCGGTCGAGTACACGTGCCCGATGCACCCGGAGATCGTGCGCGACCGACCGGGCAGCTGCCCGATTTGCGGCATGGGGCTCGAGCCGCGCACGATTACCGCCGAAGAGCCGGAGAATCCCGAGCTCACCGACATGACGCGGCGCTTGTGGGTGAGCGCTGTGCTCACCGCGCCACTCGTCATGGTCGCCATGATGCATGTCGGCACGGGCTCGGCAGAGATGGCCCTGGCCACGCCCGTCGTGGTGTGGGGCGGGTGGCCGTTCTTCGTGCGTGGCTGGCAATCGATCGTCAACCGAAGCCTCAACATGTTCACGCTGATCGCCCTCGGCGTGGCGGTGGCGTACGTGTACAGCTCGATCGCCGCCATGGCGCCCTGGCTCTTCCCCGCGTCCTTCCGTGACGCGAGCGGCCACGTGGCCATGTACTTCGAAGCCGCCGCCATGATCGTCACGCTCGTGCTGCTCGGCCAGGTGCTCGAGCTGCGTGCGCGGGCGCGAACCGGCGCCGCCATTCGGAAGCTTCTCGGCTTGGCGCCCAAGACAGCGCGGCGCGTGGCGCCGGATGGCAGCGAAGTGGATGTCCCGCTCGAGCAGGTGCGCGCCGGCGACCTCTTGCGCGTGCGGCCCGGCGAGAAGGTTCCGGTCGACGGGGTGGTGGTGAGCGGCACCAGCGCCGTGGACGAATCGATGATCTCGGGCGAGCCCATCCCGGTGGCCAAAGCGCCCGGCGACAAGGTGGTGGGCGCCACCGTCAATCGCACCGGGAGCTTGATCTTGCGCGCCGAGCGCGTCGGCGCCGACACCGTGCTCGCCCACATCGTGCGCATGGTCTCGGAGGCGCAGAGGAGCCGCGCACCCATCCAGAGGCAGGCGGATGTGGTGGCCAGCGAGTTCGTGCAGATCGTGATGGGCATCGCACTCGTCACCTTCGTGCTCTGGTTCTGGCTCGGGCCCGAGCCTCGTCTGGCGCATGCGATCGTGAACGCGATCGCCGTCCTGATCATCGCCTGTCCGTGCGCGCTGGGACTGGCCACGCCGATGTCGATCATGGTGGCTTCGGGCAAGGGCGCGACCGCGGGCGTGTTGTTCAAGAACGCCGAAGCCATCGAGACGCTGGGCAAGGTGACCGCGCTCGTCGTCGACAAGACGGGCACGCTGACGGAGGGCCGGCCGCGGCTCGTCGGCGCCCCGGCGGATGACGTTCTGCGCCTGGCCGCGAGCCTCGAGCGAGCCAGCGAGCACCCCCTGGCCGCGGCGGTCGTCCAGGCGGCGCGCGAGCGCGGGATGTCGCTGGCCCCCGTCCAGGACTTCGAGTCGATCACGGGTCGCGGCGTGCGCGGCGTGGCGGGAGGCAAGAGGGTGGCGCTCGGGAACGCGGGGTTGATGAGCGATCTCGGGATCGAGATCGATCAGCAGTCGGCCGAATCGCTGCGCGCGCAGGGGCGCACCGTGATCTTCGTGGCCGTGGATGGGAAGCCCGCGGGTACCCTGGCCATCGCCGATCCCATCAAGGAGAGCGCGCCCCAGGCGGTGCGGGAGCTTCTGGCGCTCGGCCTCGAGATCTACATGGTGACGGGCGACAGCCGCGCGACCGCCGAGGCCGTGGCCCGCCAGCTCGGCATCGAGCACGTGGTGGCTGAAGTGCCGCCCGAGAAAAAGCTCGACGTCATCCGCGACCTCCAGGCGCGGCATGAGATCGTCGCCATGGCGGGCGACGGCATCAACGACGCGCCGGCCCTGGCGCAGGCCAACGTCGGGATCGCCATGGGCACCGGCACCGACATCGCCATGGAAAGCGCCGACGTCACGCTCTTGCGCGGTGACCTGCGCGGGATCGCGCGAGCGCGCCGCCTGAGCCGCCTCACCATGAGGAACATCGGCCAGAATTTGTTTTTCGCTTTCGTCTACAACTCGCTCGGCGTGTCGATCGCGGCGGGCGTGCTCTACCCATACATGGGTTTGCTGCTGAGCCCGGTCATCGCTGCCGCGGCGATGAGCTTCAGCTCGGTGTCCGTCATCACCAACGCGCTCCGCCTGCAGCGGGCGCGCATTTGAGAGGAGAAGAAATGAAGTTCCGTCTTGGCGTGGCCCTCGCCCTCATCGCCGGAATCGCCGCTATGGGCTGCGGCGGTGCCCAGTCCGGTTCTACCGCCCGTTACAACATCAAGGTCAGTGAGGCGGGCTACGAGCCGGCTCACGTGAAAGCGCACGCGGGCCAGAACGTCGTCCTCGTCTTCACGCGCACGACCGACGCGACCTGCGGCACCGAGGTCATCGTGCCCTCGGAGAACGACACCGTGCCGCTGCCGCTGAACCAGCCGGTGGAAGTGCATCTGGTCGCCAAAGAGAAGGGCGACATCACCTTCCATTGCGGCATGAAGATGCTCGAAGGCTCGGTGCAGGTGGATTAGAAAAACGTTGCTCGCGGAGCGGCGCGGCAGGATCATCTTGATGCCTGCTTGATGCCTGCCGCGCATCGCTTCGCCCGACCGGGCGCTCAAAGGAGCGCCATGCGCACGACCTTACCGCTCATTCTCCTGGCTGCTCTCACCTTCTCTGCCCAAGCCGCGGCGCCGCCCACCGGATCGGTGCGGGGCGTCATCTTCAACGAGGTGGGGCGACCCAAGTCGCGTGCCCTGGTGACGAGGGTGGGAACGGATGAGTACCGGGCTTATACGGATGAGGACGGACACTTTCAGATCGATGGCATCCCTGCCGGTCACCAGTACTTTTACATCCTGCACCCCGACATGAATGAAGCGACGTTCGATATCACGATCGTCGCGGGCGATACGATCACCATCAAGCCGATCTATATGCGGCCGTTTGGCCTGTCGGATTCGCAAGCGGCGACGGAGTCGATTGGAGTCGATGTGCCGTGGGCGACCGGCGCTCTCACCTGCGCGATTCGACCGACACGAAAGATCTTTCACGTCGGCGACCATCCCGATTTCCAAGTGTTGATCACCAATGGAGCCAAGCAACCGCTGGACCTCGTGTACGCAGTGGACGGCAGCGAGGGCGGGCGGTTTCCCCAGGCCAAGATCCATCTCGAGCTCCTTACCATCGAGGTCGGCCACATCATGGCGAGTCATGGTCAGCTCTTGAGGGGAAGAGCCATCGCATTCTGCGCGAATACGAATGGGCTCTCTGCGAATGACTTCGTCCACTTGGTGCCCGGGCAGACGATCGATCCGTACGCCAAGGGCTGGAAGCCCACTATCTTTACAGGGACTTTCGAATACCCCGGCAGGTACCGGGCCACTTTCATTTATTCAACAAAGCAATCGGATGTCCGTGGATGGCTCGGGTTCGGCCAAACGGATCTCGATCCGAGAATGTCGCAATTGCTCCGAACCGTGCCGCTGGTCGAGCTCACGGACTCTACTGAGTTCGAAGTCGCGGATTAGCTCGATTCCGGCCGCACCGGCGTTTGCGCGAGATCGCCCACGACGGTGGTCCAGGCGCGGACGCGCCAGTTCTTCACCAAACCGTTCGTGACGTAGGGATCGGCCTTGGCGAATTCCTCGGCCACGGCCGGCGAGTCGCCCTGGAAGACGAACACGGCGCCATCGACGGGATCGGCCAAAGCTCCGGCCAAGACGAGATCGCCCCGCTGCACCGCCTCCCACGCCAACTTCAGGTGGACGGAACGATGCGCGGGACGACGCTCGAGATAGTCATCGGCCACGTCGTAGAAGAGAAGGTAGTGCACGCGCGGCTAGTGCCGTCCTGCCGTCTGCAACGAAAGCGCGGCGTAGATCTCGCCGGCAAAGCTCTCGCCGCCCGGAGCGAGCGCCAGATCGCGCAACGACACCAGGCCGACCGGCCGGTGATCGTCGTTTACGACGACGACGCGGCGTGCGCGGTTCTCGAGCATGAGCTTCATCGCGTCTTTGACGTCGATGCGATCGGAGCACGAGAGAACCTGCATGCTCATCACGTCGCGCACGCGAGCGCCGCGCGGATCGCGTCCCTCGGCCGTGCCGCGCAGGACGAGATCGCGGTCGGTGACGATGCCGACCAATCGGCCACTTTTCTGAACCGGTAGGGAGCCCACGTCGTACGCGCGCATCTTTCGTGCGGCTTCGAGGAGAGTGCACTCGGGGTCGATCGTGGCCAGATCACGGTGGGCGAGTTCCTTGATTTTCATGGCCGCCTCCTTGAAGGCCGCGCCGGCACTCGGGTCCGGCGCTTCGTCGATGCTACCTCCGCGCGGTCTCGAAGGCGATAGACGAAGCGTAATCCCGACCACGTTTCGTCGATCGCACAGATTTTGTTGTCCACGAGCCGGGCCTCTAACCCCGCGGTGCGCACGAATCCTTCCTGCAAATCCGTCGACAGCCCCGAGGTTTTCTTGGGCCACGCCACCCACAGTCCGCCGTCCGGCTTCAACTTAGCGACTGCAGCCGCCAACTCCTTGATGAGCGCTGACTGATTCTTGGCAAACAGCACGATGACGTCGAAGGGCCCATGCCCCGCGCGCGAGAGCTTTGCGCCGGTGGGGAGAGGCGCCAGGAGGGCTTCGAACGACATTGGCGCAAGACGAAGGAGTACGGCCGATCCGGCCTTGATCCCCAGCTTCTGCGGCAGGGGGGTCCCCGAGTAGCCAGCCATGGCGGGAAACCTACGGGAGGTGCGAATCGGCTCCAAGTTCAATTCCGCCAATTGAGTTTAGCTGAGCGTTACAGGCCGCGCGGCCTGTTGAGGGGCGAAAAGGGGCCTCCTCGAAACTTCTTGACCGATGACATCGTAGTGATATCGTAATGATACCCCTTAGGAGGAGGTAAGACAGATGATTCGCGAGCGAGAGCGTCACGTGGCCAGCGGGCTCGTCGCTTTCCCTATCCTGTTCCTCACCACGATCGCGGTGTTCTGGCTCTTCTTCCGGGCCGTGGGCACGCATCAGATGACACCCGTGTTGGGCTCCCTGTTCCTGATCGCCGCGCAGACCGTCGCGTGGCTCGGATTCTTCGCCGTGTCGCCCAACGAAGGGCGCGTGCTCCAGCTCTTCGGCTCGTACCGCGGCACCGTGCGCGATCCAGGTCTGCGCTATGCCAACCCGTTGTACACCAAGAAGCGGATCTCGCTTCGCGTGCGCAACTTCGAGAGCGCCAAGCTCAAGGTGAACGACCACGTCGGTAACCCGATCGAGATCGCGGCCATCGTGGTCTGGCGCGTGGTCGACACGGCGGAGGCGATCTTCCAGGTCGACGACTACACGCAGTTCGTGAAGATGCAGACCGAGGCGGCGCTGCGTAGCCTGGCGAGCGCGTACGCCTACGACACGTTCGAGGAAGGCTCGGAGTCTCTGCGCAGCCACCCGACCGAGACGAACGGCCAGCTCAGGACCGAAGTGCAGGCGCGTCTCGAGAAGGCCGGCGTCGAAGTCATCGAGGCGCGCATCAGCCACCTGGCATACGCGCCGGAGATCGCGGGCGCCATGCTCCAGCGCCAGCAGGCGACGGCCATCATCGCGGCGCGTCAGAAGATCGTGGACGGCGCGGTGGGCATGGTGGAGATGGCGCTGATCGAGCTGTCGAGGAAGAACGTGGTCGAGCTCGATGCCGAGCGCAAGGCGGCCATGGTGAGCAACCTTCTCGTGGTGTTGTGCGGCGACCGCGCAGGCGTGCAGCCCGTGCTCAACACCGGAACCCTCTACCACTAGGCCCGGGCGATTTCATGGCGGAGCGCAAATCCTTTCTATTGCGCATCGATCCCAAGGTGCTGGAGGCTCTCCAGGCCTGGGCCGCCGACGATCTACGCAGTCTCAACGGGCAAATCGAGTTCCTGCTCAGGCGCGCGCTCGAGCGCGAACGCCGGACGAGCACGAGGGAAGCGGGAGAGCGGGGCGCTCGCCCCGAAGGAGCCAGCTGATGCGCGGCATGCGAAGGACGATCGCTCTGGGAAGCTTTCTGCTCGGCGTGTTGGCGGCGGGTGCGACGGCGGAGACGCCGCCTCCCCAAAACCTCAAGCAGGACGTGCAGCTCGTGGTGGGGGCCGACACCCTGTTTGGAACGCTCGAGCTGCCTGGGAGCCTCAAGCCGGTGCCGCTCGTCATCATGCTGGCGGGCTCGGGCCCGACCGACCGCGACGGCAACTCGGCCATGCTTCCCGGCAAGAACAACTGCCTCAAGATGCTCGCCGACAGCCTGCTCGATCGCGACATCGCAACCCTGCGCTACGACAAGCGCGGCATCGCGGCCAGCGCGCGGGCGGTCAAAGGCGAGTCCGACCTTCGGCTCACCACCTATTCGGACGACGCGGTGCAATGGTCGAAGAAGTACCGCCACGATCCACGGTTCAAGACGCTGACTCTTCTCGGGCACAGCGAGGGTGCGCTCATTGCCACCCTGGCGGCCAAGACGGAGAAGCCGGACGCCCTGATCCTGGTCGCCGGCGCCGGGCGTCCGGCGCGCGACATCATCCACGAACAGCTGAAGAAATCGATCTCGGGCGAGCTGATGAGAAAATCCGACGCCATCATGGACACCCTGGCGATGGGCAAGAACGCGGTGGACATCCCACCCATGCTCATGGCGCTCTACCGGCCCTCGGTACAGCCCTACATGCGGAGCTGGATCACCATGGATCCCGCGGCCGAGCTCAAGGAGCTCAAGATGCCAACCATGGTGGTGTGGGGCACGTCCGACATCCAGGTGAGCCGCGCGGACGCGGATCTTCTGGCAGGTTCACGCAAGGGCATCAAGAAGCTCATCGTTCCCGACATGAACCACGTGCTCAAGCCGACGCTCGAAGATCCCGTGGCGCAGGCCTCGTCATACTCGGATTCGACGATCGGAATCCGGCGCGGGGTGTCGGATGCGCTCGCCTCGTTCGTGAGGGGCGTCAAGCGCTAGGGGCGGAAGCCGCTCTCTTCCGGCGATAGAAGCGCCGCGCCTTGGCGCGATTGCCGCAGGCCTCCATGCTGCACCAGCGCCGCCGCCGGTTGCGTGACTCGTCGAGAAAGAACCAGCCGCAGTCTGCTCCCTCGCATTCGCGGATCGGCCCGTGCTCCTCGCCCGTCACGAGACGGGCCGCGTCGAGCGCGGCCGCCCAGCGGGGGAGGTCCGGATCGGGATCGCCCTCGGCCCATTGCCAGCGCGCGACCAAGCCCTGTGGCACGAGCGAGCGCGCTTTCCAGGCGTCGCGCGCGTCTTCTTCCAGGCGAGCGAGAGCGGCACGGGGCAGGGCTTCGCCCTTGGACCTGGCCTTGACGAGAAGGGCCACGGTCTCGCGGGTCGACTTGGCGCGCTCGAGGGCTTTGGCCGAGCGCTTGGGGTGACGGACGGCCCAGGCAAGAAGGCTCTTGGCCTGGCGCAGGTCGATGACACCGGAAGCCAGGGCGAAGCGGAGGAAATCGGCGTACTGGTGCAGGGTTTCGACCGGTTGCTCTCGGCCTCGCCAGTCCAGCGTGTTCACGAAGTCGAGGGCGTAGGCTCCCCCCGACAGGGTCTGGGACCACGACTGTTCGAAGGTGGCGTCGATTGCGGGGCTCTCCTTTCGGCAAAATGATAACCTGTATTGCCTGCTTGACAAGTTAGATGACGGGTGTAGGCTAACCGTTGTATCGTATCATAGGGGTTATTCCAAACCGTCGGGAGGCGAGCCATGGGTGAAAGCCAGCGTTTGGCCGATCAGCTACGGAAGGCGTTCAACGGGGAGGCCTGGTACGGGCCGTCGTGGCGGGAGTCGTTGGAAGGCGTCGGGCCGGCGGATGCCCGGCGGCGGCCGGTGGCGCAGGGACACTCGATCGGCGAGATCGTGCTCCACACGATCACCTGGCATGAGGTGGCCACCAAGCGCTTGGCAGGCGGAACGCCGCCTCAGCCCACCGACGAGGAGAACTTTCCCAAAGCCGAGTTCACCAACGAGAGTGAGTGGAAGGCAGCGATCGACAAGCTTTTCGCGACCGGGAATGCCCTCGCCGAGACGATCGCTGCGTTTCCAGACGCCAAGCTCGACGAGCAGAGGCCGAACAACGCCGGAACCTGGTACCAACTCGCGTGCGGCATGTTACAGCACGATCTCTACCACTTGGGACAGGTGGGTCTGCTGAAGAAGGCGACGGAGAAAGCTCCGGTCAGCTGACCGAGATCAGCTGACCACGGCGAGGCGGGAAGCCTCCCAGGCCGCAAGGCCGCCCACGAGGTCGCGCACATCGGTGAATCCGTTCTGGCGGAGCAGACTGGCGGCAATGCTCGAGCGATAGCCGCTGGCACACTGGGCGACGATGGGGCGGTCGCGCGGGATCTCGTTCAGGCGCTCGCGCAGATGCGAGAGCGGGATGTGGAGGCTACCCTCGATCCGCTTTTGCTGGCGCTCTCCCGGGGCACGCACGTCGAGAATCAGTGGCGCCTGCGCGGATTCCATTTCCTCGGCCACGGTGACCGCGGTGATGCGGTCGGTGTGCTGCAGGAGCCCAGGCTGCGCTTCCGCGGCTTCGATTCCGCCCTCGAGGTAGCCCTCGACACGGTCGAAACCGATGCGCCCGAGACGCATCTCCGACTCTTGCTCGCGACCAGGGTCGGCGATGACCACGATCGCCTTTGCTGGATCGAGCAGTGTGCCGGCCCAGGTGGCGTATTGGCCGCTCAACGGAACGTTGAGGCTTCCTGGAACGTAAGCCATCGCGTACTCGTTCGCTTCGCGTGTGTCGATCACCTGCGCCCCCGCGGCGCGGCGCTCCATGAATTCGGCCAGCGAAAGCCCGCGCAGATTGCGCGCCAGGGTCTCCTCGAGGCCCGCGCGCTCCTTCTTGTTGAGGGCCGCGTCGTAGGCGAAGTACTGCGGGCTGTCCGGCAGGTCGGTGGTGAGGAGGCGTACGAAGTCTTCCTTGCTCATGGGCTGGAGCGCGTAGTTGTAGCGTCGCTGCACGCCCATGGTGGACACCGTCTCCTTGCTCATGTTCTTGCCGCACAGGGAGCCCGCGCCGTGCGCCGGATAGACGAGTGTTTCGTCCGGCAGGCGGAGCAGCTTCTCGTGCAACGAGTCGTAGAGCATGGCCGCGAGCTGGTCGGCCGTCACGCCCACGGAGGCGAGAAGATCGGGCCGGCCCACGTCGCCGATGAACAGCGTGTCCCCGGTGAGCGCGGCGTAGGGGTGGTCGGCGCTGCGATCGAGATCGTAGACCAGGATGCTGATGGCTTCCGGGGTGTGGCCGGGGGTCTCGAGCGCTTCGAGACGCACGCGCCCGAGCTCGAGCCGGCTGCCCTCACCGAAGCGGTCGAAGGCGAACTCGGCTTCGGCCGCGGGGCCGAGGTGAATCTTGGCGCCGGCGCGGTCGCGCAGCTCGAGGTGTCCGGCCAGGAAGTCGGCGTGGAAGTGCGTGAGGAAGACGTGCTTGATCGTCAGTCCCTGGCGCTTGGCGTCCTCGAGATATTGATCGACGTCGCGCTGCGGATCGACGATCACCGCCGTACCCGTGGTCTCGTCACCGATCAGGTACGAGGCGTGCGCCAGGCATCCGAGGTAGTACTGATGCAGAATCATCGCACTCTCCGAACGAAGAAGGGGCGCCCTCGCGGACGCCCCCTCGCGACGCGACGGCCATGACTGCCAAGCATTACTGACGAGTATAGGTGATCTCCATCGACTTATACATCTTGCCCGACGCGTCCGGGGCCCACCACTCGAAGACGTGGCTCTTGTCGTCGACGAAGCGGGTCACCGTCTTCGTGTTCACTTCCTTGGCGGACACCGGGTCGTAGGTCGTGCCGGTCATGGTGATCGATTTGGTCGCCGGATCGTAGGTGCCGTCACAGTGATAGATCGCGGTCGACATGTTGTCGACCCACGTGCCTTCGTACTTCTTGGTCTGCACGTTGTAGGCGGTCGTGGCGATGCCGCTGAACGGTACCCCGCCCATGTTGCCGCTGGCCTGCTCCTGGAGATAGCGGCCGTCGAGGATCATCTTCACGGAAGACGTGCCCGTCGTCGTCTGCGGCGGAGCGCCCGGCGCCATCCACATCTTCGACGACGTGTTCCACTCGCCGACGCACTGCGCGAGCATCTTGTGCGCGTCGCCCGGGACGTTCTTCTGCATCCAGTCCGCATACGCCTTTTCGGCGGGCGAAGGAGCGGGTTGATTGGCGGCCGGCTTGGTGTCGTCGGCGCCGGCCACGCCGGCGGCGCACACGCCAGCCAGCGCGAGAGCAACAAAGGTCGCGCGGAGCTTCATTTCTTGGACTCCCTGTCTCGGGTGGAAGGGTGGCAACGAAGGGGGATCACGATCCCGTGACTCCCACGGAGCGGGGATTGTAGGGGAGACCCGCCTCCCGGGCAAGAACCGAAACATATTGACAAGCATCAATACGTGTGTTGAACTCGTTCGCAGAGGAGGAGCCTGTGCCGACCGCACTCGAGCTTCGCAAGGAACCAGCCGGCTGCTGCGCACCACCCGTGCGCAGCGAAGATCGTGCGCGCGCCGCGAAAGAGGCGCCGGTCTTCGCCGCCTTGGCCGACGAGGTCAGGCTGCGGATCGTGCGCCTCTTGGCCCGCACGTCGGCTCTGTGCGCGTGCGAGATCCAGGAGGCCTTCGATCTATCGCAGCCCACGATTGCGCACCACCTGCGCGTGCTCCGCCAGGCCGGCCTGATCGATTGCGAGCGCCGCGGCATCTGGGCCTACTACTTCCTCGAGCGCGACGCCATGAAGAGCATCGCTCGGGGACTCCTGGATCTTCTGTGATCACGACGACTCGCATCAGCGCCGAGGAAGCATCACCTCTGCTCGAAGCTTGCGGGCTGCCTCTGGCCGGGCTGGACGACACGGCGCTCTATGGAACGCATGATGAGGAAGGCCGGCTTCGCGCCGTGGCCGGGGTCGAGACGTACGGCGATGTCGTGCTCTTGCGCTCGGTTGCCACGGAGCCGGCGAGCCGCGGGCAGGGCTACGCGCGCGCGCTGTGCTCCGTCTTGCTCGACGGGGCGAAGCAGGACGGCGTGCGCGAGGCGTTTCTCCTGACCGAGACCGCCGAGGAGTTCTTCGCCCGGCTTGGCTTTCGGCCCGTGCCGCGCGCCGCCGCCGACCCGAGGCTCGTGGCCTCGGCCGAGTTCCAGGAAGGTCGTTGTGCGAGCGCGCAGTTGATGCGAAGGCAGCTCTAGTTTTTTCACTCAACGTATCGATGATGATCGATACAAGGAGGATGCCATGACAGACGTGAAGACGGCGGTTCGTGAGCGCTACGCGCGCAAGGCCGATGGAAAGGATTGCTGTGGCAGCCCGGAATCGCTCGGCTACACGCGGGCCGATCTCGAATCGGTCCCGGCCGACGTGAGCCAGGCGTCGCTCGGATGTGGAAGCCCGGTCCACGCCGCAGAGCTCAAGGAGGGCGAGCGCGTGCTCGACCTCGGCAGCGGAGCCGGGTTCGACGTCTTCCTGGCGTCGCGCGCCGTGGGTGCGAGTGGCCACGTTTTCGGTGTCGACTTCACGCCCGAGATGCTCGCGCGCTCGCGCCGGAGCGCGGCGGAGCAGGGTCTCGACCAGGTGACCTTCCTGGAGGGCGACATCGAATCCGTGCCGCTACCGGAATCGTCGGTGGACGTCGTGATCAGCAACTGCGTGATCAATCTGGCGCCCGACAAGAGCCGTGTGTTCGCCGAAGCGGCGCGCGTGCTCGTGCCGGGCGGGCGCTTCGTCGTGGCCGACATGCTGGCGACCGAGCGCTTGCCCGAGGCGCTGGTGTCCGACGCGAAGTCATGGGGCGAGTGCATCGCCGGGGCAATTCCGCGCGAGGACTACGTGGCGGGCTTGCGCCGGGCCGGGTTCGACGACGTCGAGGTCGAGAGGTTCGCGGGCGAGGAGCCGTGCTGCGGAAGCGATGCGGGTTGCTGCGCGACCCAGCCGACGGTCTATTCGGCGACCATTCGAGCGTGGAAGCCGCGCATCTAGGAGCGCTCGCGGATGCGGGCGTAGCCGGCGCGGCTCAGGGGGAGCTGGGTGCCGTCCTGGAGCACGGCAACGCGGCTGTCCTTGGCGTAGGGCTCGATCTTGGCGATGCGCTCGACGTTGACGACGTACGAGCGGTGCGTGCGCACGAAGTGCTGCGGATCGAGCTGGGATTCGAGGTCGTTGAGCGTCTGGTGCTTGAGGAACTCACGGCCGCCGGCGTGCAGCTCGACGTAGTCGTCGCGCGCCACCGCGTAATCGAGCTCGGTGGCCTGGATGACGTGCACGCGCGTGCCGTCGCGCACCATCAGCCGGTCGATGGGGCGCGGGCGGTCCGGCCGCGCGTCCGCCAAGAGTTGCGCCTTGGGAGCCACGCGTCCGCGCTCGCGCACGCGCGCCAGCGCCTGCGCCAAGCGCTCCTCGCTCACCGGCTTCAGCAGATAGTCGACCGCGTGCACGTCGAAGGCGCGGATGGCGTGCGCATCGAACGCGGTCACGAATACGACGGCCACTTCCTGATCGAGCAGCTCGAGCACCTCGAAACCGTCGAGCTTGGGCATCTGCACGTCGAGGAGCATGAGATCGGGCTTGGCTTCGCTCACCGCGCGCACGGCCTCGTAACCGTTGGCGCACTCGCCCACGATCTCGACACCCGGATCGCGCTCGAGGTACTCACGCAGCACGCGGCGCGCCAGCTCCTCATCGTCGACGAGCAAAACGCGAAGCTTGGCGTCGCTCACGAGCTTTCTCCCGCCGGTAGCTCGAGCCGCACGAGATAGGAGTCGGCGCCCGCCGTGGCATCGAGCCGGGCGTCGGCGCCGAACAAAGTGCGCAGGCGCCCGGCGACGTTGCGAAGCCCAACCCCGGCGCCGGGGCGGCTCTGGCCGTCGGGGTCGCGCGGATTGGACACCGAGACGCGTAGCCGCGCGCCCTCGCACTTGGCCTCGATGCGAATCGTGCCCCCTTCCAGCCTCTGGGCGATGCCGTGGCGCACCGCGTTCTCGACCAGCGGCTGCAACAGGAGGGGAGGAACGGCGGCGCTCAGCGCCGGCTCGTCCACGTCGCGCTCGACGCGCAGACGGGAGCCGAAACGCACCTGCTCGACACGCAAGTAACCCTCCGCCAAATCGAGCTCTTCGGACAGCGGAATGCGCTCGCGCTGCCCGAGCACCAAAGTGCGGCGCAGGAAGTCGGCCAGCTCGATGCACATGCGGCGTGCGCTCGCCGGATCCGACGAGGTGAGCGCGCTGATCGAATTCAAGCTATTGAAGAGGAAATGCGGATCGATTTGTGCGCGCAAAGCCCGCAGCTCGGCCTCGCGCGCCTGCACGAGCAGCTCGAGGGCGCGCTGCTCGGCGAGCCGCGAAGCGGCCACCACCGCAGCCAGATAGTGCACCGCCGCCGATAGCGCGTAGAACAGGATGCCGACGAGGAACAAGCCCGGGAAGAGCGCGTTGTAGCGTGCCCCGGCGCCCTGCCAACCGGGGATACGCTCGAGTGCCGCCACCCAACCGCGCCCGATGACGAGCCACATGGCGCTCGAGAACAGGGCGGCGGTGACGTGCGTGAGCAGGAATCCCGGGGTGCCGGCCTTCGCGATCGGCTGGGCGCGCGCCGGGTACCAGGCTGCCAGGCACACGAAGGCGAGGACGGCGCAAAGTCCATTGGCGTCCGCCCACGCCTCGAATGCTGGAATGTGCGCGAGGTAATGAAGAGCCAGCCCGAACAGCGCCGCCACCGGGATCCAAGCTCCCAGGTAGAGAGCCAGCCACGAGGGGCGCGACAGAATCGGATGCATTTCAGTTCTTCACCTCGACTCCACCCATGACGACCATGCCCTTCACACGGAGACGCTTCTCGTTGGGTTGCACCGGCTCCGACCTAGGCGCGAGATTACCGATGCCGGCGACGACGTTCGGCGTCTCACGCCGCGTGTCGGCGAAGCCGCCGAGCAGCGGAACGCCGGTCACTTCCACCGTCCAGTCGGCCGGCACCTTGATTTCCACGCCGCCCCAGAAGGCGAAGCAGTCGATCACCGCGACCGTGCCCGGCCTGATCGAAGCATTTCGCAGATCGAGGTCGCAGCCACCCAGGATGGCGGTTGCGTCACCGCCTTGGAAGTCCTGCGAGGTGATCTTGCGCTCCACGCCGCCCAGGATGGCGAAAGCGGTCAACGATCCCGCGCTCGAGACCCGGTCGCCCCCGCAGTTGCTCCCGCCCCACATGAGGCCCCGGAACACCATGACGAGCCCGCCGACGACGATGAAGCCGGGCCACACGTAACGCCAATCGAGATCGAACCAGTGGAACTCGTGGATCAAGAAGAACCCGCCCAGCGCCATGAGGAAGAGCGCTCCGACGATGCTGCGGTTGCCAGGCGAGAACAGTCGGACCGTGCCGATCAGGATGAGGAAGACCGGCCAGAAGCGCCACACCGAGCCGATATTGATCACGCCCATCTGATCGAGCAGGAACAGCACTCCCATCCAGGCGATGAACAGGCCGAAGATGATGCGGCCCACGTGCACTCTGTTTTCTCCCATGACTTCCTCCTTCGCGGCCGGGTCTCACCCGGATTTGGCTTCCCGGGCTCGGCCCGGATTCGACTTCCAAGATCGGCGAGTCGCGCCCGCCCTACTGCCTCCGTTCGGCCGCCGAACGCCGGGTTTCGGTGAACGCCCCGGTTGGGTCGGCGAACGGCGGAACGCCTTAGGCCTTCACGAAGATCCCGATGAGGACCCGCGCCACGCGCAGGGCGAGGCTGCCGCGTTTCGGGCGGACCGCAGGAGCCGGCTTGCGCTCTCGCACGAGCGGCCCATCCGGCGTCGGCTTGGTGACCCAGCGGATCATCGCGACCCCGCCCAGCAACAGGACGAGCGGCCAGAGAAAGCCCCACGGCAGCTCGATGACGTGAAACGCGTTCAGGAGAAGGGTCAAGCCGACCGTGATCAGGAGAATCCGTCCCGTTCGCACTCTGCCTCGCGATTGCATCCTTCCGCCTCCCGACGCCGGGCCCGCGCCCGACCACGTGAAGGAGCATCGGCGAGAATGCGCGCGCATTCCGCGCTCAATCGGTGAGCGTGGCCTGGATGTCGGTGAGCGGCGCGGGGGGTCGGTCAATGGTGGCGCGAGGCGGAGTCGGCGGGCGCGTGCGCGTCGTAGACGCGATGCCATTCCGAAATCGCGCCGCCGATCACGCCACCGACAAAACCCCCGATGAAGACTCCGCTCGCGCCGGCGATCACCGGACCGACGTCGTGGCCCGAGGCGGCGGCGGCGGCGAGCGAGATGCCGCCGACGATCATCCCGATCACCATTCCGTGGTGTCTTGCGGTGCGGCGAAGGTCGATGCGCTGGATGTCGGAGTAGGAGAGCGCCAAGCGCTCGGACGCGCCTTGCAGGAGCAAGGTATCCGCGCGATTGGTGACGAACCTCCCCTCGGTCGTGCGCTCGAGGGAGTGAACGCGCAGCGCTTGGCCGGGAAGGATGCGATCGATCGCATCGGCGCGCCGATCGAGGGGCTCGGCGGCCACCGTCGAACAGAGGAGGAAAAGACTCACCGCCACGATCATCGCAAGAGTTGGTGCTCGCATGTCAGTCCGTCCCCTCGCTGAGCACGATGGCGATGAACAGGAGAACCGTGCCGGAGAAGAGGAGGGCGGTCACGATTCCCAGGCCCAGCACGCCGGTCTTGCTGGGGTCATTGGCGCGGTAGAGAAGCGTCGTCACGTCCGAGCGCGCCAAGCGCAGGGTCACCGGCTGTTTGTCCTCCGGATCTCCCGAGGCCTCGGCCCCGGGCACGGCGGGCTTGCGCCGGCCTCGAAGCTCGAGCGAGTCGCGCCCGGCGCCGACCCAGTGCGCCTTGCCCTGAAAGGCGTGAAAGACGCCCTCGGGTGAAGAGTAGCCCTCGATGGCGAGTCCCGATGACCCCGCGAGCATCTGCGACTCATAGGAAGGGTCGGGGCTCAAGGGCGCGCGGCTCAGGGACGAGCACCCGGCGAGAGTCGAGACGAGGAGGATGACTCCCAGATACCGTGTCGTGCGCGGAATCGGCATGGGGGTCGGAGCCTAGCAGCCGGTTCTCTCGCCGGTCCAGGTCGCTTGCGACTTTGTATAACAAAGTACTATGCTGTTAGGAGTCATTGCCCTGGAGGACCCCTGACATGCTGAACGAAATGGGCGCCGTGGCGCGCCGCTCGCCGATGATTCGCCTGTTCACCGTGGGTTTTCTCGCCTTGCTGCTCCAGATTCCCGTCATCCTCATCGCGATGCTGGTATCGGAGCGGCGCGAGCGCCGCACCGAGGCCGTGAAAGAGGTCTCGCTCAAGTGGGGCGGGACGCAATCGGTGACCGGGCCCGCCCTCGTCGTGCCGTATCACGTGCGGGCCAACGAAGTCCCACCCGGTGGCAGCGCGGTTTTCCCCGTAGCCTCGGGCCGAGCCGTGTTCCTCCCCGAGCGCCTCGAGTTGACCGGCAAGCTGACGCCGGAGATCCGCCACCGCGGCATCTTCTCGATCCCGGTCTATACGCTGAGCCTGGAGACGCGCGGGCGCTTCGCGCCGCCGGATTGGGCCGCGCTCGGCATCGATCCCGCCGACGCCGATTGGAAAGACGCCTACCTCGCGATCTCGATCGCCGACACCCGGGCCATCCAGAAACTCACCGATCTGCAGTGGGGCACGGCACGCTCGCCCTTCTTGCCGAGCGCCGGCGAGTTCCACGGCGGCCGGCCTGGCGTGCATGCACCGGTCCCGGGGCCGCCGGGCGCACAGGGCGCCGATTTCGCTTTCTCGGCCGTGCTCAACGGCACGCAAGGCATCTACTTCGCGCCGTTCGGCAAGCAAACCGAGGTGCGCCTCGAGTCGTCGTGGCCGAGCCCGAGCTTCCAGGGCAACTGGATTCCAGCGCGCCGCAACATCACGGATCATGGGTTCGTCGCCGAGTGGTCGATCTCCGATCTCGGACGCGACTTCCCCCAGGCTTGGCGCGATGTCGACGCGTACTCGCGTCAGGCCGACGCCGCGCGCTTCGGTCTCGACCTCATGCAGAGCGTGGATTCTTACCGCATGGCGGAGCGCAGTGTGAAATACGCGATCCTCTTCCTCCTGCTCACGCTCGGGAGCGTGTGGCTGGCCGAGATCCTCGGGCGCTTGCTCGTGCATCCGATCCAGTACTGCCTGCTGGGCGCGGCCCTCGTGCTCTTCTACCTGCTCGAGCTCGCGCTTTCGGAGCACCTCGGATTCACGGCGGCGTATGTCATCGCCACCGCCGCCATCGTGGTCATGGTCGGCTGCTACGGCGCCGTCGTCCTGCACAGCGTCAAGCGCGCGGCCTGGCTCGGGGCGGGCGTCGCAGCGCTCTACGGCTATCTGTACGTCGTTCTCACCAACGAGGACGACGCGCTTCTGGTGGGGGCGATCGGTCTGTTCGTCCTGCTCGCGGCGGTGATGTACGTCACCCGTCGCGTGGACTGGTTCCGTATCGAGGGCCCGCGCGGCGAGATGAAGCCGGCGGCCTAGCGGGGGCGGCCTAGCGGGGGTAGCGGGGGCGGCCTAGCGGTGGCCGGGCCGCGATCGCGAGATCAGCTCGCGGGAGCCGGCGCGAACATCAGGAGCTCGAGCTGGCCGTATTTCACGCCGATGCCGGCCATCTCGCGCAGGCGCTCGATGAGTCGCGCCAGCCCCTGCGTGTCGAGAGCGCAATACACCCGGAGATTCTCGCGCAGCCGGGCGCGCTCCTCGGCGGTCAACGTCTCAGGCGCGAAGATGAGCGTGTTGAGGCGCACGCTCGCCAGCTCGCCGTCGGCGATCTCGAGACCGCCGTAGGCGTCCTCCTCCATGAGGGCCGGATACACCGACTTGAGGCCGAAGCTGCCGGCGAAACGCGGGTGATAGATGTTCTCGCGCACCAGCGGCAGCGCGTCGAAGAGCTTCTTCTCGATGGCGACGAGCTCGTCTTTGTATTCGGGCGCTCCGAGAGCCAGCATGCGCAGGCAATCGCGCTCGAAGGGCGAGTTGTAAGCCACCACGCTCCTGGCCGAGCGGCAGGCTTCGATCACGCGCCGCGCCATCTCGGGGCGCGGATCGTCCGCGCCTTCGGTGAGCCACTCGAAATGCTGGGTGGCGTAGCCGTCGCGCACCACGTCGCAGCTAAACTGGACGGGAACACGATCGTAGGGCCGGCAGCCGCTCCACATGGGAATGGCCGGCGAGATGGTCTCGAAATCCAGATACGCGGTCGGCGACTCGATGCGCTCGAGGGCGGCGCGCAGCGAGGGTTCGAAGATCGGCCGGCCGCTCTTCACCGAGCGGATCTGGCGCGCCTGAATGGCGGTGAGCGGGAAGTCGGCCGGGATGTCGCGCAACGACGTGACGCCCGCCGCCTCGAGCTGCGGCACGCGCGAGGATCCGTAGTACAGCGTGCTCACGTGGAATTCGGGCTTGGCCGCCCAGCAGCGACTCATGAATGGGCAAGGGTGCGGCTTGAGACAATGATCCCCAGGCTTCACCTCGGGGATCGGGCCGGCCACCATGGCGAGCTGCTCGGCGATCTGTCCGGGCAGCCGCGGAATCGCCGCCTCGACCGGACGCGTGACGTCCTCGCGCGTGAACAGATTGCCGAGCTCGGGATACACGCAGTCGCGATTCAAATGCATGATCTCGACGCGCTCGACGGGAATGCCGGCGCTCCGTGCGGCGAACACCTGCACGGCGGCATCGGGGATGTGCTCTTCCTTCACCTTGGTCGACGATTTCACTTCCGTGAGATGAAAGCTCGCGCCTTTGCGCTCGAGGATGTCGATGGCGGCGTAGACGCCGTCGCCCTGGAACGAGCCTTCGTAGACGACGGGCGCTCCGCCCGCGAGCGCTTTCTGTGTGGCGTCGATGCGGTCGCGCTTGCGGTCGAAGGGGAGATCGATGAGCGCGCCGCCGGGCACGAACGTGCGCGCCATCTCACCCACCTCGTGCCCTTGATCGAAGATGAACTGCTGCTTGACGTCCACCGCCAGCTCGGGCGCATCGGGCTCGTGCACCTTCCACCACAGCTGGCGGTGACACTGGAGTCCTGCGAGGAACCGGGACTTGGACAAGCTCGTGACGGCCATGAAGCCTCCTCCGGGGGCGACCGGATCGATGGCTCCTTTTATAAAGAGGGGGTAGGACACAATTTTCTGACTGGGCTCCCGGGCGGGGGTCCGTGCGATGATCCGCCCTCTCGGAGGAGCCATGAAAAAAGCGCTGCTTTCCCTGGTTTTGCTCATCCTCTGGCTCGGCCCGGCCCAGGCCGCCGGCCTGCCGCGAAAGAGCATGCTGGGCCTCGCGGTCGGGCCGGTGCCGGCCGATTCGGCGGGCGATTACGGGCTGACTGGCGATGCCGGCATGCGGGTGAACGGCACGGTCCCGGGCGGGCCCGCGGACAAGGCCGGATTTCGCGCCGGCGACATCGTTCTGACTGAGAATGGCCAGCCCGCGAAGCTCACCGGCTTCGTCGATCACGTCGCCCGCACACCGGCCGGAACCACTCTCCACTTCCAGGTGCTGCGAGCCGGCAAGAAGATCACCGTCTCACCGGTTCTCGCCGAGAAGCCGCGCGATCCGGGCACAGCCGACTACCGCGTGGAGTACGACGATGTGGCGAGCGTGGGCGGACGCGTGCGCACGATCACGAGCCACCCGCGCTCGGCTGGGCGCCATCCGGCGCTGTTCTTCATCCCGGGGCTCACGCCCGCCTCATGCGACTTCCGGCTCGACAGTGATGCGCTCGACGCCAACACCCTCTATGAGATGGCGAAGGGCGGCTTCGTCACCTTCCGTGTCGACAAGCCCGGCTCGGGCGACAGCGAAGGCGGCCCGTACGCCAAGCTCGATTTCGACACCGAGGCCGATGCCTATCGCCAAGGCTTGCGCGCGCTCAAGCGCATGCCCGACGTGGACACGACGCGCATCTTCCTCTTTGGCCACAGCATGGGTGGCTGCTTCGCGCCGCTCATCGCGAGCGAGAACCCGGTGCGCGGCATCGCGGTGTACGGCACGGTGGGGCGTACCTGGCACGAATACCTATTGGATGTGACGCGTTATCAAGGGCTGCTTTCGGGAACGTCGTACGCCGCCGTGGACGACACCGTGCGACTGGTGTCGCGGATGCTCACCATGGTGCTGGACGAGAACCAGTCCCCCGAGCAAGTGCGCGCCGCGCATCCGGAGCTCGCCGCGCTGGTCGACCAGACGTTCCCCGGTGATCTGTACTTCGGTCGCACGCTCGAGTTCTGGCGGCAGCTCGAGCGCACCAACTTCGCCGATCTATGGACGCGCAGCGGCGCGCGCGTGCTCGCCGTGCACGGCGCCAGCGATTTCGTGAGCTATGCGCCCGACCATGAGCTGATCGCCCAGATCATCGAAGCCGCGCACCCGGGATGGGGTCGCTACGTGAGCCTTCCAGCCTCCGACCATTGGTTCAAAGACTGGGCGACGGAAAAAGACAGCCAGAACAACGTCAACACGGGGAAGACCAATCCCGCGTTCACCAAGCTGCTTCGGGATTGGATGGCGGGGGTGGGAAGCTGATCAGCCGAAGCGTTTTGGGATCGCCTTCGCCGGCGAAGTATTTCTCGAGCACCTGCTCGAAGACCGACCCGGCCGGGGCGACCTGCGCGAACAGCGTGGCGCACGAGCGAAGCTTCCAGTCGTCCGGCGAGCCGAAGACGTCGTGCGCCGAGTGGCCGGCGACCTCGAGTGCCGCGCGCATGCACTCCTCAAGACGAGGCCCGAGCACAGGATGCTCCAGGTAGGCTCGGGCCTCGTCGAGACTCTTGATCGCGTAAGTGCGTGACATCGGGCTCACCCCGAGCCCATCGATCTGCGGAAACACGAACCACATCCAGTGCGATTGTTTGCGGCCGGCGCGCACCTCGGCGAGCGCGCGCGCGTAGACCGAAGCCTGCGCGCGCACGAAGCGCTCGAGATTGAAAGGGTCGCCCGTAGGAGCTAGTGCGGAGCCTGCGTCGCGTGCGTCGCCGCGGCCGCGGGCGCACTACCGTCGCCCTTCACGTACTTGTCGAGGAAGGCGAGCATCGCGCCGTAACCCTTGATCTGGTTCTGCTTCTTGGCGAAGCCGTGACCCTCGTCGGGGAAGACGATGTACTCGACCGGCACGTTGTTCTTCTTCACCGCGGCCACGATGTCGTCGGACTCGGGCTTGATCACGCGCGGATCGTTGGCGCCCTGGAGCACCATCAGAGGCTTGGTGATCTTGTCGGCGGCGAAGAGCGGCGAGATCGACTTCAGCTTGTCGAGCTCGGTGTTGGGATCGCCGAGCTCCGTGTAGAGCGCCTTGCGCATCGACTCCCAGTAGGGCGGGATGCTCTGCAGCGTGCGCACCCAGTTGGCCACGCCGAAGAGATCGACGCCGGCGCGGAACTCCTCCGGCTGGTAGGCGAGCGCGGCCAGCACCATGTAGCCGCCGTAGCTTCCGCCCACGATGGCGATGCGGTCCGGATCCACGTAGGGCAAGGTCTGCAGGTACTTCTTGCCCGACACGCAGTCCCACAAGGGCTCGTGGCCGTGCTTGCCGTCGTCGGCCGTGTAGAACGCCTTGCCGTAGCCGCTCGAGCCGCGATTGTTGATGCCCAGCACCACGTAGCCATGATTCACCAGGTACTGGATGAGCGCCGAGTAGCCACGCCGCGTCTGGTCGCCCGGGCCGCCGTGCACCCACACGAGCGCCGGCGCCTTGTGCTCGGCGTCGGCACTCATCGGCTTGTACAGGATGTTCGGGATCTGCATGCCGTCGAAAGAGGCGAAGCGCACCACCTGGGCCTCGACCAGGTCGCGCGGATCGATCGCCGCGCTCAGGGAATTCGTGAGGCGGAGCGCGTTCTTGGCGCCGAAGGTGTACACGTACAGGTTGCTCGGCGAGCGATCGCTGCTCAGATAGAACGCCATCCGATTCTCGCTCCACGAGATCGTCGGCGTCTGGATGTCGCCCTCGGGGAGATCCGGAACCGTGACCGTCTTGCCGGTCTGATTGTCGAGGATGCGCACCACGGTGCGCGCGTCCTCGTTGGTCGAGGTCACGCGGTAGCGGCCGTTGTGCGACAGGCCGGAGAAGCTGACGTCCCACGCCGGCTTGTCCACTTCCTCGCTCTTGCCGCTCGCCACCTCGTAGCGCATGAGCCGCTTGAAATCCGTGCCTTCGTCGGTGATGAAGTAGAGCCACTGCGACTTCGTGTCGAAGCCCGAGCTCGCGAACTCCGCCACGTCGGTATGCGGGCTCAGGAGCTTGGTCTCGCCCGTCTTCATGTCGCGCAAGTAGAGATTGTTGTCCGCCGTGGTGTTGCTCTTCTCGAGGGTGAGCCAGCGGCGGTCGGGGGAGACGTCGCTCACCGTGTAGCCGGCCGTGTCCTGATAGACGGTCTGGCGCGCGTAGTCAGAGGCGTTCACGAGATAGAGATCGAAGAACTTGGGATCGCGCTCGTTGGTGAGCACGTAGAAGCCGTCACCTTCCTGCGTCCAGCCGCCGAACTGCGCCTTGAGCTTGTCGCCGGGCGTGAGGTCCTTCTCGCGGCCGTCCTTGTCGCGCACGTAGAGGTGGTTCTCCTCGTCGCCGGCGTGGTCGCGCGTGTAGAGGATGCGATCGTCCTTGGGGAAGTACGAGACGGCGTAGTTGTTGTCGGTGGTCGACCTGGTGACCGCCGTTGGCTTTCCGCCCGCCGCCGGGACCGAGTAGACGTTCCAGATGCCGGTCGCGTTCGACGAGTACAGAATGTTCTTCTCGTCGGCGGAGAAGGACGCGCCGCGCAGGTTCGTGGTCGCGAGGAACTGCTCGATCGTGTACTGGCGTGGCGCGAGCTTGTCCGTGCCCGCCTTGTTCTTCTTGACGAGCGCAGCACCGGCCGGGGAGAGCGGCGCGGCGAGGCACGCGACCGAGAGCAGGGCGATGCCGACCAGAGTGCGAGAGCGTACGACGGTCATGGGGGGTCCTCCTTGAAATCGCATACGGCGAAGGCCGATCAGTTGTTGCCCGAGCCCGAGCTGCCGGTCGACGCCGCCGGTGCCGTCTGCGGGTGCGCCTGCACGTACTTGTTGACGCTCTTCTCGAGCTCGGCGGCGAGGGCCTGATCCTTGTCCTTGAGCCACGCCAACTCGCCCTGCGCCTTCTCCAGATTTCCGTTCTCGAGATAGGCTTCGCCCAGGTACTCGTGCGCGGGCGCGTAATCGGGCTTCAAGCGCAGGCACTCCCAGTAGGCCTGCATCGCCTTCTGGTGGTCACCGGTCTTGCGCAGGCAGTAGCCCAGCATGTTCCAGGCTTCGTGATACTTGGGATCGAGTTGGGTCGCGGTGAGGAACTTGTCGGCCTGCTTGGACAGCCGCTTCTGCGCCGATTCCGCCTTCTTCTTCGCCTTGTCCGCCTGCTTGGGATCGTTGCGCGCCGCCAGGGACTCGGCCTCGGCCATCTCGGCCTTCGCCTTGTCGCACTCCTTATAGGCATCGGCGTAGAGGCCCTCGGCCGTCTTCCGATCGGCGGCCGCCTTCTCCTCCGGCGACATCGGCTGCTCGGCGGGCGCCGACGGCGGCGGCGTGGACGGCATCGACGGCGGCTCGCCGCCACCGGAAGCGAGGGCGATGGCGGGGGCTGCGAGAATGCCGACGGCGAAAAGGATCGCGGGAATGCGGGGCGTGGAATGACGCATGAAGCCATCTCCTTCCGGAGGGGATGAAGCCGGAACCAACGAGCACGAGCGGCGGGTCGTGCAAACGATACGGCGGTGGGAAGCCAGGAGCAAGGAGCCTGGTGTACGCTGCCGGACCATGCCCGCGCGTCACGCCCGTTCCGCCCGGCCGAGCGCCGACAAGGTGCAAAGCGCGCTGTTGATGACGCTGGGCGCGATGGCGTTCCTGCGCGGTGCGGCTGCTCTCTTGCCCGGCCATTGGCTTTGGAGTCTGGATCTCTTCCGCTGGTCTTCGCCATGGACCTGGGGCTTGTGGCTGGCCTCGGCCCTCGTGCTGCTGCCTGCCGTGGGCGAATGGGTCGACCAGCCCGCAATGGCGCTCGGGGACCGCCTGGAGCACGGGTGGCTGGCGCCGCTCGTGTGCGCGGGCTTGGCGGCCGGGCTCGTGCTCCTCTTTCCCGACCGTTTGCACTACGTCGGCGACTCGCTGATTCGCGCCGACGCCGTGAGTGAGGGTTTGCCGGCGCGCGCGCTCACGCCGCAGGCGCTGCCGCTCGACGTCTGGTTCCACTCGACCTTGCCCGCAGCCCTGGCGCACGCCGGTCTCGATCCCACGCTCGCCACGCGGCTCCTCGGCGCCGTGGAAGCGGGCACCCTCGCGGCTCTGGCCATCGCCTTCGCGCGCACGCTCGGGCTTTCCGGCGGTGCGCTGCTTGGCAGTGCCGCTGTCGTCTTCTGGGGCGGATGGCTCGCGCTCGACACCGGATTCGGGAAGGCGTTCGCCGAGCTCGTGCTGGCGGCACTCGCGCTCGCGAGCCTCGGCATCTCGGTGGTGCGCGGACG
>DASYSL010000153.1:0-6304 GCA_036003365.1 Candidatus Eiseniibacteriota bacterium
TACACCCCGCCCGAGATCTCCGCGATGATCCTGACCGCGCTGAAGGAGTCGGCCGAGGCATACCTCGGCGAGAAGGTCGACCGCGCGGTCATCACTGTGCCGGCCTACTTCAACGACAGCCAGCGGCAGGCGACCAAGGACGCCGGCCGCGTCGCCGGCCTCGACGTGAAGCGCATCGTCAACGAGCCGACCGCGGCGGCGCTCGCCTACGGTCTCGACAAGAAGGCCAACGAGAAGGTCGCGGTGTTCGACCTCGGCGGCGGCACGTTCGACATTTCGATCCTCGAGATCGGCGACGGCGTCTTCGAGGTGCGCTCGACCAACGGCGACACCCATCTCGGCGGCGACGACTTCGACCAGAAGATCATCGACTGGCTCGCGACCGAGTTCCAGCGCACCGAGGGCATCGATCTCCGCAAGGACCCGATGGCGCTCCAGCGCCTGAAGGAGGCGGCGGAGAAGGCCAAGTGCGAGCTGTCCACCCTGGTTTCGACGGACATCAACCTACCGTTCATCACCGCCGACGCCAGCGGCCCCAAGCACCTGAACGTCACGATCACTCGCGCCACGTTCGAGAAGCTGGTGGACGACCTCGTCGAGCGCACGGTTGGCCCCTGCCAGCAGGCGCTCACCGACGCAGGACTCAAGCCCGCGGACATCGATGAGGTGGTGCTGGTCGGCGGCTCGACGCGCATCCCGAAGGTGCAGGAGCGCGTGAAGCAGCTGTTCGGCAAGGAGCCGCACAAGGGCGTGAACCCGGACGAGGTGGTGGCGGTGGGCGCGGCCATCCAGGCCGGCGTCCTGGCGGGCGACGTGCGTGACGTCGTGCTGCTCGACGTGACGCCGCTTTCGCTGGGCGTCGAGACGCTCGGAGGCGTGAGCACCAAGCTCATCGAGCGCAACACGACCATCCCGACCAAGAAGAGCCAGGTCTTCTCGACGGCGTCGGACAACCAGCCGCAGGTGGAGATCAACGTGCTCCAGGGCGAGCGCGAGATGGCGCGCGACAACCGGAGCCTCGGACGCTTCTTCTTGGACGGCATCGCGCCCGCGCCGCGCGGCCGGCCGCAGATCGAGGTGACGTTCGACATCGACGCCAACGGCATCCTGCACGTGGGCGCCAAGGACAAGGCCACGGGCAAGGAGCAGTCGATCCGCATCGAGGCGTCGAGCGGACTCTCGAAGAACGACGTCGAGCGCATGGTCGACGAGGCCAAGTCGCACGCCGAGGAGGACAAGAAGCGCCGCGAGTCGGTGGAGCTGCGCAATGAGGCCGACCAGCGAATCTACCAGGCCGAGAGCCTGCTCAAGGACCACGGCGACAAGATCGACTCGGCCGAGAAGGCGACGCTCGAGGCCGCGGTCGGACGCGTGCGCGAGGCTCTCAAGGGATCGGACGACAACGAGCTCATGAGCGCCGTCACGGCACTCGACCAGGCCGCGTCCAAGGCGGGCGAGAAGATGTACCAAGCCGCCGGCGCCGCGTCGGAACCTGGCGCCGGACCGCAGGGTCCGGAGGGTCCGGCTGGCGGCGCGCCGCCCCCCGGAAAGAAGGGCGATGGCGCGGTGGATGCCGATTTCGAGGTCGTGAATTAGGGAGTTCAGGCAGGCCAAAAGAGGGCCGGTCCGGATGGGCCGCCCCTCCTGTTTTCCAGAAGCAAGCTCCATTCTAACTTGGGTTTACCTAGAGTTTGCGCCCTGAGGCCATCCGCTGCGGAACAACCCTCATCCAATGCGGTAAGTGAGAGCGAAGGACCCACCCGGAAAGGATTCCGGTGGGGTCCGCCAAGCAGAAAGCTCCCTGGGGTGCGCGTGTGACCCCCGCAAGGGGACGTCTCCCGGACTCACGGTTTGGGGCAGACGACCAACACGGTTCACATGGGGAGCTTTCATCGTGAGAGCCCGGGGCACCCGCGCCCGGGCTCTCTTTTTTTCGCTACAGCCGGATGATCTTTGGCGAGCGTTTGCCCTTGAACGCGTTCCGCGTGTCCACGATGGCGCGCGAGGCGCGCAGGATGAGGGAGTAATCGAAATCGCGGTGCGCGGCCGCCAGCACCACGCAGTCGGCCCGCTTGAGCCGCGCGGCCGTGAGGGGCACGGCCTTCATGCGGCGGCCGAGGAGATCGAGCCCGGGCACGTGCGGGTCCGCGTACTCGACCTTGGCACCCATCTCGAGCAGGAGCTCCATGACATCGAGCGACGGGCTCTCGCGGACGTCGTCGATATTGGCCTTGTAGGCCACGCCCAGGACGAGAATGCGCGAGCCGTTCACGCCGCGCTTGCGCTGGTTCAAGGACTGCACGACGCGCCGCACCACGTGCTCCGGCATCTTGCCGTTCACCTCGCCGGCCAGCTCGATGAAGCGGGCCTCGAAGCCGGCGCTGCGCGCCTTCCACGAGAGATAGAACGGGTCGACCGGAATGCAGTGGCCGCCGAGCCCCGGGCCCGGATAGAAGGGCATGAACCCGAACGGTTTGGTGGCCGCCGCGTCGATCACCTCCCAGGTGTCGATGCCCAGGCGCTCGCACAGAAGAGCGGTCTCGTTGGCGAGACCGATGTTCACGCTGCGGAACGTGTTCTCGAGCAGCTTCACCATCTCGGCCACGCGCGTCGACGACACCGGAATGACGCGATCCATGACCTGGCCGTAGAGTGCGGCGGCGGCTTGCGTGCAGTGGGGCGTGATGCCGCCCACCACCTTGGGGATGTTCCGCGTCTGGAAATCGGGATTGCCGGGATCCACGCGCTCGGGCGAGAAGGCGAGGAAGAAGTCCTTGCCCACCTTGAGGCCTGTCTTCTCGAGCAACGGCAGGATCAGCTCATCCGTAGTGCCCGGATAGGTCGTGCTTTCGAGCACGACGAGCTCGTCCTTGTGGAGATAGCGCGCCACCTGCTCGGACGCGGAAACGACGTACGACATGTCCGGGTCACGCGTCTTCGACAAGGGCGTGGGCACGCAGATGCTGACGGCGCCGCAGCGGCGCAGCACCGAGAAATCGGTGGTGGGCTTGAGACGTCCTTGGCGCACGAGCGGCGCCAGGTCGGCTGTGGGCACGTCCTGGATGTAGGACTGTCCGCGCGCAAGACGGGCGATGCGCTTTTCATCGATGTCGATGCCGAAGACGGGGAAGCCGGCGCGGGCGAACTCCACGGCGAGAGGCAGGCCGACATAGCCCTGCCCGATCACGGCGACCGGCGTGGTTCGCCGTGCAAAACGCTCCACTAGCGTCATGAAGGCTCCGGAAAGGGTGCGATCGATGCGTGGGATGGCGCGAAGCCGATGATTCGACAAGAGGATAGCAGAAGGCGGGGAAAGCGGTCACGGCGCCGCCCGAGCCGTCTGTCTGCCGACGCCAAACTGCCGCCGGGCCGGCACGAGTTTTCTCGCGCCGGGGTGATGATTTTCCTGCCGCCTTTTCGTTGACACTCCGCGCGCGCCGCGCCTAGTCTGCGTTTGCAAGCGAAGCGAGGTTCGCTGTCTTCGCTGTGCCACGAACGACCCACGCCAACTTTGAGCCTAAGCGGACGTGCCATAGCCTCTTGGGTGCGGGTTTCGTTTCGGGCACGGTCAACGACGGAGAACCTCCTTCGTTTTCTCCTCCCGCGGAGATCCACTTTTCTTGTCCGATCTCTCCTGGTTCGCTCGTATCGCTCTGCCACGCGGTGCCGTGTACGCGCGCCGTGACGGCGACACGCTGATCGTGCTCGATCGTGCGCCCTGGGAAGACGCGCGCGAGACCGGCGAGCGGGTGCCCGTCACGACCACGCGGCTCCTCGTTCCCTGCGTGCCCACCAAGATCGTGTGCGTCGGCCTCAATTACGCGATGCACGTTGCCGAGAGCACGACAGGCGCGATCCAGGCGCCCGAAGAGCCCATGCTCTTCTTCAAGCCGCCTTCGGCGCTCGTCGCCCAAGGCGAGCCCATCGTGATTCCCGATGGCGTGGGGCGCGTCGACCACGAAGTCGAGATGGCGGTCGTGATCGGCACGCGCCTGACGCGCGGCTCCCTGGAGGAGGCGCGGCGCGCCATCTTTGGCGTCACCGCACTCAACGACGTCTCGGCCCGCGTCCTGCAGAAGAAAGACGGGCAGTGGGGCCGGGCGAAGGGCTTCGACACCTTCTGTCCGCTCGGCCCGGGCATCGCCCGCGGCCTCGATGCCGACGTGCTGCACCTGAGCGCGCGCGTGAACGGCGAGTTACGGCAGGAGGGAACGACGCGCGATCTCCTGGTCAAGAGCGCCGAGCTGGTCTCTTTCGTGTCCCGCGTCATGACGCTCGAGCCGGGCGACGTGATCTCCACCGGGACGCCCGCCGGCGTGGGCCCGCTCGTCCCCGGCGACACGGTCGAGATCGAGGTCGAGGGCGTGGGCCGGCTGGCCAATCCGGTGCGCGGCGCTTCGTAATCGCCGAGTCCGTTTGACCCTCCTTCTCCCCGCCCGTATGGTGGGGGCTTCGCGAAGGCTGGAGGCTGTATGGCGGAAGCGGACAAGTCGCGCGAGAAGGCGGCCGAGGAGGGGCACCGCTCGGACGGCTCGAGCCTTTCGAGCCTGCCCGACGCGGAGTTGGTGACGCGCGCCCAGGGCGGCGAGACCCACGCCTTCGACGTGCTCGCCGAGCGCTACGCCGACAAGGTCCACCGCCTCACCTATCGCGTGCTGCGCAACGAAGAGGACGCCCAGGACGCGCTTCAGGAAGCGTTCCTCTCCGCCTACCGCAACCTCGGGCGCTTCGAGGGCAAGTCGACCTTTTCCACCTGGCTCTATCGCGTGGCCATGAACGCCGCACTCATGAAGCGGCGCAAGCGCCGCGAGGGCATGGTGTCCCTCGAGGAGCCGCGCGACCGCGAGGAAGGCCAGATCACGCTCCAGCTCGCCGACTGGGGCCGCGGTCCCATCGAGGAGACGCTCAACGACGAGCTGCGCGACGCGCTCGAGCTCGCCGTCCAGTCGCTGCCGGAAGATCTGGCGCAGGTGTTCCTGCTGCGCGAGGTGGAAGGCATGTCGAACGCGGAGGCCTCGGAGATCCTGGAGCTTTCGGTGCCGGCGGTGAAGTCGCGCCTGCACCGCGCGCGCGTCGCCCTGCGCGACTACCTGAACCGCTTCTTCGCCGATCGCGCGGCGCGCGAGCGCTCGAGCACGGACCACGCGCCTCGGTCGCTGGACTGACCGGCCGCGTGATCGGCCTTCTAGCCCCGCACCACGATCAACACCACGACGAACGCGGCGAGCGCCAGACGATAGACGGCGAAAGGCACGAACGATCCCCGGCTCAGATAGCGCAGCAGGAAGGCGATGGCGAAACCGCCCGAAATCGCCGCGGCCACGAGGCCGACGAGCGTGGTGCCCGGATCGCCGTGCACGATCTTGGGCAGCTCCTTGAGCCCGGCGCCGAAGATGATCGGGGCGGAGAGCAAGAACGAGTAGCGCGCGGCAGCGGGTCGCGGCAGCCCGGCCCAGAGGCCCGCGATCATGGTGATGCCGCTCCGCGAGGTGCCGGGCACGAGCGCCAAAGCCTGCGCGCAGCCGATGGCGATGGCCGCCCCCCAGCCCGGCGTGGCGCTGTCGTCGCCGCTTCGCGCGCGCCGGTCGGCGATCCACATCACGACGCCGACCACGGCCAGCATGGTGGCGATGATCCACGGCGCTCGGAGCACGCGATCGGCGTAATCCTCGAGCAGCACGCCGGCGATGGCGGCCGGGACGGTGCCGGCGATGAGCTTGCCCAAGAGCACGGTCTCGTCGTTGAGGCGGCGCTCGAGGAGGGCGCGCAGCGCGCCGGCCGCGAGCTTCAGCCATTCGCGCCAGAAGTAGATCAGGAGTGCCACCAGCGTGCCCCAGTGCAGCGCCACGTCGAACGCAAGACCGGGATCCTTCCAGCCGAACACCCAGGGAAAGAGCGCGAGGTGCGCCGAGCTCGAAACCGGGAGGAATTCCGTGAGGCCCTGCACGACACCGAGAATCGCCGCTTGAGCGAGGGTCATGGGCCGGGACGCTAGCATGCCGTCCGCGGACGGACAAACGCGAAGCGCAGAGACGGACGCGAACGCGGTGGCGGCGACGCGAACCGAAGCGGCGGAGTCGGAAGCCACGGCGGTCGGCGCCGAGGCTTCGACGCCGTCGACGGTGGGCCCGGCGGGGGAGGAAGGGGGGCTCGGCGCTTCGGCGGGGCCGGTGACCGCGGCCACGCTCGTGAGCCGCATTCTCGGCGTGGTGCGCGAGCAGGTGGTGGCCGCGCTCTTCGGCGCCGGCAACGCGGCCGACGCCTTCAACATCGCCTTCCGGATTCCGAACTTGCTGCGCGATCT